>NZ_CP114599.1:957000-1276000 GCF_027286305.1 Phenylobacterium sp. NIBR 498073
GGACCGCTTCAACGTCGTGGGCCTGGGCCAGAACCTGCTGCTGATCATCCTGCAGGCCGGCCTCACCGGGTTCCTCGTCCACGCCTGGGCGCAAGGTCAGGCGACCCCGGGCGACGTGGCCTTCGCGATCACCTCGTTCATCGTCATGGCCGGCTACATGCGCAACTTCAGCGAGATCACCCAGATGCTCCAGAAGGGCCTGGACGACATGCTGGACGTGGCGACCTACATGCGCACCGAGCCGCAACTGAACGACCACGCGCAGGCGCGGCCGTTCCGCGGCGACCTGGGCGAGGTCATCTTCGACCGGGTCACCTTCGGCTACGCCAACCAGCCGCGGCCGCTCTACGAGGGCTTCACCCTGATCGTCGCGCCGGGCGAGCGCATCGCCCTGGTCGGCCCGACCGGGGCGGGCAAATCCACCTTCGTGAAGCTGATCCAGCGTCTGTACGACGTACAGAGCGGCCGGATCCTGATCGATGGTCAGGACATCTCCAAGGTCGGCCAGACCAGCCTGCGGCGCGCTATCGCCGTGGTGCCGCAGGACCCGGCCCTGTTCCACCGCAGCATCGCCGAGAACATCGCCTACGCCAGACCCGATGCGACGGCGGACGAGGTGATACTGGCCGCCAAGCGGGCCCGCGCCCACGACTTCATCGCCCGCCTGCCGAACGGCTACGACACGCCGGTCGGCGAGCGCGGGGTGAAGCTGTCGGGCGGCGAGCGCCAGCGGGTGGCCATCGCCCGCGCCTTCCTGGCCGACGCGCCGATCCTGGTCCTCGACGAGGCGACCTCGTCGCTGGACGTGGAGACCGAACGCCTGGTCCAGGCGGCGATGGAGGAACTGATGGTCGGGCGCACGACCATCGTCATCGCCCACCGGTTGTCGACCATCCGCGGCGCCGACCGGATCCTGGTCTTCGACCGCGGCCGGATCGTCGAGGAGGGCCGCCACGCCGAACTGATCGACAAGGGCGGCGCCTATGCGCGGCTGCACGCCGTGACCGAAGGAACCGAGCTGTGACCGACCACTACGAAGACGCCGAGGACCAGAAGCAGCGGACCCTGCCCAACCGCAAGGTCATCGGCTTCGTCATGCGCTACTGGCTGCGGCGCCCGGGCCTGCTGAGCGGCATGGTCCTCTTCTCGCTGCTCTCCATCGCCGCCGACATGGCCATCCCGCTGGCGGCGGGGCGGCTGGTCGACGCCGTCGCCGAGGGACCGCAGGCGGCGAACGTCGCCTGGGGCGCCTGGGCGGTGTTCGTCGCGCTGTACCTGGTGCTGTCGGTGGTGCGGAACATCGCCAACAAGTTCTGGAACCCGTTGGCCGCGCTGAACATGCGTGACCTGACCGACGAGGGCTTCGCGCGGGTGCAGTCGTTCTCGGCCGACTGGCACGCCGACGCCTTCGCCGGCGCCACGGTGCGCCGGCTGTCACGGGCGATGTGGGGCTACGATCTGGTCTCCGACGCCATCGTCATGTGGATCGGCCCAGCCCTGCTGGTGCTCATCGGCCTCTCGGTGATGATGATCGTCCGCTGGCCGATGGTGGGGCTCTTCTCTCTCGCCATCGTCGCGCTCTACATCGCCTCCAACGTGATCCTGACGGCCAAGTACGGCCGTCCGCTGAACCAGCGTTCGGTGGCCCTGGACTCCCGGATCGGCGGCGCGCTGGCCGACTCCGTCACCGGAAACGCCACCGTCCGCAGCTTCGGCGCCGAGGCCCGCGAAAGCGCCCGCATCGGCGAGATCACCGAGACCTGGCGCGGCGCGGTGGTGCGCACCTGGAACCGCTTCACAGATCTCTGGCTGATCCAGAACATGTTGCTGGCGGTGCTGCAGGGTGGGCTGACGGGCCTGCTGCTGCTGCTCTGGTCCCAAGGCAAGGCGACCCCCGGCGACGTCGCCTTCGGCATCACCGCCTTCCTGGTGATGAGCGGCTACCTGCGCAACATCGGCGAGAACGTCCGCATGCTGCAGAAGGGGCTCGACGACGTCGAGGACGTGGCCCGCTTCGCCGAGATGGCGCCCCAAGTGGCCGATGCGCCTGACGCCGCGCCCCTCGCCGGGCAACTGGGTGAGGTGGTCTTCGAGAACGCCACGTTCCGCTACAAGTCGGTGAACGAGCCGCTGTTCCGGAATTTCTCCCTGACCATCCGTCCGGGGGAACGCGTCGCCCTGGTCGGCCCGACCGGGTCGGGCAAGTCGAGCTTCGTCAAGCTGGTCCAACGGCTCTACGATCTCGACGAGGGCAGGATCCTGATCGACGGTCAGGACATCGCCCGGGTGCAGCAGGGCTCGCTGCGCCGCGCCATCGCCGTGGTGCCGCAGGACCCGGCGCTGTTCCACCGGACCATCGCCGACAACATCGCCTATGCCCGCCCCGAGGCCACGGCCGACGAGGTGGCGCTCGCCGCGCGCCGCGCCCGGGCGCATGAGTTCATCATGCGGCTGCCCCTGGGCTACCAGACCCTGGTGGGCGAGCGCGGGGTGAAGCTGTCGGGCGGCGAGCGCCAGCGCGTGGCGATCGCTCGGGCCTTCCTGGCCGACGCGCCGATCCTGGTCTTCGACGAGGCCACCTCGTCGCTCGACGTGGAGACCGAGCGCGACGTGCAGGCGGCGATGGAGGAGCTGATGGTCGGGCGCACAACCATCGTCATCGCCCACCGCCTCTCGACCGTGCGCAACGCCGACCGGATCCTGGTCTTCGACCAGGGCCATATCGTCGAGGAGGGGCGCCACGCCGACCTGGTGAAGCAGGGCGGCGCCTATGCCCGCCTGCATGCGGTGAGCGAAGGCGCCGTCTGACGGCTGACACGGGCATGGCCGCCCGTGCTAAATGACCCCCAGGACCCGAGCGGTCCTGGGGGAGACGCATGACCTACGTCGAGCAGGTGGTTCAGTGGTTGCGTGACCGTCTGGCGCGCGAGCCGTCGCTAGCCAATCCGCGTGAACTGAATGTCGCCCTGCGGGTGCTGGCGATCTGGCGCTCGCGCGCGATCGCCGACGCCTATGTCCGTCACTATGGCGCGAGGATCATGCAGGGGCCCTTCGCCGGCATGGAATACGTCACCTCGGCGACTGAGGGGGCCCTGACCCCGCGGCTGATCGGGACCTACGAATCGGAACTGCACCCCTATCTCGCGACCTTTGCGGCCAAGCCGCTGGACTGCGTGATCGATGTCGGCTGCGCTGAGGGCTACTACGCGGTCGGCCTGGCGCGGTTGATGCCGGGCGTCACGGTCCACGCCTTCGACATCCAGGACAAGGCGCGTCTGGCCTGCGCTGAACTCGCCGCCAAGAACGGCGTGACGGACCGGGTCGTCATCGGCGAACGCTTCGAGCCCGACGGTTTCGAGGCGTTCAAGGATCGCCGCTGCCTGGTGCTGGTCGACATCGAGGGGGCCGAGGATGACCTGCTGCGTCCTGACCTGTCGCCGGCCCTGGCCGGCATGGATCTGATCGTCGAGACTCACGACGTCTATCGGCGGGGCGTGTTGGATCGCCTGGTCGAGCGGTTCGGCCCGACGCACGACATCGTCCGCCTCGATCCGCACCCCAAGACCCTGCCGCTGCCCGACTTTCTCAAGGGCGCAAGCCACCTGGACCAACTGCTGGCGGTCTGGGAGTTCCGCCTCCAGGCGACCCCCTGGTTGGTGATGACGCCGAAGGCTAGCTGAGCGCGCCCGCCAGCCGCGCCGCAAGGTCGCCCTTCGGCGCGACCTCGACCCGGTCGAGGCCCAGCCAACCGGCCATGAGCTTCAGCTCGGCGGCCAGCAAGGCCGGCGTCTCGCCGTTCGCGGCGGGCTCGGCATGGGCGGCCTGGACCATCAACAGCCCCTTTTTGCGCTCGGCCTTCAGGTCGACCCGGGCAGTGATCGCCTCGCCCTGCAGGAACGGCAACACGTAGTAGCCGTGCACCCGCTTGTGGGCCGGGGTGTAGATCTCCAGCCGCACCCGGGTCCCGAACAGCCGCTCAGTCCGCTCGCGGAACCAGATCAGGTTGTCGAACGGCGAGAGCAGGGCGTTGGCGGTGACCTTGCGCGGGCGTCTCGCATCGCGGTGGAGATAGGCCCCGTTCTCCCAGCCCTTGACCTTCACCGGTGTCAGGTCGCCGGCCTCGACCAGTTCGGCCAAACGCGCCCTGGTCTCGGCCACGCCCATGCGGAAGTAGTCGCGCAGGTCCCGTTCCGTGGCCACGCCCTGGGCCCGCGCGGCGATCCGCAGCAATTCGCGCTGCGCTTCCTCGCGGGGCGGCGGCTCTTCGAGGGCGGCCTTGGGCAGCACTCTCTCGGGCAGGCCGTAGACCCGTTCGAAGGTCCCGCGCCGGGTGGCGGTGGTCAGGTCGCCGACCCAGAACAAGGATTCCAGCGCCCGCTTGCCCTCGCTCCAGCCCCACCAGCTGCCGGCGCCCTTGGCGCCCAGGCTGAGCTCGGAGGCCGGAATCGGCCCGCGGGCGGCGATCTCGTCCAGGCACTTGTCGATGAAGTCGCCGTGGCTGCGCAGGAACCGGGCGATGCCCTTCCAGGTGCCGACCCCGGCGCGGGCGTCGTCCATCCGCCAGCGCAGCAGCCGGTGGGTCGCGGCGGGCAGCAGCGAGGCCTCGTGCGCCCAGTACTCGACCAGGGCCGGGCGCTTGCCCCAGGCGATCTCCTCCAGCAGCGGCCGCGGATAGGCGCCGAGCCGCGAGAACATCGGCAGATAGTGGGTGCGCGACACCACGTTGACCGAGTCGATCTGCACGACCCCCAGCCGCTCGATAGTCTTCAGCAGGTGGCGCTTGCCGGGGGCGGCCGGCCGCCGCTCGGCGAAGCCCTGCGCGGCCAGCGCGATGCGCCGAGCCTCGCGGGCCGAGATCTCCTCCACTCCTGGCACGCGTGGTTACTTGTTCAGGCGGCCTTCGGCGATGGCGCCGATCTCGAACGGGAACAGCACCTGGCTGTCGGGAGCGTCAACGCCGTCGGCGATCTCCTGCGGTGCGATGGTCTTGATCAGGTGGCGCATGACGTTAATGCGCGCGACTTTTTTCTCGTCGGTGACCACGCAGGTCCAGGGCGACAAGGTCTGATGGGTGCGGGTCAGCATCTCGTCGCGCGCGGCGCTGTAGTCGGCCCATTTTTCCTGGGCTACATCGTCCAGAGGGCTGGTCTTCAACGCCTTGAGCGGATTTTCACGCCGCTCCTTCAGCCGCTCTCCCTGCTCTTTCCGGCTGATATCGAGCCAGATCTTCACCAGCTTCAGACCGCTCTCGATCTGCATTTCCTCGAAGTGCGGGACGTCGCGCAGAAAGATCTCCTGGTCCTTTTGACTCGAGAACCCCATCACCCGCTCGACCCCGGCGCGGTTGTACCAGGAGCGGTTGAAGATCACGACCTGGCCGGCCGACGGCAGGTGCGGGACATAGCGCTGGAAGTACCACTGGCTGGATTCCAGCTCGGTGGGCTTGGGCAGGGCCACCACCCGCGTGGCGCGGATCGACATGTGCTCGGTGATCCGGCTGATCGCGCCGTCCTTGCCGGCCGCGTCGCGGCCTTCGAAGATCACCAGCACCTTGTCGCCCGCTTTCATCGCGTGCTGCTGGTAGCGCACCAGGGCCAGCTGCAGCTCCGCGAGCTCGGCCTCGTACGCGTCGTCGCCGTTGTCTGACTTCGCCATGGATCGAAGCCTAGTCCTGAACCGCCGCCCAGGGCTAGAACCTCGTGCATGATCCGTCTTCACGTCGCCGCCGACCTTTCCCAGGACGTCGCCCTCGGGCTCGACCATGGCCAGAGTCACTATCTGACCTCGGTTATGCGCCGGGCGGTCGGCGACGAGGTGCTGGTCTTCAACGGCCGGGACGGGGAGTGGCGCGCGGCGATCGAGGTGTCCGGCAAGCGCGGAGTCATCCTTCGGCCCAAGGCGTTGGAACGGCGCCAAGCGTTCGGTCCGGACCTCGACCTGGTGATCGCCCTGGTCAAACGCTCGCGGGTCGAGACCATCGTCGAGAAGGCGGCCGAACTCGGCGCACGCCGCGTGCGGTTGGTGATCACCGAGCGGACCAACGCAGAGCGCACCCGCGTCGACCGCCTGGCGGCCATCGCCGCCGAAGCCGCGGAACAAACCGGCCGCCTCGACGTGCCGGAGATTTTCGAGCCGGTGAAGCTGGCCAAGCTGATCGAGGGCTGGGAGGCCCCGCGCCGGCTGTTGTTCTGCGACGAAGCGGGGGATGCGCGGCCGGTGTTGCAGGCCCTGGAAGGTGCGGCGCCAGCGCCCTGGTCCATCCTGATCGGCCCTGAGGGCGGCTTCTCGGCCAGCGAACGCGAGGCCTTGCGGAACCTTCCCTACGCCACGCCCGCTACCCTGGGGCCGCGGATTCTGCGGGCCGATACCGCCGCCATCAGCGCCCTTACCCTCTGGCAGGCCGCTCAGGGCGACTGGCGGAGCCATGAGGTTTCCTGAGGCGCCTTGAGGTTTCCTGAATTGCGCCCACCTGTCTGAGCGGCGTAAAGATCGCGCCGCTTTTGGCTGGATTGGGCTGGGGAGAACGAGATGGCCGACGTCGTGACCGACGAGCGACCCCTCACGCTGGAGGACCTGGTCCGCTGGTTCGAGGCCGGGGAAAAGCCCGCCAGTGCTTGGCGCGTGGGCGCTGAGCACGAGAAGTTCGTGTTCCGCCTCGGGACCGCCGAGCCGATTCCGTATGACGGCCCGGCCGGCATCCAGGCCCTGCTCAACGGCCTGACGCGATTCGGCTGGAAGGGCGTCTACGAGGGCGACAACATCATCGCCCTGGAACGCGGCATGGCCAATGTCAGCCTCGAGCCCGGCGGCCAGTTCGAACTCTCCGGCGCGCCGCTGGAGACCATGCACGAGATCTGCGAGGAGACCGGCCAGCACCTCACTGAGGTGAAGACCGTCGCCGACGAACTCGGTCTTGGCTTCCTCGGCCTCGGCTTCACGCCGCTCTGGCGGCGGGACGAGATCCCGGTGATGCCCAAGGGCCGCTACAAGATCATGCGCGAGTACATGCCCAAGGTCGGCAAGCTCGGCCTCGACATGATGTTCCGCACCTGTACGGTCCAGGCCAATCTCGACTTCGGCTCGGAAGCCGACATGGTGGCAAAGTTCCGCACCAGCCTGGCCCTGCAGCCGATCGCCACTGCACTGTTCGCCAATTCGCCGTTCATCGAAGGCAAGCCCTCGGGCTTCCTGTCGGCCCGCGCCAATGTCTGGACCGACACCGATCCCGACCGCACCGGCATGCTGGACTTCGTGTTCGCCGACGGTTTCGGCTACGAGACCTACGCCAACTACGCCCTCGACGTGCCGATGTACTTCGCCAAGCGCGACGGCAAGTACGTCGACCTCGCCGGCAAGTCGTTCCGCAAGTTCATGGCCGGCGAACTGGCCGAACTGCCCGGCGACCGCCCCAGCCTCAAGGACTGGGCCGACCACACCACCACCGCCTTCCCCGAAGTGCGCCTCAAGCAGTACCTGGAGATGCGCGGCGCAGATTCCGGGCCCTGGAGCCGCCTCTGCGCCCTGCCGGCGCTGTGGGCTGGGATTTTCTACGACCAAGCCGCGCTCGCCGCCGCCTGGGACCTCTGCAAGGACTGGCAGGTCGAGGACCACGAGCGCCTGCGCGCCGACGTCGCCCGCCTGGGCCTCAAGGCGCAGGTCAACGGCCGCAGCGTCCAGGATGTGGCCAAAGACATGGTCGCCATCGCCAAGCAGGGTCTGAAGAACCGCAACCGGCTCAGCGCCGGCATGGTCGACGAGAGCGGCTACCTGGCCGAGCTCGAGGACATCGCCGACAGCGGGATCACCCCGGCCGAACGCCTTCTCGAACTCTACCACGGCCCCTGGAAGGGCGACGTGCGCCGGGTGTTCGAAGACTTCGCCTACTGACCATGCTGGCCGGCTCGTGCCACTGCGGAGCCGTGCGCTTCCAGGTCGAGGCGGAGATCACCGAACTCACCACATGCGACTGCTCGCTGTGTGTGAAGAAGAACGCTGTGATGGCCAAGGTGCACGAGAGCGCCCTGATCGTCACCGCGGGCGAGGACGCGCTCTCGCTCTATCGCTGGAACACCGGGATCGCGCGGCACTACTTCTGCAACCGATGCGGAATCTACACCTTCCATCGCAAGCGGGCCGCGCCCGACCACTTCGGAGTCAACGTCTTCTGCCTGGACGGCTTCGATTGGGCCGCCGTCCCGGTGCGCGCCACAGAGGGCGTCGGCATGACGCTGGAGGATCCAGACGCGCGCCCGGAATGGCCCGGGCCGCGCGCCTGACGGCGCCTAGCTTTCGGGGGGCGGCGAGGTGACGTTCGGCGGCCAATGGTCGCGCTGGCTGGCGCCGGCGCCGCTGTCGGTGTGTTGCACGATTTGGTCGACCGCCGCATGCGGGTGCTTTGGATCGACGAGCATGTCCTCGACCGCGTAGACCTCGACCTTGTCCGGATAGAAGGCCAGCCGGCCGCGGATCGCGTCCATCGCCGGGTAGGGCTCCTCGTAGGTCCAGACCGCGTTCTCGGCGAACCGGCCGTCCATCAGGATCGTGTAGTAGGCCGCGTCGCCCTTGTACGGACAATGGGTTTGGCGCTCGCTGCGCGAGAAGTACTCCATCGACACGTCGGCCCGCGGGAAGTACGCGACCGGCGCATAGCTCGCCTCGGTGAGGATCAGGACATCGCCGCTGTCGGCGATCACGTGCTCGCCGTACATGGCGCGCCAGCGGGTCTTGGCCGGGGTGATGTCGATCGGATGGTCGGGGCCGGGGGTCAGCATGGGGACGCTCCTCCTTCGTGCAGATGCAACGCTCAAGGTGGGGGACAGGCTCCCTCATTGCCAAGCTTCAGGCGCCCGATTGCTTGTGCTCGGCCCGGCCGCGTGATCTTCTCCCGCCAAATTAGCCCGACGGGGGCGAAAACGACCCTCTGAAGAGCCGGCAGTCCAAGGAATCGGAATACCGCCCTCATGAACATCGTAATCCTTTTGGGGATCGTCATTACGTTGGCGACCGGGATCCCCGTCCTCATGCAGTTGCTCAAGCAGCATCCGCGAGGGCTGATCATCCTGTTCTTCGCCGAGATGTGGGAGCGGTTCTCCTACTACGGGATGCGCGGCATCCTGATCTTCTTCCTGACCCAGCACCTGCTGTTCGACGACGCCACCGCCGGCGCGCAATACGGCTCCTACACTAGCCTGGTCTACCTGCTGCCGCTGATCGGCGGCCTGCTCGCCGACCGCTATCTCGGCACCCGCAAGGCGGTGGCCTTCGGCGCCCTGCTGCTGGTCGCCGGCCACCTGACCATGGCGGTCGAGGGCAAGCCCGCGACCCAGCAGCTCGTCTATGGCGGCCAGAAGTACGAGGTCGTCGCCGAAGGCCGGATGGAATCGCGCACCGTCAAGCTGATGGTCGGCGACAAGGCCTATGATTTCGGTCCCGCCGAGGGCGGCGGCCTGGAGATCAAGGGCCTGCAGGCCGGCGGCCCGCTGCCGGCCGTCCTGGCCAAGGACAGCTACACCATGGAGAAGCAGGTCGATCCGCTCGGCAAGAACGCGTTCTACCTGGCGGTTTCGCTGATCATCATGGGCGTCGGTTTCCTGAAGCCGAACATCTCCACCATCGTCGGCCAGCTCTATCCGCAGGGCGACCCGCGTCGGGATTCCGGCTTCACCCTCTACTACTACGGCATCAATCTTGGGGCCTTCTGGGCCTCGGTGCTCTGCGGCCTGCTCGGGCAGACGGTCGGCTGGTGGGCGGGCTTCGGCCTCGCCGGCGTCGGCATGGCCCTGGGCTGGGTGGTCTTCGTGTTCGGCAAGCCGCTGCTGCAAGGCAAGGGCGAGCCGCCGAATCTCGAACTGCTGAAGGCGCCGGTCGCCGGCCCGATCAACCGCGAATGGCTGATCTACATCCTCGCCATCCTCGGCGTAGCACCGATCTGGCTGCTGGTGCAGAGCAACCAGCTGGTCGGCTGGGCGCTTGGGATCTCCACCGTCCTGGCCCTGCTGTTCATCGGCTACTTCCTGACGGTGAAGTGCGACAAGATCGAGCGCGAGCGGATGCTGCTGGCGCTGGTGCTGATCTTCGGCTCGGTCGTGTTCTTCACCCTGTTCGAACAGGCAGGCACCTCGCTCAACCTGTTCGCTGCCCGCAACGTCGATCTGATGGGCATCTCCGCGGCCCAGACCCAGTCGTTCAACGCCGGCTTCATCCTGATCTTCGCGCCGATCTTCGCGGCGATGTGGGCCTGGCTGGGCGCGCGCGGCCGCGATCCGAACCCGACGCTGAAGTTCGGCTTCGGCCTGCTGCAGGTCGGCCTCGGCTTCCTGGTGGTGGTCTGGGCCCAGGGCCTGGCCGACGACAACTATCGCCTGCCGCTGATCATGCTGGCGCTGCTCTACATGCTGCACACCACGGGCGAACTCTTCCTCTCGCCGGTCGGCCTGTCCGAGATCACCAAGCTTTCAGTGGCCTCGGTGGTGTCGTTCATGATGGCCGTGTGGTTCCTATCCTCGTCGATCGCCCAGTACGTCGGCGGCATCATCGCCGGGGCGATGGGAACCGAAACGGTCGGCGGCCAGGTGCTGGATCCGGCCGCGGCGCTGGCCACCTCGATGGATGGTTTCAACAAGCTCGGCTGGGCCGGCGTCGCCGTCGGCCTGGTGTTCGTGGCGCTGAGCTTCTTCATCAAGCACTGGGCCCACGGCGCCAACGGCCCGGGCCACGCCCAGCCCGAGCCGATCGCCCCGGTGCTGGACGGTGAACGCCAAGCCGTGAACCCGGCCGCCATCCGGGCCGACCGCGAGAGCTGATGCGGCCTGTCTGAGGCATGACAAAAGGGCCGGACGCAGCGATGCGTCCGGCCCTTCTTCGTTGGAACTGCGTCAGGCGCCGAACGTCTTGCGGATGCGGACGTAGTACATCCGCCCGAACTCCAGCTTGCGGTCGTCGGTGAACAGCACCTGGCTCGATCCGCGCGGGCCGTCATAGACTGTGCGTGTGCGGCGCAGGCCCCGTTCGGTGATGTTGGGCAGTTCGAAGCGGACGATGATGTCCGGCCGCACCCGCCACTCGGCGAAGGGCCGCACGAAGGTCCCCAGCTTGAAGGTCGAGACCTCGTTGAACCGATAGCTGGTCTCGCGCCAGCCGCCATAGACGTCGACGCCCCAGGTCGTGCGCCACTGCGGCAGATCCTGAGAGAAGGTCGCCTCCCACTCCACCGGGCGCAGCTTGGAGATCTCGCGGCTCTCGCCGGTGGTCGGGTCGGTGACGTCCGACCGCCGCCAGGTCGCCTCGCCCTTCAACTGGGCGCCGGTCAGGCCGAAGCGGCCCAGCGGCGCGGTCAGGTTCAGCACCAGCTCGTCCTTGGTCCCGTCGCCGATGTTGGCCGGCGAGTCGAAGATCGCGAACTCGGTGATGATCGGGGCCCGGTCGATCACGTCGGTCAGGGCCGAGCGGCGCAACGTCACGCCGACCACGCCTTCCTTCCAGAACCGCTGTTCGACTGCGACCTCGCTGACCCAGGCCTGTTCGGGGTTGAGGTCGGGATTGCCGGCGGTCACCACGCCCGTGTTCAGCGACGAATCGGCCACGAAGTCGTCGAACGACAACTGCCCGACCACGCGCTCGAAGCGCAGGCGCACCTGCGTCGCCTCGGTCGGCGCCCAGGTCGCCGCAAGCCGCGGCTTCAGGAAGTTCAGGCTCTTTTCCAGCGCCACGTCGCCGGACGAGGAGATCGACGAGGCCTCGTAGCGCAGGCCACCCTCGAGCGTCCATTTGCTGCTGGGCCGCCAGACGCTCTTGGCGAACACCTCGCCGCGGGTCTCTTCGACGACCACGTTGGCGGCGGGCAGCGGGATCGGCGTGCCGCTCACGGTCAGGCGGGTGTCGCTTTGGAGCTTGTTGAACGCGCCTTCGCCGCCGGCCTCGAACGAGAGGGTCTCGCTGGACCGATAGGACAGCACGCCCCGCCCGATGGTCTCGCTGCCTTCACGCTGCAGGTTGAAGCGGTCCTCTTCGAGCGCCTCGGCATAGACCGAGGAGATGTCGCGGTCGCGCGTCTGCCGCAGGCCGATCAGGTCCAGCGTCGCGCGCGAGCCGAGGTCGCGCGTGAAGCGCAGGCCGAGCTCGGTCTCATCGGTGTGGTTGATATCGTCGGTCGTCGCCAGGCCCGCCTCGGGCAGGACGATGAGGTTGTCCTCCTTGAACTTGTACTTCTCCCAGAACAGCCGCCCGTTGATGCGGAACTTGCCGCCCAGCACCGGCTGCTCGTAGGCGCCGGTCAGGGTCTGGTTGCCGATGCCGCCGGTCGAATCGATCTGGCTGACGCGGAGCGGCTGACCATCGGGACCGAGGACCACGCCGGGGCCGAAGTCGCCGCCGTCGTCGGCGCCGAAGCCGTAGCGGGCCGAGCCTTCCCAGTTGCGGCCCTCGCGGCCGCCGGACAGCTCCAGCCGGAATCCGTGCAGGTTGCGGCCGTCATAGATGTGGTTGTTGGCGACGGCGACCAGGCCCTGCAGGCCGCCGCCGGGCTTGCGGATCACGTTGGCGATCACCGTGCGGCCCTGCATGTCGATGCCGGGCGCGCCGCCGCGGATCAGGTCGATACGCTCGATCTGCGCGACCGGCACCCGGCGCAGCAGTTCGTCCAGCGGGTCGGTCTTGCTGGTCGGGCGCTGGCCGTCGATCAGGGCGTTGCCGCCGCCGCCCTCGAAGCCGCGGATCTTGTCCCCGGTGTCGAGCGTGAAGCCGGGCAGCCGCAGCAGCATCTCCCAGGCGTTGGCCGCCTGGCTGTCGGCGAAGAAGGCCGCGGGGTAACTGATCACACCCTCGGCGGCGGGCGCGACGGCGGCGGGCTGAGTGGAAATCCCTGCCGCCGCCTCGGGCGCGGCGAGGGCGAGTGCAGAGGCCAGGGCCGGCGCGATCATGTAACATTGCTCCCCAAAGACGCAGGCAAGTGACCTGCGCCCCCGGGTGCGCGCCAATTAAATCCAGGAAATGTGGATTAATTTCCTGAAATAAATCCGATGATTACGGGTTCGTAACCATCGGTTTCAGGTCTAGATGCTGGTGCCGCCGACGGTCAGGCCGGTCAGCTTCAGCGAGGGTTGGCCGACGCCGACCGGCACGCTCTGGCCCGACTTGCCGCACACCCCGACGCCGGCGTCGAAGTCGAAGTCGTCGCCGATCATCGTCACCCGGGTCAGGGCCGAGGGGCCGTCGCCGATCAGGGTCGCGCCCTTGACCGGGGTGGTGATCTTGCCGTCCTCGATCAGGTAGGCCTCGGTGCACTGGAAGACGAACTTGCCGTTGGTGATGTCGACCTGGCCGCCGCCGAAGTTGGCGCAATAGAGCCCGCGCTTGGTCGAGGCGATCATCTCCTCGCGCTTGTGCTGTCCGCCCAACATGGCGGTGTTGGTCATCCGCGGCATCGGCATGTGCGCATAGGATTGGCGCCGGCCGTTGCCGGTGGCGGTCATGCCCATCAGCCGCGCGCTCATCCGGTCGTGCATATAGCCGACCAGAATGCCGTCCTCGATCAGGATCGTGCGCTCGGTCGGGGTGCCTTCGTCGTCGACGGTCAGCGACCCGCGGCGGCCGGGCAGGGTGCCGTCGTCGAAGACCGTGACCCCCGGGGCGGCGACGCGCTGGCCGATCTTGCCGGAGAACGCCGAGGTGCCCTTGCGGTTGAAGTCGCCCTCCAGCCCGTGGCCGACCGCCTCGTGCAGCAGCACCCCGTTCCAGCCTGGGCCCAGGACCACGTCCATCTCGCCGGCGGGGCAGGGGACGGCGTCCAGGTTGACCAGCGCCTGACGGATGGCCTCGTCGGCCTGGCCCTGCCACTTGTCGGGCGCGATCCAGGCGTCGAAGCCGGCGCGGCCGCCGGCGCCGGAATAGCCGCTCTCGCGCTTGCCGTCCTTCTCCAGGGTGACCTGGACGTTCACCCGGCACAGCGGGCGCACGTCGCGGATCAGGCGGCCGTCGGCGCGCAGGATCTCCACGATCCGCCGCTCGCCGGCGATGCTGGCCATCACCTGCACCACGCGCGGGTCGCGCGCCCGCACCCAGGCGTCGATTTCCTGCAGCAGGGCGACCTTGTCGGAAAAGGCGGGCGAGGCGGTCGGATCGTCCTCGCCATAGAGCTTGGTGTTGGTGGCGCGCGGGCCCTCGGCCGACACGCCGGAATAGCCGCGCTTGGCCAGGGCCGACGATTGTCCCGCACGCTTGATCGCCGCTTCGGACACCTCGCTCGAATGCGAGTAGCCGGCGGTCTCACCGGCGACCACCCGTAGGCCGAAGCCTTCGGACGAATCGTACGAGGCCGACTTCAATCGCCCGTCGTCGAACAGGAAGGCCTCGCTCTCGGAGCGTTCGACGAACAGTTCGCCGTCGTCGGCGCCGGCCAGCGCCTCGCCGAGGATCTCGCGGGCGCGTTCGGGGGCGACTCCGACGGAATCGAGAATCGAGGCGGCGGGGGCGAGGGCGTTCATCGTCAGGTCTGCTTTCGGAAGGCGAGCCCACAGAAATAGGTGCTTGCGCCCCGGACGTCACCCCAATCCGCCGCCGACCGTTCGTGTCGGCCGGCGCCTTGATGAAAACCCGACGGCTTAACCTTCCGCAGTTATGCGAAAGCGGCCTTTTTCGGGCGTGGGCGAACCGTCCGAAGCGTCTCCATGTCGAGACATTGCGCCATAGGGGGTCTTAGCGCCTTGGCAAGCTACGGGAGAGCGCGTATGCACCCCGGCTTAAGGGCGGGGCCTCGCGGTTTGCGCGGCGCTACGTCTTGATTCAGTCGGCGGGGGCGATCGTCTTTCGCGAGGCGCGGCCGGCCAAGCAGACCGAGGGGACATGAAGTCTAGGGTTCAGGGCATGCGGACGTGGGCGGCGGCAGCCGCGGCGGGCGCAACGTCGGCGTTCTGGGGCGTCCAGGCGTTCGCAGAGGAATTGATGGGGCAACCGACCCCGGGCGGCATCGGGCTGCAGCCGGCCGCTGCGCCGCTGAAGCACGCTGCGCACGATTTCCACAATCTTATCCTGCTGCCGATCATCACGATCATCAGCCTGTTTGTGCTGGCTCTGCTGATCTGGGTCGTCGTGCGCTACAACAAGCGCGCCAACCCGGTTCCGGCGAAGTGGAGCCACAACACGCTGATCGAAGTGATCTGGACGGTCGTGCCGGTCCTGATCCTGATGTTCATCGCGATCTTCTCGTTCCGCCTGCTGTTCGCCTATCACGACATGCCCAAGCCGGATTACACGGTGAAGGCCACCGGTTATCAGTGGTACTGGGGCTACGAGCTTCCGGACCAGAAGGTCGGCGAGTTCGTCTCGAACATGCTGCCCGAGGAAGAAGCCGAGAAGCGTAAGGTTCCGTTCCGCCTGGCTTCGACCGAACCGCTGGTCGTTCCGGTCAACAAGACCGTCCGCGTGCTGGTCACCGGCGCCGACGTCATCCACGCCTTCGCCCTGCCGGCGTTCGGCCTGAAGATCGACGCGATCCCCGGCCGTATCAACGAAACCTGGTTCAAGGCCGAGCGTACCGGCACCTTCTACGGCCAGTGTTCGGAACTCTGCGGCGTCGACCATGCGTTCATGCCGATCGAGATCAAGGTCGTGACCCAGCCGGAATTCGAGGCTTGGGTGGCTTCCAAGGGCGGTTCGATGACCCCCGACGCCCCGGCTCCGGCGGCACCCGCCGCCGCGGCCGCCCCGGCCGCCGAAGGCGCCGCGACCCCGGCCGCCGCTACGGCGCCCGCCGCGGCTGCTCTGGCCGCCGCCGCGCCGGCCCCGACCTCCACGCCCGCCGCGCCCGCCGCGGCGCCGGCCGCGAAATGAGCCTAGGACATAGTAAGATGGCACAAGCCGCAGCTCACGATCACCACGAAGCCGAGCACAAGCCAGGCTTCATCGCGCGTTGGTTCTTCTCGACCAACCACAAGGACATCGGCACCCTCTACCTGCTGTTCGCCATCATGGCGGGCCTGGTCGGCGGCGCCCTTTCGGGCCTGATCCGCTGGGAGCTCGCCGAGCCGGGCATCCAGATCTTCAAGGAAGGCTCCTCGATCCAGCTGTTCGGGCTGGTTGAGCAGTCTAAGCATGGCTACAACGCCGTAGTCACCGCACACGCCCTGATCATGATCTTCTTCATGGTCATGCCGGCCATGATCGGCGGCTTCGGCAACTGGTTCGTGCCGCTGATGATCGGCGCGCCGGACATGGCCTTCCCGCGGATGAACAACATTTCGTTCTGGCTGCTGGTGGCCGCCTGGATCCTGCTGCTGGTCTCGATGTTCGTCGACGGCGGCCCGGGCAAGGGCTTCGGCGGCGGCTGGACGGCTTATCCGCCGCTCTCGACCACCGGGCACGCAGGTCCGTCGATGGACGCCGCTATCCTGGCGCTCCACCTCGCCGGCGCTTCGTCGATCCTCGGCGCCATCAACTTCATCACCACGATCTTCAACATGCGCGCGCCGGGCATGACCCTGCACCGCATGCCGCTGTTCGTGTGGTCGGTTCTGGTCACCGTCTTCCTGCTGCTGCTCTCGCTGCCCGTCCTGGCCGGCGCGATCACTATGCTGCTGACCGACCGTAACTTTAACACCCACTTCTTCGATGCGGCCGGCGGCGGCGACCCCGTCATGTACCAGCACCTGTTCTGGTTCTTCGGTCACCCGGAAGTGTACATCCTGATCCTGCCGGGCTTCGGCATCGTCAGCCACATCGTCTCGACCTTCTCGCGCAAGCCGGTGTTCGGTTACCTGGCCATGGCCTACGCCATGGTGGCCATCGGCTTCATCGGCTTCGTCGTGTGGGCCCACCACATGTACACCGTGGGCATGAGCATCAACCTGCGCGCCTACTTCGTGGCCGCCACGATGGTCATCGCGGTTCCGACCGGCGTGAAGATCTTCTCCTGGATCGCCACGATGTGGGGCGGCTCCATCGACTTCAAGACGCCGATGCTCTGGGCGATGGGCTTCATCTTCCTGTTCACCGTGGGCGGCGTCACCGGCGTGGTCCTGGCGAACGCCGGCATCGACTACACCCTGCACGACACCTATTACGTGGTCGCGCACTTCCACTACGTGCTGTCGCTGGGCGCCGTCTTCGCGATCTTCGCGGGCTTCTACTACTGGTTCGAGAAGATCTTCGGCGTGAAGTACCGCGAGTGGCTGGGCCAGCTGCACTTCTGGATCATGTTCGTCGGCGTGAACCTGATCTTCTTCCCGCAGCACTTCCTTGGCCTGCAAGGCATGCCGCGCCGCTACATCGACTATCCGGACGCGTTCACCCTCTGGAACCACGTGTCTTCGGTCGGCTACCTGGTGACCCTGGCTGCGGTCGGCGTCTTCCTGGTCGTCCTGCTCGACGCGATGATCTTCCGCCGCAAGGCCGAAGCCAATCCGTGGGGTGAAGGCGCGACGACGCTGGAGTGGACCCTGTCCTCGCCGCCGCCGTTCCACCAGTTCAACGAACTGCCGGTGGTCAAGCCGGACCTCCACTAGGTCCGGCTCCCAAAGACCTCTGTGGGGCGCGGGCTGGGACATTCCAGCGCGCGCCCTTCGGTCGTTTTGAGAGTATTGTGATGGCCATGTCGCCAGCCCTTCCACGCTCCAGCGCGCCCCCGCGGTGGCAGGACTACGTCCAGCTGCTGAAGCCGCGGGTCATGTCGCTGGTCATCTTCACCGCCATTACCGGGCTGGTCTGCGCCAACGCGCCGGTCAATCCGGTGCTGGCCGCGGTGGCGATCCTCTGCATCGCCGTCGGCGCAGGAGCGTCGGCCGCCTTCAACATGTGGTATGACGCCGACATCGACGCCAAGATGCGCCGCACCCGCGCGCGTCCGGTGCCGTCCGGCAAGGTGCAGGGCGCCGACGCCCTGGCCATGGGCGTGGTGCTGTCGCTGTTCTCGGTGATGCTGCTGGGCATGACCACCAACTGGCTGGCCGCCGGCCTGCTAGCCTTCACCATCTTCTTCTACGCCGTCGTCTATACGATGTGGCTGAAGCGCTCGACGCCGCAGAACATCGTCATCGGCGGACTGGCCGGCGCGCTGCCGCCGGTGATCGGCTGGGCGGCGGCGACGGGAACCGCGCCGCTGAACGCCTGGCTGCTGTGCGCGATCATCTTCATGTGGACGCCGCCGCACTTCTGGGCGCTGTCGCTCTACACCAGCGAGGACTATCAGAAGGCCGGGGTGCCGATGATGCCGGTCACCGCGGGCGCGGCCTCGACCCGCAAGCAGATCCTGATCTACAGCCTGCTGTTCATCCCGCTGTGCATCGTGCCGGCCTTCACCGGTCTCGGCGGCATGACCTATTTGGCGGTCGCAGGCCTGGGCGGGCTGGTGTTCCTGGTCCTCGCCTGGCGCGTGTTCCGCAGCCGGGCCGGCGAAACCGGCGGGCAGCGCAACGATGACGGCCTCTACGACGTGAAGGCCAGCTCCAAGGACGCGCGCAACCTGTTCGCGTTCTCGATCCTCTACCTGACCCTTCTGTTCGCGACCCTGCTGGCCGAGCACCTGCTCGACCTGCCCGCCGTCGGAGTTTTCCAGTGAGCGAGCCCACCCCCGATCCGACCGTCGAAGCTCGCGCGCGGCGCGGCCGCAACATCGCATTGGCGTTGGGCCTGGTGCTGTTCGTCGTCCTCGTCTTTGTGGTGACCATCGTGCGTCTGGGAGGCAGCGTTGGCCACCGGCCCTTCTAAGCCCGAACGCACGCCGCTGCAGAAGCGCAACCGCAAGGTCGCCCTGATCGCGGCCGGCGGCTTCGTGGCTATGGTCGGGGCGGCGTTCGCCTCGGTGCCGCTCTACAAGGCGTTCTGCCAGGTCACCGGTTTCGACGGCACCGTGCGCAAGGCCGAGGCCGCGCCCGACAAAGCGCTCGATCGCAAGCTGACGATTCGCTTCGACGCCAATATCCGCGAGCTGCCGTGGACCTTCACGGCCGAGCAGGTCACCCAGGAAGTGAAGATCGGCCAGACGGGCCTCGCCTTCTTCAAGGTGACCAACAACAGCGACAAGCCGCAGACGGGCCGTGCGATCTACAACGTCGTGCCCGAATCGGCCGGCGCCTATTTCCAGAAGCTCGAGTGCTTCTGCTTCTCGGATCAGACGATTCCGGCGAAGACGACCATCGAATTCCCGGTCGTCTACTTCGTCGATCCGAAGTTTGCGGACGACTTCGAGACCAAGGGCAAGGGCGAAGTGACCTTGTCGTACACGTTCTTCCCGTCGGTGGAGGCCGCGCGCGCCGAGAAACGCGCCGACGCCACAGCGGCAAAGCACTCTTCCGCCCTTGGCGTTCCGGCCAAGGCGGGGCTATAGCACACGCGAATTGTCATTCGCCGGTCCGAGAGAGGGGCAGGCGTCTGTGAGATCTGAGAGGGGTTAGGACCGAAATGGCCCACGGCGAAGTTAAGCACGACTACCACCTGCTGCCGCCCAGCCCGTGGCCGCTGGTGGGCTCCGCCTCCGCGACCATCATGGCGATCGGCCTGGTGATGTGGATGAAGGGCCTGTTCGGCGTCGAGAAGTCGCCGTGGCTGTTCCTGGCCGGCCTGGCCGGCGTCCTCTACACCATGTTCGGCTGGTGGTCGGACGTGATCAAGGAATCCAAGGCTGGCGACCACACGCCGGTCGTCTCGATCGGCCTGCGCTACGGCATGATCATGTTCATCGCTTCCGAAGTGATGTTCTTCGTCGCCTGGTTCTGGATCTTCTTCGAAATGGCCCTGTTCCACGGCCACCGGACCCTGTCCTCGATCGAGGAAGTCCGCGCCGCCTGGGCCACCTGGCCGCCGGCCGGCATCGAGACGGTTCCGGCCTGGAACCTGCCGCTGCTGAACACCCTGATCCTGCTGCTGTCGGGCACCACCGTGACCTGGGCGCACCACGCACTGCAGCAAGGCGACCGCAAGGGCACGAAGATCGGTCTGGCGCTGACCATCGCGCTCGGCGCCATCTTCACCATGGTGCAGGTCTACGAGTACCACCACATCCTCGAGCACAAGTACTTCTTCGGCGGCGAGGGCGCGGAGAACTCGGGCCTCTACGGGTCGGCCTTCTTCATGGCCACCGGCTTCCACGGCTTCCACGTCCTCATCGGGACGATCTTCCTGGCCGTTTGCCTGATCCGCCTGCTGCGCGGCGGCATGACCCCGCAGAAGCACTTCGGCTTCGAAGCCGCCGCCTGGTACTGGCACTTCGTTGACGTCGTCTGGCTCTTCCTGTTCGCCTTCATCTACGTGGTGTTCGGCGGGGCGGGCCACTAGGGCCCGCCGATATGGACAGTCCCAATCCGCTGCTGGCGGGCCTCCGCGGCCGCTGCCCGAACTGTGGAGAGGGACGCCTGTTCCAAGGCTTCCTGACCGTAGCCCCCGCCTGCGAGCGGTGCGGCTACGATCTGGCCAAGGCGGACTCTGGAGATGGTCCCGCGGTCTTCGTGATCCTGATCGCGGGCTTCCTCTGCGCCTTCGCCCTGCTCTTCACCGAGCTGGCGTTCTCGCCCCCGATCTGGGTGCACATCGTCGTCTTTCTGCCCCTGACGCTGTTCGTATGCCTTGGCCTGCTGCGGCCGCTGAAAGGCGTGCTGCTGGCCGCTCAGTTCGCCAACAAGGCTTCGGAAGCGCGCCATGACTGATCGCGCCCGGCGCTTTCCGGTCGGCCTGACGATCGCCGTCGCCATCTCCCTCGCCATACTGATCGGCCTCGGCAGCTGGCAGCTGCAGCGGCTGCACTGGAAAGAAGCCCTGCTGGCCCGCGTGGCGGCCCTGCAGGCGGCCCCCGCGACGAGCGGCGAAGCGGCGCTGGAACGGATGGCCGCCGGCGCCGACCTCGATTTCGCGCGGATCCGGCTGACGTGTCCGGGTCTGGCCAGCGCCCCCTATCTCGAGCTGTATTCGGTCCGCGAGGGTAAAGCCGGTTCGCGGCTGATCTCGGCCTGCCGCGTGGTCGGCGGCAGCTATCGGAGCATCCTGGTCGACCGCGGCTTCGTGCGCGACGACGTCTCCGCCCGGCCGCGGGTCAACGTCTCGGACCTGGCGCCGGTCGAGGTGGTCGGCGTGCTGCGCGTCCCCGAGGCCGGCAACCGGTTCAGTCCCGTCAACGACGTCGCCGCCAACCGTTGGTACGTCCGCGACGTGCCCGCCATGGCCCAGGCCCTGAACGTCGATGCGCCCGCGCCGCTGTTCCTGATGGCCGAGACCTCGTCCAACCCCGGCTGGCAGGCGCTGGACCCGGCCCCGTTGCCGGCCGAGATCTCCAACCGACACCTCGAATACGCCCTGACCTGGTTCGGCCTTGCCGCCGCCCTGGTCGGCGTCTATGCCGCCATGCTCTGGCGAACACGGAAGTCTTGATGCGGTACGTCTCTACGCGGGGGCAGTCGCCCTCGGTCGGCTTTGTCGATGCGGTCCTGGCGGGTCTCGCCCCGGACGGCGGGCTGTACGTCCCGCAGGAGTGGCCGAGCTTCACCCGCGACGAGATCGCCGCCTTCGCCGGGCGGCCCTACGCCGAGGTCGCCACCGCGGTGCTCGCCAAGTTCGTCGGCGACGAGATCGACGGCGAGACCCTCGCCGTGATGTGCGCCGAGGCCTATGCCAGCTTTACCCACGCCGCGGTCGTGCCGGTGCGCCAGATCGGCCCCGGCGGCTTCATCGCCGAGTTGTTCCACGGTCCTAGCCTGGCCTTCAAGGACGTGGCCATGCAGTTGCTGGCCCGCCTGTCCGACCACGTGCTGGGCCAGCAGAAGCGCACCCAGACCATCCTCTGCGCCACGTCCGGCGACACTGGCGGGGCGGCGGTCGAGGCCTTCCGCGGCCGCGCCAACACCAAGATCGTCGTGATGTTCCCGGACGGCCGGATCTCCGAGGTCCAGCGCCGCTTCATGACCACGGCCGAGGAGGACAACGTCCGCTGCGTGGCCGTCGCCGGCGACTTCGACGACTGCCAGGCGATCCTCAAGACCTCGCTGTCCGACGCCTCGCTCAAGCAGTCGGTCGGCCTGTCGGCGGTCAACTCGATCAATTTCGCCCGCATCGTCGCCCAGAGCGTCTACTACTTCACCGCCGCCGTGGCGCTGGGCGCGCCGCATCGGCCGGTCTCGTTCGCCGTGCCGTCGGGCAACTTCGGCGACGGGTTCGCCGGATATGTCGCCAAGCGCATGGGCCTGACCATCGACCGCATCATCGTGGCGACCAACTCCAACGATATCCTGGCCCGGGCCTTCGAAGACGGCCGTTACGTCCGCGGGGTCACCGCTCCGACCCAGTCGCCGGCCATGGACATCCAGTCGGCCTCGAACTTCGAGCGACTGTACTTCGAATGCGTGCGTCGCGACGGGGTCGAGACCGCCCGCGCCTTCGCCGCCTTCGCCGAGACCGGCGGCGTCGACATCCCGCCTCAAGCCCTGGCCGCCATGCGCGAGACCTTCACTGGCGTTGCGGTGGGCGAGGGCGACACCACCCGCACCATCGTCGCCACCCTGCGTGACGCCGGCGAACTGATCGATCCGCATACCGCCGTCGGTGTGTGCGGCATGCAGCGGGCCCGCGGCGTGACCACGGCCCCGATCGTGGTGCTGTCCACCGCCCATCCCGCCAAGTTCCCCGAGACGGTCGAGGCCGCCACCGGCGAGACCCCGGTGATGCCGCGCACCGCCGCGCACCTGGCCGGCAAGCCCGAGCGCTTCGACCGCCTGCCGGCTGACGCCGAGACCATCAAGGCCTATGTCAGGGCCTTTGCGGAAGGCTGAGGCTCTGCCCAACATTCATACCCTGAAGAACGGGGTCCGGGTCGTCTGTGACCCGATCGACGGTCTTGAGACACTGGCGCTGTCGGTCGTCGCCGGCCGCGGCGCGCGATCCGAGGACGAGGCCCGCTCCGGCTGGTCGCACCTGCTCGAACACATGGTGTTCAAGGGCGCTGGCGATCGTTCGGCCCGCGACATCGTCGAGGTGATCGAGGCCGAGGGCGGCCAGATCAACGCCGCCACCGGCTATGAGCGCACCAGCTTCCAGATCCGCGCGCTTAAGGGCGGGTTGGATCTTGGCAGCTCCGTGGTCGCCGATCTCGTCCTGCGTCCGACCATGGACGCCGGCGACCTCGCCCGCGAGATCCAGGTCGTCGGCCAGGAGATCGCCGAGGCCGCCGACACCCCCGACGACCACGTGTTCGAGATGGCCCAGGACGCGGCCTTTCACGGCCAGCCGCTGGGCCGGCCGATCCTAGGCACCGACGAGTCGATCGGCCGCGCCGACCCAGGCGCCCTATCTGCCTGGCGCAGCGCGCTCTACGCCCCCGACGCCCTGGTGATCTGCGCTTCCGGCGCTGTGGACGAGGACGAGTTGCTGGCCCTGGCCGAACGCGACTTCGGCGCCGCGGCCGGGCAGGGCGCCTGCGAGCCGGCGGCGGCCGCCTTCGTCGGCGGCGTGCGCACCACGCCTAAGGCGCTCGAGCAGGCCAACCTGGTCTTCCTGCTGCCGGCGGTAGGCGTGCGCGAAGAGACCTATTTCGCGCTGCGGCTCTACGCCGAGATCCTCGGCGGGGGCATGGCCTCGCGCTTGTTCCAGGAGGCCCGTGAGAAGCGCGGCCTGGCCTATGCGGTCGACGCCTATTCCGAGACCTATGCCGACACTGGCGTGCTCGGGGTGTTCGCCGGCTGCGCGGCCAAGGACGCGGTCGAACTGGCGAAGGTCGCGGCCGAGGAGATCAAGGGCATGGCCGGGGGCGTGCAGGCCGCGGAACTCGCCCGCGCCAAGGCCCAGCTCAAGGCTTCGATGTTCATGGCGCGCGAGCAGCCGCTGTCGCGGGCCGAACAGGCCGCCGCCCAGGTGCTGCTGTTCGACCGAACCCTGCCGCCGGCCGAACTCGCCGCCCAGATCGACGCCGTCGAGGCCGCCGACATCTCCCGTCTGGGCGCGCAGATGCTGTCCCCCGGCGCGGCAGCCGCCAGCATCCTCGGCCCCAAGGGCGCGATGAAGGCCGGCGAGGCCTTCCATCGGGCGCTGTTCGGCTGATCTCAGGCGGCTTGACGGATTCCACGCATCCCGCGAGGTTCCGCCCATGGCCTTGTTGGACTGGATCGCGCCGGAAAGCGGACTTCGCATCGAGGGCGACGGCGTGCGCCTGCGTCCGCCCCGCGCCGCCGACTTCGCCGAGTGGCGCGAACTGCGCATGCAGTCCAAGGAGTTCCTGCAGCCGTGGGAGCCGACCTGGCCGGCCGACGATCTGACCCGTGCGGCCTTCCGCCGCAGGCTCACCGCCTATGCGCGTGATCGCGAGGCGGGAACGGCCTATCCGTTCTTTGTTTTCCGCACGCGGGACGACGCACTGACCGGCGGGATCACGCTGTCGAACGTCCGCCGCGGCGTCGCCCAGATGGGCTCGATCGGCTACTGGTGCGGCCAACCCTTTGCCCGGCAAGGCCAAACCCTGGGGGCCGTGCGGGCCCTGACGGTCTTCGCCTTCCGCACGCTGGCCCTCCACCGGCTGGAGGCGGCCTGCCTGCCCAGCAACGAGCCGTCGCGGCGACTCCTCAACCGTGCCGGGTTTCGGGAAGAAGGTCTCGCCCAGGCTTATCTGAAAATTAACGGCGTCTGGCGCGATCATGTGTTGTTCGGCCTTGTGTCTCCCCTGCGGGCGCACGAGGGCCCGGACGAAGGAGTGTCTGTTTAGCGCTCGGCTGTCGTGGGCCGATCCGCTCTGCGGCGCGTTGGCCGGAATGTCTTGAGACGATGCCGAACGATCGTTGGAGCTGGGACGCAACCGCGACCTTGGAGGCGCTAGGCGCCGCCGATGTGGCCCTGTGGCTCTGGGAACCCGAAAAAGACCGCCTGCATCTGACTGGCGCTTCGCGCGCGCTGGGGCTGGGTCCGCTTGCGCCGGAATGTTCGTCGGCGGCCATGCGCGCCCTGGCCCTGCCGCCGGATCGGGCGCTGGCCGAGGACGTCCTGCGCGTCCAGGAACCGGGCACCGAGATTTCAGTTCGACTGCGCATGCGCGGCGGCGGCGTCTGCATCTGGCGCGGCGTGTGGCTGGAGGAAGGCCTGCGCGCCGCCGGGGTGGTTGCGCCGGAAGCCAAGTTCGCCGCCTCCGACCAGGACGGCCTGACTGGTCTGCTCGACCGCAAGAGTTTCGTCGCCCGCGCCCGCGAGCGCCTGGCCCATGCCGGCCAGCATGAGTTGGTGGTCGCCGACCTCGACCGCCTGCGCCGCCTGAACGAGGCGCTGGGCCACGAACGCGCCGACCTGGTGCTGGCCGCGCTCGGCTCGCGCCTGGCCGCCGCCTTCCCGCCGCACGCGCTGCTCGCGCGGGTCGGCGAAGACGAATTCGCCGTGCTGACCACGGTCAGCGACCAGCCGGCCGCCGAGACCCTGCGACAGGCGCTTGAGCAGCCGCTGCGGGTCGCCGGCTTCGATATCCACCCGACCCTGTCGATTGGCGCCGTCGAGGCCCTCGGCGGCGAGGATGCGCCGGAGGCCGCCGAACTGCTGCGCCGGGCCGAACTGGCGGTGGAAGCCGCCAAGAGCGGCGGGCGGGGGGGGGCGGCCGCGTATGGCCGCAGCCTGGAGAGCGACGGGCTTTCCAGGCTGGCGCTCGAAAGCGACCTGCGCGGGGCGCTCGGCCGCAATGAAATCGTACCGTTCTACCAGCCCATCGTGCGCCTCTCGACCGGTGCGCTGTCCGGCTTCGAGGCGCTGGTCCGCTGGCGCCACCCGCGCCGCGGCCTGCTGACCCCCGACCAGTTCCTGCCGCTCTGTGAAGAGATGGGACTGATGAGCGAGCTCGGCGCGCTGATGATGCGTCAGGCCGCGTCCCAGCTCGCCCGCTGGCGGCAGGACCACCGCGCCGCCGGCGAACTGACCGTGGCGGTCAATCTTTCGACCGGCGAGATTGATCGCCCCGACCTGGTGTCGGACGTGCTGGAGATCCGGCGCGAGACGGGTCTGCCGCCCGGCGCGCTGAAGCTGGAAGTCACCGAAGGCGACGTCATGCGCGATCCCGACCGCGCGGCGATCATCCTGTACAAGCTGCGCGAGGCGGGCGCGGCCCTGGCGCTCGACGATTTCGGCACGGGCTTCTCGTCGCTCAGCTACCTGACCCGGCTGCCGTTCGACACCCTGAAGATCGACCGCTACTTCGTGCGCACCATGGCTACCAACGAGGGCTCGGTGAAGATCGTCTCGTCCGTCGTCAAGCTGGGCCAGGACCTGTCGCTGGAAGTCGTCGCCGAGGGCGTCGAGAACGCCCAGATGGCCCGCCAGCTGCTCTCGCTGGGCTGTGACTACGGCCAGGGCTTCGGCTATGCGCCGGCGCTTTCGCCGCAGGAGGCCGAGGTCTATCTCAACGAAAGCTATGTCGACGGCGCAGCGCCCGTGAAGGCGCGCGGCTAGGGCGCGCTAGGCGCGGCCCGCGGTCGAGGTCAGCAGGCTGGCGTCGACCCCGATCTTGGCCAGGGCGTTCGACCACTTGTGGGCATGGTCCGTCCCGAAGATCAGCGTCTCGTCCGGCTCGCAGGTCAGCCAGACGTTCTCGCGCAGCTCACGTTCCAACTGGCCCGGGCCCCAGCCGGCATAGCCGAGCGCCAGGGTCGAGCGACGCGGCGGATCGCCATGGCCGGCGATCGCCTCCAGCACCTCGCGGGTCGCCGTCAGGGCGACGCCGCAGCCGACGTGCAGGCTGTTCTCGCCGGCGGTGTAGTCGTCTGTGTGCAGGACGAAGCCGCGTTCACGGTCCACCGGCCCGCCCAGCAGCACCAGTTCCGCCGGGATCTCGATGCTCGGCTTGACGTCCAGCCGGCCCAGCAGGTCGGGCAGGGTCAGGCCCTCGACCGGCCGGTTCACGGCGATGCCCATGGCGTGGCTCTCGTCGTGGGCGCAGATCAGCACCAAGGCGCGCTCAAAGCGCGGGTCGCCGATGCCGGGCATGGCGATCAGCATCTTGCCGGAAAGAAATTCGCCGTCTCCCATGCTCCGAATGTGACGCCGATCGCGCCGCTTTCAAGTCATCACGTTACACAAGGCCGTTGATGCCTGCGCCGGGGTCGCTATCTGGTGGGGCTGAGCTGATCAGGGAGACAGACCATGACCATCAAAGTCGGCGACAAGCTGCCCGCCGCCACCTTTTCCGCCGGGACCGCCGAAGGTCCCAAGCCGATGACGACGGACGAGATCTTCGCCGGCAAGAAGGTCGCGCTGTTCGCGGTGCCCGGGGCCTTCACCCCGACCTGCTCGGCCCGCCACCTGCCGGGCTTCAAGGACCACCTCGCCGACTTCAAGGCCAAGGGCGTGGACGCCATCGCCTGCGTGTCGGTCAACGACGCCTTCGTCATGAAGGCCTGGGGCGAGAGCCAGTCGGTGCTGGGCGACATCCTGATGCTGGGCGACGGCAACGGCGACTTCACCAAGGCGCTGGGCCTGGAGATGGACGCCTCGAAGTTCGGCATGGGCGTCCGCTCGCAGCGCTACTCGATGATCGTCGAGGACGGCGTCGTGAAGGAGCTCAATGTCGAAGCGCCGGGCGAGTTCAAGGTTTCGGCCGCCGACTACATGCTGGCCCAGCTTTAAGGCCGCTTGGCTCTGGGCGTCAGGCGCCCAGAGCCTCCGCGCCGACGGCTTCGAGGTCGTCGGCCCCTTCCATGACCCCGGCGGCCAGGCCCGGAGCCTGGGCCAGGACCTGGCTGGCGAACACGCGGGCCAGGGCGGCCTTGCTCTTGCTCCAGCCGTCGTCGCCGCCGGCGACCGCCTGGGCCTGGCGGGCCAGCATCCAGCCTCCGACCACGTCGCCGGCCAGTTTCAGATAGGGCGTGGCGCCGGCCAGGGCGTTGGGGCCCTTGTTCTGCAGCACCCAGTCGGTGGCGCGCTCCAGCGCCGCCACCCCGGCTTCGAGATAGGCCGCGACGCCGCCGAGGGCCGGATCGCCCTGTAGCGCCTGGACCGTCTCGTGCATCTCGGCGCAGAGCGCGTCCATCACCGCCCCGTCCTGCATCGCGACCTTGCGGCCGATCAGGTCGATGGCCTGGATGCCGTTGGTGCCTTCGTAGATCGGGGCGATGCGGGCGTCGCGATAGTGCTGAGCCGCGCCCGTCTCCTCGATGAAGCCCATGCCGCCGTGCACCTGCACGCCCATCGAGGCGACCTCGACGCCGACATCGGTCGACCAGGCCTTGGCGATCGGGGTCAGCAGTTCCTGCCGGGCCTTGGCGGTGGCGCGCTCGGCCTCGCTCGGCGCCAGGCGGGCCTGGTCGGCCAGCACGCCGGTGGTCATGCAGATGCCGCGGGCGGCCTCGATCTTGGCCTTCATCAGCAGCAGCGAGCGGCGCACGTCGGGGTGGCCGTAGAGCGGGGCCGGGTATTCGGCCGACCACACCGCACGGCCCTGCTTGCGCTCCTGGGCGAAGGCTAGGGCCTGCTGGAAGGCGCGCTCGGCGATGCCGACGCCCTGGACGCCGACCTGCAGCCGGGCGGCGTTCATCATGACGAACATATGGGCGATGCCGTTGTTGATCTCGCCGACCAGCTCGGCCTTGGCGCCCTCGAACAGCATCACGCAGGTGGGCGAGCCGTGGATGCCCAGCTTGTGCTCGATGGAGCCGGCGCGAAGATCGTTGGCGATCCCCAGGGAGCCGTCGTCCAGCACTTCGCGCTTCGTCGCCAGGAACAGCGAGATGCCTTTCACGCCGGGCGGCGAGTCGGGCAGGCGGGCCAGCACCAGGTGGCAGATGTTGTCGGCCGCGTCGTGGTCGCCCCAGGTGATGAAAATCTTCTGGCCGTACAGGCGATAGCCGCCGTTCCCGTCAGGCTCGGCGCGGGTGGTGACGGCGGCGAGGTCCGAGCCGGCCTGCGGCTCGGTCAGGTTCATCGTCCCGGTCCATTCGCCCGAGACCAGCTTGGGCAGCACCAGGGACTTCTGGCGCTCAGTGCCGTGCAGGTCGAGCGCCTCGATCGCGCCCTGGGTCAGCATCGGGCAGAGGCCGAAGGCCATGTTCGAGGCGTGCACCATCTCGAACACCGCCAGCTCCATGGCCTTGGTCAGGCCCTGGCCGCCGTGCTCGGGGTCGGCCGACAGCGAGTTCCAGCCGCCGGCGACGAAGGCCTGGTAGGCGTCGGCGAAGCCGGGCGCGGCGATCACCGCGCCGTTCTCGTAGCGCGCGCCGACCTGGTCGCCCTTGCGGTTCAAGGGGGCGAGCTGCTCCTCGGTGAAGGCCCCGGCCGCTTCCAGCACGGCGGCGACCGTATCGTCATCGAGTTCGGCAAAGGCGCCGGATACCAGCGCCGGATGGCCGGCGATCTGCAGCGAGAGGGCGAGGTCACGGACGGGCGCGCGATAGGACATGCTGAACTCCGATATGTCAGGCGTTCTTTAGGGGAGGTGCGGCGGCGCTCCAAGCGTTCACGAGTTGCGAAACGCAAGCCGTTGATTGCACGAGGGTTGAGCGCGCGCCGCCGGGCCCTCGCGCAGGCCGCGGCCGGCGTCGCGGGCCTAATGTTGCAGCCGGCGGAACAGTGCGTTGCCGCGCGCGGCGCGGTTCGGGGCTAGCGAGATCGGCCGGTCGGCCCATATGGAAATCTGGAACGCAACTGCGCCTTAGCGGCAGGTTTTCCAGGACGGCGTCCACGAACCTGCCACAGGGTGCGACGCGCTCGCCGTCGCGTCGAGTTAGAGTAGAGCGTCCATGTCCGAGCCCGCCCAGGCGCACACCCGCTACAGCGCCGTCGCGATCGTCCTGCACTGGCTGATCGCCGCGGCCATCGTGTTCCAGGTCATCATCGCCTGGCGGATGGGCGGCGGGCGGACCCCCGAGGGCTTCGCCCTCATCCAACTTCACAAGTCGATCGGGATCACCGTCCTGCTGCTCAGCCTGGTTCGGCTGGCCTGGCGCCTGACCCACCGCCCGCCGCCGCTGCCGGCCGGCATGGCGACCTGGGAGAAGGCGCTGGCCAAGGTCGCGCACATCGGGCTCTACGTGATCATGATCGGTCTGCCGATCACCGGTTGGATCATGGTTTCGGCGAGCCGGATCCAGGTGCCGACCCTGCTCTACGGCGTCATTCCCTGGCCGCACGTGCCCGGACTGGCGCACCTGGCCGAGCCGGCCAAGAGCGCCTGGCATGGCTTCGGCGAGACCGGGCATGAGGTCCTGACCTGGGGCGCCTATGCCCTGGTCGCGCTGCACGTGGCCGGGGCGCTCAAGCACCAGCTGTTTAGCAAGGACGAGCCGGTGCTGGCGCACATGGTCCCCGGGGCCCGTCCCGGCGCCTGGTTCGACCCGCGGCTGGTCGCCATCGCCGCCGCCGCCCTGGCGACCGTCGCCGCCGGCTACGCCGTGCGGCCTGCGCCGCCGGCCAGCAAGCCACTGCCGCCTCCGCCCGCAGTGGTCGAGGCCGCGCCGAGCGAAGCGCCGCAGGTCGCCGCGCCGGTGGTCGTCGAAACCGCGCCCACCACGGATACGCCGACTGAGACGGCCGCGCCGGCCTGGAAGGTCGACGCCGGATCGACCCTGGGCTTTGCGACCGCCTGGGGCGGGGTGGCGATCGAGGGCCGCTTCGACCGATGGAACGCCGACATCCTGTTCAGCCCCGAGGCGCTCGACCGATCCAAGGTCAGCGTCGGCATCGACCTGGCCTCGGCGGTCAGCGGCGATGCGCAGCGCGACGAGTCCCTGCAGGGCGCGGACTGGTTCGACACCGCCGAGCACCCGAAGGCGACCTTCACCGCCACCCGCTTCGAGAAGACCGGCGAGAACCGCTACGTCGCCCATGGAACTCTCGCCCTGCGCGGGGCGAGCCACCCGCTGCGGCTGCCGTTCACGCTCAAGATCGAGGGCGACAAGGCGCGCGTCAGCGGTGTAACCACCCTCGACCGCACGGCCTTTGGCGTCGGACAGGGCGAGTGGAAGAACACCGATCAAATTCCGGCCGAGGTGAAGGTGAGCGTCAACCTGACGGCGACGCGGCGCTAGACGCCGCCGTCCGGGCGCTGCGCGAGGGCCAGCTGGTCATCCTGCCCACCGAGACGGTCTACGGGCTGGCGGGCGACGCCGGTGATCCGCGGGCGGTGGCGGCGATCTTCGAGGCCAAGGGCCGGCCGAGCTTCAACCCGCTGATCTCGCACGTCGCCGACCTGGCGGGCGCCCAGAGGATCGCGGTCTTCGACGACCGCGCCCGGGCGCTGGCGCAGGCGTTTTGGCCCGGTCCCCTGACCCTGGTGCTGCCGGTCGCCGACCCCGTGGCGGTGAGCGACCTGGCCCGCGCCGGCCTCGACACCGTGGCGGTGCGCGTTCCGGTCCATCCGCTGGCCCGCGCGCTGCTGGCGCGGTTCGGCGGGCCGGTGGTGGCGCCGTCGGCCAACCGCTCGGGACGGCCCAGCCCCACCAACTACGCCGACGCCATGGAAGAGACGGGCGACAAGGTGGCGGCCGCGCTCGACGGCGGCCCCTGCGAGGTCGGCCTTGAGTCGACGGTGGTCGCGCTGCTCGACCAGCCGCGGCTGCTGCGGCCGGGCTCGGTCACGCGCCAGCAGATCGAGGCGGTGATCGGCCCGCTGGCCGAGGCCGAGGCCGACGCCAAGCGCTCGCCCGGCCGGCTGGCCCGCCACTATTCGCCCAAGGCTCCGGTCCGGCTGAACGCCGACGCCCCGCAGCCGGGGGAGGCTTATCTCGCCTTCGGGCCCGGCGAGCACCGCTGGAACCTCAGCCCCACGGGCGACCTGCGCGAGGCCGCCGCGCGCCTCTTCGCCTATCTGCGCGACGCCGACCGCACAAACCCGGCGGCCATCGCCGTTGCCCCGATCCCGCAGGAGGGGCTGGGCGAGGCGATCAACGACCGGCTCAAGCGCGCCGCCGGTTTCGTCGGCTAGATGTCGGGGCGAGAGCTATGACGCCGATCGAGTATCGCCTCGAGCTCTACGACACCTCCGGCCGGCATCGGCCGATCGCCGTCCTCACTGCGGCCGGTCCTTTCACACCTGTGTCGGTCGGCGACCGGTTCGACGACGAAGGCTGGCCGCGCCTGGATGCAGACGATCCGCCGGGCGCGCCCACGAGCCCGCGGCGCTACACGGTTCATTCCGTCAAGCATGTGGTGATCCAGCAGGGCGACCGCATCGTCGCGCGCTACTGCCTCAACCTGACCCCGTTCGACGGCGAGCGGTCGCCGGTGTGGGGCGCGGAGTAGCGGCGTGCCGCGGGCGTCTATGGCGGCCGGCATCTGTACCCGAGCGGCTTGAACTCAAGACTCTTCGGAGACTGTTCGAGATCGGTCGGCAGCTGGAAATCGGCATAGGCCAAGCGGCCTGAGATCTCGCCGCCGGGCGCGACGTAGGTCGCACAGCCGCCCGGGCAATAGCCGGTGTTGAAGCCTCGCAGGGCGAACGTCCGCCCGGCGACGTGCAGAAAGACCCGGTCGCCGTCCTGGTCGATGGCCCCGCCCCGATTGGGCCAATGCTCGGGCAAGACGCAGACGCCGCTGTCGCCGGTGTTGCGATACCGGACCACCACCCGCCGATCGGCAGGCTGATCCTCAAAGCTGTAGGCAAGCGGCTGAAGCGTCGTCGTCGTCGCACATCCGGCGGCCGCAGCGACCCATGCGGCGACCATCCACCTGGTCCGACCTTTCGGCCTGCTCATGACTTGGAGCTTGGTCTGGCGGCAAGGCCTCCGCAACTGGCCCTGCCCGCAAAGGGAACTTGCGCGCCCTGGCCAGTGATGTTTCGTTCGACTATCCGGCATATGCCCTAATCGCGGCTACGCGACGTGGAGTACGACAACGTGACAGCATCACTCGCGACAATTGCTCATCCGTTCGCCGAGACGATGAAGCTCTGTGTTGACGAGCGAAGCGCAGGGCGCAGCATCTGCTCAATCGAGATCGAACCGGGCATTCACCACAATCCGCACCACGTCGCCCACGGCGCCGTGTTTTACGCCTTAGCTGACACGGGCATGGGGGCGGCGCTCTACCCCACCCTGGATGCGGGTGAGACGTGCGCCACCATTGAAATCAAGATCACCTATTTCCGTCCTGCTCCCGCGGGCACTATCCGGTGCGAGACGGTGGTGCTCAATCGCGGGCGGACAATCGCAAATCTCGATTCTCGCCTCAATCTCGGCGACACGTTGATCGCGCAGGCCAATGGCAATTTCGCAATCCTGAAGCAGAAGGAAACTGCCGCGGCCGCTGCATAAGCGACATGGCCCGGCAAAGGCGGTCACTACCCCGGTGATTCCGAAAAGTTGCATGGGCGCCCAGGCGGCCCATGGAGATCCTGCCCTGCCTGGAGCTGCGCAAGGCCTCCAGCGCATTCGCGGGTGGGTGCGGCCAGGTGGCGAACATGGCGTCCGCTGGGGGCGCCTTCGACTGGAAAACCGGCCTTGATGCGCGCAAGCTGAAACCGAACGTCGCCACCAGTCATTGGGAGGCCCAGGGATGGAAGTTCGCGCTGCTGAGATCGCCGACGGGGTCTATCGCTTCTCGACCTTCGTGCCTGACATCGCGCCGCCGCTCGGCTTCACCTTCAACCAGTATCTGATCACCGCCGAGGAGCCGTTGCTGTTCCACACCGGCCCCAAGCGGATGTTCCCGCAGATCTCGGAGGCGGTCAGCCGCATCCTGCCGCTTGAGGCGCTGCGGTGGATTTCGTTCGGCCATGTCGAGTCCGACGAGTGCGGGTCGATGAACGAGTGGCTGGCCGCGGCGCCCGCCGCCACGGTCGCGCATGGCGTCACCGCCTGCATGGTTTCGCTGAACGATCTCGCCGACCGACCGCCACGCGTGCTCGCCGACGGAGAGGTGCTGGATCTCGGCGGCCGGCGCGTGCGCTGGCTCGACACGCCGCATGTGCCGCATGCCTGGGAGTCGGGCCTGATCTACGAGGAAGCCGGCCGCACCCTGTTTTCCGGCGACCTGTTCACCCAATGCGGGGACGGCCCGCCGCTCACCGAGGCGAGCATCGTCGAGGCGGCGATCAGCGCCGAGACCATGTTCCAGGCCAGTTCGCTGACGCCCGAGCTGGGAACGACCATCCGCCGCCTGGCGAAGCTTAGCCCCAGCAAATTGGCGGTGATGCACGGGTCTTGCTTTGAGGGCGATTGCTCAACTCAGCTGGAGCGTCTCGCCGCGTTCTACGACGGCGCGCTTGAAGCGGCCTGGAGCAGCGCGCACGGCTGAGAGCGGAGGCACGGTCAGAACGCGACGGGCGGCAGGTCCCTAAGTCGCGGCGCGGAGCGGTCCCGCCCGGAGAGGATGGCGTCGTGGGGATCGACGCCCCAGTCGATGCGCAGGTCCGGGTCGTCCCAGGCGATAGCGCCCTGGTGCTGCGGGGCGTGGGGGCGGTCGACCTTGAGGAGCAGTTCGCTGTCGTCGGCGAGGGTGACGCATCCGCGGGCGAAGCCGCGTGGCGAGTAGAGTTGCTCGCCGCCTTCGGCGCTCAGCCGCGCGCCTGCCCACCGGCCGAAGGTCGGCGAGCCGGAACGGATGTCCACGGCGACGTCATAGGCGGCTCCGCGCAGCACGCGCATGAGCTTGGCCTGCGCAAAGGGCGCGGCCTGGAAGTGAAGGCCGCGGACCGTGCCGGCGCGCCGCGAGTTCACCTGATTGTCCCGCAGGAAGTCGGCCTCGATCCCCGCCGCCGCCAGGCGCGAGCGCTCCCAGGTGGCCGAGACCCATCCGCGTGCATCCTCGCGGCGCTCTGGAACCAGCAGCCGCACTTCGGGGAGGGCCAGCGAGGCGACCTTCATCGATGCGGCCTCCCCTGGGCGCCGGTCAGCCGCCGGCGGCGACAATCTCGATCTGCAGCGGGCCGCCACCGGCGACGATCTCGAGCAGGCGGTCGATATTCGGGTGCGCGCCGGGGCGGCTGCGGGCGTCGGCCGTGTGCTCGGCGAACACCGCCAGGCCATGCTCGGCCGCCTGCGCATCCAGGGCGCCGAAGGCCTGCTTGAGGTACTGGTAGACGGCCAGCGAGCCTTGCTTGCCAGGCTGGTTCTCGATGCTGGCGAGGACCTTGCCCTGGGCGTCGATGAGGTCGATGCGCTGCACGCCGTCGATCGCCGGCAGTCGCTGCAGGTTGTCCTTGAAGGTCGCGCCCGGGTGAATCATCGCCAGCCTGTCTCGAAGTTGATCGCAGGAGGCGTGTAGCACTTGCCGGGCCGAACGCCAGGACGAGACGAAGGCGGGGTCCAAGGGGGCGGGCGCGGGCCCGCGAGCGTGGCCATGCCCAAACGAATAATCAACCTATGGTGCAAAGCATGGTCCGCTTTCGCGAATGACGTGGGCCATGCAGAAGAATCTCGAAAGTGGAGCGGTGCGCGCGCGCGCCGAAGTCCGACCGTCGGACCATCGCCGTCTCCTGTTCTCCGCCGCCCCGCTGATGTTTGCATTGGCCAGCGCGGCGCCGGCCTTGGCCCAGTCCGTGACGGGCGGCGGCGATCTAAACCAGAGTCCCATCCAGACGCCGGACTGGGTCGTCGCCGGCGATCTCATCGTGGGCGTTGCGGGCCCCGGTACGCTGACCATCGAGGACGGCGGAACCGTGGAGAACGACTCCGGATATGTCGGCGACGGCGCCGCCGGGCAGGGGACGGTCACGGTCTCCGGCCAGGGCGGCGGACAGGCTTCGACCTGGACCAACAATGGCCTGCTGGCGGTCGGCCAGTCGGGCACGGGCACGCTGACCATCGAGGATGGCGGCCTGGTGACCAGCCAGTACAGCTATGTCGGCGCGGACCCCACCGGCGATGGCACGGTGACCGTGCGCGGCCGTGGCGCCGACGGCGTCGCGTCGACCTGGACCAACGGTGATCTCCACCTCGGCGATCTCGGGATCGGCCGGCTGATCATCGAGAACGGCGGCGTGGTGAGCAACGCCTACGTGACGATCGGCGGCGGCGGGCCAGGCGTCAGCAGCGTGACGGTCTCGGGCCGCGACGCCCTGGGCGTGTCCACCTGGACGAGTTCGGGGCCGGTGTATGTCGGCGCGTTCAGTACAGGCTCCCTCCGCGTCGACGGCGGGGCCCTGATGCACAGCGACCAGGGCATAATCGGCGGCGAGATAGGCAGTCCGGGCGTTGGAACGGGCTCCGTGGTGATCTCGGGCACCGACGGCGCGGGCGCCGCCTCGACCTGGAACAGCGCGAACCTCTACGTCGGGGCCTATAGCAACGGCACGCTGACGATCGAGGACGGCGGCGTGGTGAACACGACCGGCGCCGGCTATGTCGGTTACAACGGCGCCGGGCTGGGCACGCTGGTGATTTCCAGCAGCACCGGCGACGTCTCGACCTGGGACGTCTCGAACGAGATTTTCGCCGGCTTCGACGGGCATGGCGACCTGACCATCGAGAACGGCGGCAGGGTCATTGCGGGAGCGGGCGTCGTCGTCGCCAGAAACGCCGGGTCGGTCGGAGCCTTGAGCCTGCGGGGGGACGCCGGCGGGCGCGGCGTGCTGGAAGCCAGTTCGGTGTCTGGAGGACTCGGCGCGGCCACCCTCGATCTCGACGGCGGCGTGCTGCGAGCAACGTGGGGATCGTCGAATTTTCTTCCCGGGTTCAGCTCGCTGACCATCGGGGGCGAGGGCGCCTGGTTCGACACCAACGGCTATGACATCGGCGTCGCGTCGGACTTCTCCGGGACGTCGAGCTTCAACAAGCTTGGTCTGGGAAAACTGACGCTCACCGGCGACAGCTCGGCGTTCACGGGCGCGACCACCGTCTCTGCGGGCAAGCTGATGGTTGGCGAGACCGGCGCCGCCGCCGCGCTGGGCGGCGACGTCGACGTCCGGGCGGGCGGCGCCCTGGGCGGCGTCGGAAACATCGGCGGAAACGTGAACGTGGCCGGCTCCGGTGTTCTCTCTCCCGGCGGTTCGACCGCTCCGGGGACTCTGACGATCGGCGGCGACCTGACGCTCTCCGGCTCCTCGGTGCTGAACTTTCGGCTCGGCCAGGCGGGCACGGTCGGAGGCGGGTTGAACGATCTCCTGGTCGTCGGCGGCGCCCTGACTTTGGACGGCACGCTGAACGTCACGGCGCCGCCGGGCGGAACCTTTGGGCCGGGCGTCTACCGCCTGATCAGCTACACCGGGGCCCTGACAGACGCAGGCCTGGGCCTCGGCGCTCTGCCGGCTGGAGGGACCAACACCATCCAGACTTCGATCGCCAACCAGGTGAATCTGGTCAACACCGCCGCGCCGGGCGGCGGTGGCGGCGGCGGTCCAACCAGCCCTCCGGACCCGCCTCCGCCGCCTCCGCCGCCTCCACCGCCGCCGCCAGGGCCGTTCGACTTCTGGGACGGCGCAGGCGGGGTGGCCGACGACGGGGCGATCCAGGGCGGCGACGGGTTATGGCAGGTCGGCGGCCCGAACAGTTGGACGCAGGCCGCCGGCGCGACCAACGGGAGTTTCCGCAACGGCGTCTTCGCGATCTTCGCCGCGAAGTTCGGCTCGGTTACAGTGGACGACAGCGCCGGCCCGGTAGCGGTCAGCGGCATGCAATTCGCCTCCGACGGCTACAGGCTGTCAGGCGACGCGATCACCCTGCAGTCGGGCGACGCCGTGGTGCGGGTCGGAGACGGGACGGCGGCGGGCGCCGGCTTCACGGCGATCATCGACGCTGCGCTCAGCGGCCCAGGCAAGCTGGACAAGACCGATCTCGGCACCCTGATCCTGACCGGCGCCAGCAGCCATACGGGTGGGACCAGGGTCTCATCGGGGACCTTGCAGGTCGACGGCGAGGTCGGCGGCGCCCTGGATGTCTCCCCCGGCGGGCGGCTCAGCGGGTCCGGCAGAGTGGGGCCGACGTCCAACCAGGGCGTGATCGCGCCGGGAGCCGGAGGATTCGGGACACTGACGATCGCCGGGGACTATGCCGGGTTGGGCGGCAGGCTCGAGATCCAGGCCAGGCTGGGCGCAGACGACTCGCCGGCCGATCGCCTGGCGGTGACCGGGGCTGTTTCGGGGCTCACGCCGGTCGTGGTGACCAATGTCGACGGCCAGGGCGCTGCAACCACGAAGGGGATCCTGGTGGTCCAGGTCGATGGCGCGTCGAACGGGCGGTTCGCGCTGGCCGGCGGGGACTACAGCATTGGCGGGCAGTCGGCGCTGGTCGCCGGCGCCTACGGCTATGTTCTGGAGAAAGATGCGGCGGACGGAGACTGGTACCTGCGTTCCAGCCTGCCAGATCCCGGCGGCGCGGCCGGCGGGTCGAACACGTCGCGCCCGCCGCTGTTTCAGCCCGGCGTCCCGGTCTATGAGGCCTATGCCGACGTGCTGCTCTCGCTGAGCGAGGCTTCGTCCCTGCGTCAGCGCGTGGGCGATCGCCGCTATGACCCGGCCGATGCCGACCAAACGGGCGTCTGGGCGCGGATCGAGGGACGGACCAACCACCTTGAGCCTTCGGTCACCGCGACGGGGGTTCATCACGACACCGACAGCTGGAAGATGCAGTTCGGCGTCGACCGCGTGCTGGCCGGCGGGGAGGGCGGCGCGCGCCTGATCGCGGGCGTCAAAGCCCAGCTCGGCGCGGCCGACACGAGGCTCTCTTCTGCGCATGGGGGCGGGGACATCGACACCGACGCTTACGGGATCGGCGTCGCCATGACCTGGTATAGCCCACGCGGAGGCTATCTCGACGCCCAGGCGCAGTCCGTCTGGTTCGACAGCGAGCTGACGTCGAGCCTGGCCGGACGCCAGACTTCGGGGCAGAAGGGCCGCGGCGTCGGGGCGAGCCTGGAGGCCGGCAAGGCGTTCGTCCTGGGCGCCGATCTTGCGCTCACGCCGCAGGCCCAGCTCAGCTACGCCTCGACGGATTTCGACAGCTTCAACGACGGGTTCGGCGTCCGCGTCGACAGCGCCAAGGGAGAGAGCCTGCAGGGGCGCGTCGGCGTGGGCCTCGACCACGCCCGCGTCTGGCGGAGCGCCGGCGGCGAGACGCGGCAGGTCAAGCTCTACGGCCTGTTCAATTTGAAGTACGAGTTCCTTGACGGGGCCCGCGTGCTGGTGGCCGGGACGCCTCTCGACAGCCGGCAGAGCCGCACCTGGGGCGGGCTTGCCGCCGGCGCGGACTATAGCTGGGGCGACGGTCGCTACGCCCTCTATGGGCAGGCGGCCGCCGATACCGGTCTGTCGTCCTTCGGCGAGAGCTATGCGGTCACGGGCGGCGCGGGCTTCAGAATGCGGTTCTAGCCGCGCGGACGAGCAAGAATTGGGTTCAAGCGCGCCGTACGTCGGCCTAGGGTCGCGCCATGACCGTTTCCGTGCCCGCCGACGTGATCTCCCGCCTGAAGGCCGTGCTCGGCGAGGGCGGCTGGAGTCAGGATCCGGAGCGGCTGGCGCCCAAGCTGGTCGAGTGGCGCGACCGCTGGCAGGGGAACACCCCGTTCCTGGCGCTGCCGAAGACGACGGCCGAGGTCGCGGCGGTGATCGGCGTCTGCGCGGAGTCCGGCACGCCGGTGGTGCCGCAGGGCGGCAATACGGGCCTGGTCGGCGGGCAAATCCCGCTGGGCGAAATCCTGCTGTCGACCGAGCGGATGCGGACGATCCGCGACGTCGACGCCTTCGACGACGTGCTGGTGGCCGAGGCGGGCGTCACCCTGCAGGCCGCGCACGAGGCGGCGCTGGCGAAGGGGCGGCGCTTTCCGCTGGACATCGCCTCGCAGGGGACGGCGACCATCGGCGGCATCATCTCGACCAACGCCGGCGGCACCGCGGTGCTGCGGTACGGCAACACCCGCGAGCTGGTGCTGGGGCTGGAGGCGGTGCTGCCCAACGGCGAGATCTGGAACGGGCTGAAGCGCCTGCGCAAGGACAACACCGGCTATGACCTCAAGCAGCTGCTGATCGGGGCCGAGGGCACGCTGGGCGTGGTCACCGCCGCCAGCCTGAAGCTGTTCCCGGTGCTGGTCTCGCGCGCCACCGCGATCGCCGCGGTCGCTGACCCCGAGGCGGCGATCCAGCTGCTGGCGCGGGCCAAGGACGCCGCCGGCGGCGCGGTCGAGGCCTTCGAGCTGATGGGCCGGCGCGGGATCGACTTCGTGCTCAAGAACATTCCGAACCAGCGTGACCCGCTGAGCGACATCCATCCCTGGTACGTGCTGATCGAGATCGCGTCGGGCGAGCCGGGCGCGGCCGAGAGCGCCATGGAGCGGCTGCTGGGCGCGGCGCTGGAGGACGGGCTGGTGCGCGACGCGGCCGTCGCCCAGAGCCAGGCCCAGGCCCAGGCGTTCTGGTCGGTGCGCGAGAACCAGTCGCCGGGCCAGAAGCCTGAAGGCGCGACCTGGAAGCACGACGTCTCGGTGCCGGTCAGCCGGGTGGCGGAATTCCTGGGCCAGGCGACGGCGCAGATGGAGGCGCTGGTTCCCGGCGCGCGGGTCACCGCCTTCGGCCATGTCGGCGACGGCAACATCCATTACGACGTGATCCGGCCGGACGGCGGCGACGACGCGGCGCATTCGGCGCTGCGCAGCGAAGGTTCGCGCATCGTCCACGACATCGTCGCCTCGATGGGCGGCTCGATCTCGGCCGAGCATGGGCTGGGATCGATGAAGACCGAGGAGGCGAGGCGCTACAAGTCGCCGGTCGAGGTTGCGGCGCTCTCGGCGATCCGGCTAAGCCTGGACCCGAAGCGGATCATGAATCCGCGAGTCCATTTCTGAGTCCCCATGCTGATCGTCATCTCCCCCGCCAAGGCGCTCGACTTCACGCGACCGGACGGCGCCGCGCCGATGACGACGCCGCAGATGGCCGAGGACATCGCCGAGCTGAGCGTCACGGCCAAGAAGCTGAAGGTCTCGGACCTCAAGAAAATGATGGACCTGTCGGACAAGCTGGCCGAGCTGAACCGTGAGCGGTTCGCCGCCTTCGATCCGGCGATGGAGGACGGGCTGCAGGCGGCGTTCGCGTTCAATGGCGACGTCTATTCGGGGCTGAAGGCGCGCGAGCTGGACAAGAAGGGCCTGAACTACGCCCAGAAGCACCTGCGGATCCTGTCGGGCCTGTACGGCGTGCTGCGGCCGCTGGACGCCATCCAGCCCTATCGCCTGGAAATGGGCGTGCGGATCAAGACCAAGCGCGGCGCCAGCCTCTACGACTTCTGGGGCGACAGGATCGCCGGAGTGCTGAACGAGGCCGGGGCCGGGCACAAGGATCCGACCCTGGTGAACTGCGCCAGCCAGGAATACTTCGGCGCCGTGGACCGGAACGCGATCAAGCTGCCGGTGGTGACGGCCAAGTTCTTCGAGGAGAAGGACGGCTCGTCCAAGATCATCTCGTTCTACGCCAAGAAGGCGCGGGGGCTGATGGCCCGCTACGCCATCGACCACGGGATCGAGAAAGCCGAGGATCTGAAGGCCTTCGACAGCGAAGGCTACCGCTTTCAGAAAAGCGCCTCGAGCGACACCGAGTGGGTGTTCTCGCGGCCCCAGCCTCCGCCGCCGTCGGCGGCCAAGAAGCAGAAGGACTGAGCCAATGGCCGTCGACTATGGGCTGCAGGGCCATGTGGCCGTGATCACCGGCTCGACCAGCGGCATCGGCCAGGCGATGGCGGCGTCGCTCGCCGAGCAGGGCGTCAATGTCGTGCTCAACGGCTTCGGCGACCCGGCCAAGATCGAGGCCGACCGCGCGGCGCTGGAGCAGCGGACCGGCGTTAAGGTCCGCTACCACGGCGCCGACATGCTGAAGGCCGACGAGGTCGCCGACATGGTCGACTTCGCTCGCCGCGAGTTCGGACGGCTGGACATCCTGGTCAACAACGCCGGCTTCCAGCACGTGGCGCCGATCGACGAGTTCCCGGTCGAGACCTGGAACAACCTGATCGGGGTGGTGCTGACCTCGACCTTCCTGGCGACCCGCGCGGCTCTGCCGATCATGAAGGCGCAGGGCCGTGGCCGGATCGTCAACATCGCCTCCGCCCACGGCCTGGTCGCCTCGCCATTCAAGTCGGCCTATGTGGCGGCCAAGCACGGGGTGGTCGGCTTCACCAAGGTCACGGCGCTGGAAAACGCCCGGCTGGGGATCACCGCCAACGCCATCTGCCCCGGCTATGTGAAGACCCCGCTGGTCGAGGCCCAGATCGCCGACCAGGCCAAGGCGCGCGGCATCCCCGAGGACCGGGTGATGGGGGAGGTCATCCTGGCCGCCCAGCCGAACAAGCAGTTCGTCGAGTACGAACACCTGGCCGGGATGCTGCTCTATCTGGTGTCGGACATGGGCGCGTCGGCGACCGGCGCGGCGATGGTGCTGGACGGCGGCTGGACGGCGACCTAGAGCATTTTCCGCCGATGTCGAAGAAAATGCTCTAGATTCAAAGAGTATTGAGCAATTTCCGATCCAATCGGATCGGAAATTGCTCGGGCCGGTCGTCGCCTGAAGCGCGCTATTTCTTGAAGGTCAGTTCGCGGGCGGTCAGGCCGCCGCGCAGCACGCGGATCTGTTCGCGCGAGACCGCCGCCTGGTTGCTCTTGGTCACGCTGCCGAACGCCTTGGCCATGACAGCCTCGTTCTCGTCGAGGCTGCGGTCGAACACGGCCATGTTCTTGTACTCGATCATCAGGATGACGTCGGCCTCGCCGTCGCGCGGGTTGTCGACGGCCAGCACCCGATAGTCGAGCACGTCGCCGCGGGCCTTGTCGGTCTCCTGGATGTTGCGCCAGGTCGAGTTCAGATAGGCCATGTAGTCGTCGAACATGCCCGGCTTGGTCTCGATGTAGGAAATCTGCCAGACCGGACCGAGGTCGTAGGTCCTGGGCGCGTTCTGGGCCATGGCGGCGCTGCTGAGACCCAGGGCCAGGGCGGCTGCTGCAAGAACAGTTCTCACGCAAACTCTCCTGTCATCTTCGCGCGGGTTTGCGCGGCGGGAGCTTGCTCTGCTGTAATTGAAAGAACAACGTTATTCAGGTTGTGGCAGCGCTCGCAGGGTCCACAGCGCCCAGATCGAGATCGGCAGGTTGACCAGGACCGCGCTCGCCACCCCGGGCGCGTAGCCGCCGAACGTCCAGGCCGCCAGCACGTGCGGCAACGGCACGTTGACCAGCAGCACCACGGCGATGGCCCGCAGGGTGAGGACCTTGCCGCCCGTGGTCGCGCCGGTCGCCGCCCACCCGGCCAGGGCGCCGACCGACAGGGTGAACGCGGTCAGCAGCAGGGCGAACACCGCCGGCTCTGGCCGCCACCAGGTGATGCGGTAGACGTCGAGCATGGCGGCTGTCTGTTCGTGCAGCAGCGCGTAGGCCAGCCCCTCCTCAAGGTCGTGCAGGGCGAGGGCGGCGATCAGCGCCAGCCCGACGGTCCGGCGAGCGCTCATGCTAGCGGCCTGGGCCGGCGGGCGAAATCGGGTGGTCGTGGAGCTTGAGCATGGTGAGGCGCCCTCCGGCTTTCGTGATCGAGCCGCCTTCGCGCGGCGGAAGTCAACACGGGCGCTTGACGGCCCCGGCGGAAGGACGCTCCTGTTCGGCCAACAACTGTTTGAAAATGAGGGAGGCGCCCGTGGCCTACAAACCATTCGACTTGACCGGCAAGGTGGCCCTGGTGACCGGCGGCAATGGCGGCATCGGCTTCGGCATGGTCGAGGCCATGGCCCAGGCCGGCGCCGACATCGTCATCTGGGGCTCGAACGCGGGCAAGAACGCCGACGCGGCGGAGAAGCTGAAGGCGACCGGCGTGCGGGTGCTGACCCAGCAGGTCGACGTCGCCGACGAGGAGGCGGTGCGCGCGGGCATGGCCGAGGCGGTAGCCAAGATGGGCCGGGTCGACACCGTCGTCGCCAACGCCGGCATCGGCGGCGGCGCCAAGTCGTTCGCCGAGTTCCCCACCGACACCTATCGCAAGGTGCTGTCGGTCAATCTGGACGGCGTGTTCTTCACCTTCCGCGAAGCCTGCAAGCACATGGTCGAGCGGGCCGGCCAGGGCGACCAGGGCGGCGGCTCGCTGGTGGCGATCTCCTCGCTGTCGGCGCTGGACGGGGCGGCGCGCAACGAGGCCTATGCGGCGACCAAGGGCGCGCTGATCCCGATGGTCCGCGCCATCGCCGTCGAGCACGCCCGCTACGGCGTGCGGGCCAACTGCATTCTGCCCGGCTGGATCGCCACCGACATGACCGCCGGCGCGCAGGACAACGAAAAGTTCAACGACAACGTCATCAAGCGGGTGCCGATGCGTCGGTGGGGCAAGCCGGCCGACTTCGGCGGTATGGCGGTCTACTTCGCCTCGGATGCTTCGGCCTTCCACACCGGGGACTCGGTGCTGATCGACGGCGGCTACGCGATCTTCTGACCTGCAATGATGTCATCCCGGTTTCGCCGAAGGCGAAGACCGGGACCCATTGCCGCCTGACGTCGGAGGGCGGGCGCGGCCGAGCCGCATCCTGGTCGATCCGGTGTTCATGGGTCCCGGTCTTGCTTCGCAAACCGGGATGAAAGCCTTGCTTTGAACTGGCGTATGACGTCGGGTCATAGTTTCCATCGCAGCCGCCCGGCGCCATCCTCCCGGCCATAAAATTCGGGAGGATTTCGATGAGCCTGCATACTCCGCTTTGCGACCTCTTGGGTGTGAAGCACCCGATCATGCTGGCCGGGATGGGCGGCGTCTCCTACGCCGAGCTGGCGGCCGCGGTGTCGAACGCCGGCGGCTATGGCGTGCTGGGCATGGCCGGCCGCAACCCGGATTTCATCCGCGAGGAGATGCGCAAGGTCAAAAGCCTGACTGACAAGCCGTTCGGCGTCGACCTGCTGGCCGCCAGCCCCGAGAGCCTGACGGCCTCGGTGGAGATCATCATCGAGGAGGGCGCCTCGTCGTTCGTGGCGGGCCTCGGCGTGCCGATGCCGATCATGGAAAAGCTCAAGAAGGCCGGCCTCAAGGTCATGGTCGTCTGCGGGGCGGTGAAGCATGCGGTGAAGGCCGAGCAGGCCGGCTGCGACGCGGTGATCTGCCAGGGCGGCGAGGGCGGCGGGCATACGGGTCTGGTCGGCACCATGCCGCTGGTGGCCCAGGCGGTCGAAGCGGTGAATATCCCGGTGGTGGCGGCCGGCGGCCTCTATGACGGGCGCGGCCTGGCTGCGGCCCTGACCCTGGGCGCCACCGGCGTCTGGATGGGCACCCGGTTCATCGCCTCGCAGGAAGCCCATGCCGGCGACCTTTACCGCCAGGCGATCCTGGAGGCGGCCGACGAGGACACTGTTCGCACCCGCTCGTACTCGGGCAAGCCGATGCGCGTGAAGAAGAACCCCTATGTCGAGGAATGGGAGACCCGTCCGCAGGACATCCAGCCGTTCCCGATGCAGGCGATGCTCTCGACCCGCGAGGGCGTGATGGGCGGCATCGGCGGCCAGATCGAGGGGCTGGACCCCGACCGTTCGTGCTTCGCCATGGGCCAGTCGGCCGGCGGGGTGCACGAGGTGCTGCCGGCGGCGACGATCGTCGCCAACCTGATCAAGGAAGCTGAGGCGGCCATCGACCGGACCGCGAAGCTGCGCGCCGGCGTGCCGGCCTAAACGCCAAAGAGCCCGCCCCCGGGGCTGGCGGGGACGGGCTCGGCGTTGCGGCGGAAGGGGTGTGCGGCCTTCCGCCGGCGTCCCGGACGTTACGCTGCGACCTTGGCCGCAATCTGGGCCAGGTGGCGGCCTTGGAAGCGCGCGCCGTCCAGTTCGTTGGCGCTGGGCTGGCGCGAGCCGTCCCCCGCGGTGATGGTCGAGGCGCCGTAGGGGCTGCCGCCGGTGATCTCGTCCAGCTTCATCTGGCCGGCCCAGGCGTAGGGCAGGCCGACGATCACCATGCCGTGGTGCAGCAGCTGGGTGATGGTCGAGATAATGGTCGTCTCTTGGCCGCCGTGCTGGGTGGCGGTCGAGGTGAAGACGCCGCCGACCTTGCCGACCAGGGCGCCCTTGGCCCACAGGCCGCCGGTCAGATCCCAGAACGCGGCCATCTGCGAGGCCATGCGGCCGTAGCGGGTGCCGACCCCGACGATGATCGCGTCGTAGTTCGCCAGGTCGTCGACCGTGGCGATCGGCGCTTCCTGGTCGAGCTTGTAGCCGAACGTCTTGGCGAGCTCCGCCGGGACGGTCTCGGGGACGCGCTTGATGTCGACGGTCGCGCCGGCCTCGCGGGCGCCTTCGGCGACCGCCTTGGCCATGGTTTCGATATGGCCGTAGGTCGAGTGATAGAGCACGAGGACTTTGGTCATCGGGGGTTCCTGGCTTTCGAAGGGGAGAGAAGGGGCGGCCCGGACGGGGGAGCGTCCGGACCGCTTTTGCGTCAGGCGGCGTCGACGAGGACGAGTTCAGCGTCCTCCAGGGCCGTGACGCGGATGGTCGCTTCGTCGCGGATGGCCACGCCGTCGCGGGCGTTGGCCTTGACGCCGTTGACTTCGATCACGCCGGTGGCCGGCACGAGGTAGGCGTAGCGGCCTTCGCCGAGCTGATATTCGGCGGTTTCGCCGGCCTTCAGCGTGGCGCCGGCGACCCGGCCGTCGGCACGGATCGGCAGGACGTCTTTATCGCCTTCGACGCCGCTGGCCAGGGTCACGAACTTCCCGGCGCGGTCGCCCTTGGGGAAGGGCTTGGCGCCCCAGGAGGGTTCGCCGCCGGCCTTGGTCGGCAGGATCCAGATCTGGAACAGCGTCGTGTCTTCGTTCTCGACGTTGTACTCGGCGTGGCGGATGCCCGAGCCGGCGCTCATCACCTGTACGTCGCCCGCCTCGGTCCGGCCCTGGTTGCCCAGGCTGTCCTGGTGGGTGATCGCGCCCGAGCGGACATAGGTGATGATCTCCATGTTCGCGTGCGGGTGCGGCGGGAAGCCGGAATTCGGGGCGATCTTGTCGTCGTTCCAAACGCGCAGGGCGCCCCAGCTCATCCGCTTGGGATCGTGGTAGTCGGCGAACGAGAAGTGATGCTTGGCGTCGAGCCAGCCGTGGTTGGCGCCGCCGAGGGTGTTGAAGGGCCGAATGTCGATCATCTTCGTAACTCCGGGGGACGGGTTTGCTTGGGCCGTCCGTTCGAGAAAAAGGTAGCGATCCCCGGGATTTTAGAAATAGAAACGATGGAAGCAGATTGTTTCCAAAAATGGCATGTCAAAGCTCCCTGACTTCGAAGCCTGGGCGATCTTCGCCCGCGTCGCCGAGACCGGCTCGTTCGCCCGTGCGGCCGAAGAGCTCGAGCTCTCCAAGGCCACCGTCTCCAAGGCTGTCTCCCGCCTGGAAGCGCGTCTGGGCGCCAGCCTGTTCCATCGCACCTCCCGGCGGCTGTCGCTGACCGAGAGCGGCCGCAACGCCCTGGAGCGCGCCAACCGCATCCTGGCCGAGGGCGAGGCGGTGGAGGCCGAGACCGCGGCGCAGTCGGTGATCCCGCGCGGGGTGGTGCGGCTGGCCGCGCCGGTGTCGTTCGGCCTGCTGCACATGGCCGACATCCTTCCCGACTTCCTGGCCCGCTATCCGGAGGTGACGCTCGACGTGAACCTGGCCGACCACCAGGTCGACCTGGTGGCCGAGGGCTATGACCTGGCCGTCCGCATCGCCCGGCTGCAGGACTCCTCGCTGCTGGCCCGCCGGATCTGCGACATGCGGGTGCTGCTGGTCGGGGCGCCGCACTATTTCGAGGCGTTCGGCAAGCCGCAGCACCCGCGCGACCTGGCCCAGCATCGCTGCTTCACCTACGCCAACGTCGAGACGCCGGACCTGTGGCGGTTCACCAACGCCGCCGGCGAGGAGCAGAGCGTGACGGTGACCGGGCCGATGCGGGTCAACAGCTCCGAGAGCCTGAGCGCCTCGCTGCGGGCCGGGCTGGGGGTGGCGCTGCAGCCGGAGTTCATCTGCTGGCGAGACCTGAAGGAGGGGACGCTGGAGACGGCGATGTGCGACTGGCGCCCCCCCAACCCGGCGCTGCACATCGTCAGCCCGCCGGGGCGGCTGCGGCCGGTGCGGGTCAAGGTGCTGATGGACTTCCTGGCCGAGCGGTTGGCCGCCGCGCCGTGGCAGACGGGGCTTTAGGCGCCGGGGAGGAAGGCCTGCGGCTCGCGGTTGAAGCGACCAAAGGTGGAAAGGCAGCCCTGCCAGACGCCGAGGTGCTGCTTCATCTCGGCGGCGTTGGTGCGGGCGGTGACCATGGCGCCGTACATGACGTTGGCGCGGCCATCGTCGGTCAGGTAGCCGCGGCAGGCGACCTGGCTGCGGTTGAAGACGTTGATCTGCGCCAGGTTGGCGCCGCGCCGGTCGAAGGCGGTGGAGAAGGCGACCATGCCGCAGGCCTTGCCGCCGGCGTCGCAGTCGACGAACTGGGCCCCGAACCGGCCGCCGGGGGTGGCGATGTCGAGCACCACCACGCCGTCGTTGGCGCCGAGGACGGTCGCCTTGGCGTCCATCGAGGCCAGCAGTCCGATCAGGGCGGCCGGATCGCGGGCGTCGAACGCGGCCGGCTTGGCCGCGGCCTTCGGGGCCGGCTTGGCCGGTTCGGCGGCGAACGCCGGGGCGGCGCAGCCGAGGGCGATGAGGACGGCGAGGGCGCGCATGCGGTCGTGGCTCCAGCGTGGAGCAGGAGGGCTAGCGTTTCCGGGCCGTGGGTGACAAGCCGCGGCCGGGGGATTTAAGTGCGGCCCATGCGCCGCGTCCTGCCCATCGTCGCCGCCCTGCTGCTGGCTCCGGTTCCGAGCCTGGCGCAGGAACGCTCGCCCGAAATGGCCCAGACTCTGGCCGAGCTAAGCCGGGTGCTGGGCGAAAGCCACGCGCTGCGCCAGGCCTGCGAGGGGAGCGGCGACCAGTACTGGCGCGCGCGGATGAACCGGCTGGCGGAGACCGAGGCCGGGGATCCGGAGCTGGAGGCCCGGCTGAAGGACAGTTTCAACGCCGGCTTCGCCGAGGGCCGGCGGCTCTATCGCGGCTGCGACGACGATACGCGGCGCGCGCAGGGACTGACGGCCGCGCGCGGACGCGAGCTGGCGACGACGCTGTCGCGCGCCCAGTACCGCAGCGGCGTCATCCAGCCGGCGCCGCAAGAGGAGGGCGTGACGGCGGAGCCTGCACCGCGTTAGTGTGGCCTCCGTTTCTCGGGGAGGTTGTCATGGAACTGACTGCTGTCGTCGTCCTGCTGATCCTGGCCTTGGTGATCTTGTTCGGGGCCATCAAGATCGTGCCGCAGGGCCGCGAGTTCACGGTGGAGCGGTTCGGCCGCTACACCCGCACCCTCTCGCCCGGAATCAGCTTTCTGACCCCGTTCGTCGAAGGGATCGGGCGCAAGGTGAACATGATGGAGCAGGTGCTCGACGTGCCGCGCCAGGAAGTGATCACCAAGGACAACGCCGTGGTCCAGGTCGACGGCATCGTGTTCATCCAGGTGATGGACGCCGCGGCGGCGGCCTATCGCGTCGACAACCTCAACTACGCCATCGCTCAGCTGGCGATGACCAACCTGCGCACGGTGGTCGGCTCGATGGAGCTGGACGAGGTGCTGTCGCAGCGCGACCAGATCAACAGCCGGCTGCTGCACGTGATCGACTCGGCCACCGGCCCCTGGGGCGTGAAGGTCGCGCGGATCGAGATCAAGGATCTGCAGCCGCCGCCGGACATCACCAGCGCCATGGCCCGGCAGATGAAGGCCGAGCGCGAACGCCGCGCGGTGATCACCGAGGCCGACGGCGAGAAGGCCGCGGCGATCGCGCGGGCCGAAGGCGCCAAGCAGGCCGCGATCCTGGAAGCCGAGGGCCGCCGCGAAGCGGCTTATCGCGACGCTGAGGCGCGCGAACGCGAGGCCGAGGCCGAGGCCAAGGCGACGGCCATGGTGTCGGAGGCGATCGCCCGCGGCGACGTCAACGCCATCAACTACTTCGTCGCCCAGAAGTACGTCGAAGCCTTCGGCCGCCTGGCCGACAGCCCGCAGCAGAAGACGGTGATCGTGCCGGCCGAGATGGGCGCCCTGGTCGGCTCGCTGGCCGGGGTCGGCGAGCTGGTGAAGACCATCCGCACCGATGATCCGCCGCAGCGCCCGGTTCCGCCGCGCGCCGCACGCGGCGCAGTCCCGCCGACCGGAGCCTGACCCGATGAGCCCGCTGGCCGAGTTCTATGTCGCCCACGGCTTCTGGCTGTGGGCCGCGATCGGGGCCGCGGTGCTGGCGGTCGAGATCGCGTTCGGCTCGGGCTGGCTGCTGTGGCCTGCCGCCTGCGCCGCCGTGGTCGCGGTGGTCAGCCTGTTCACCCGCAACGCGGTGGTCGAGATCGGCCTGTTCGCGGTGTTGACCATCGTCACCACCCTGGCCGCCCGACGGTTCTGGCCGCGCGAGCGGGCCCCGGCCACGGACATCAACGACAATGTCGCGCGGCTGGTCGGGCACCAGGGGCGGGTCTCGGCCACCTTCGTGCACGGCGCGGGCCGGGTGCTGATCGACGGCAAGGAATGGGCGGCCGAATCCGAGGACGGCGCGCCGCTGGAGCTCGAGGCGATCGTCGAGGTCACCGGCCTCAGCGGCGGCTCTCGGCTCCGGGTGCGGGCCCAGCGCTGACCTCCTCGAGGAAGCGGCGCAGGTTGCGCAGGAACGGCAAGGCCTGACGGAACTCGGCGTCGGTGAAGCCCTCGCGCAGCAGTTCCATCTTCCACTTCATGGCCTTGATGACGGCGGCGTGCTGCTCGAGCCCGGCGCGGGTCAGGCGCACCCGCTTCTTGCGCCCGTCGGCGACGTCGCCCAGCACGCTGACGAACCCGAGCTCGCCCATCTTCTGCAGGATGTTGGTCAGGGCGGCTTTTGACAGCAGCATCACGCGGGCCAGCTCGGCCGGGGTCTGGCCGTCGCCGTTGCGGATGAAGTGCTGCAGAAGTTCGAAATGCGCGAAGGTCATGCCGGAGGGCAGGTGATGCTGCACCGACTGGCGGATCAGGTGCTCGATGACGCCGATCTCGCCGAACACGGCGACGTCGGGACGATCCTGCAGGGTCGGGGCCATGGTTCGGCCTCCTGTTGTTCAAGCCCGAACATGGTTGTCGTTCGGGCCCGAACGGTCAAGCCTTGCGCGCGTCCGTCAGACCCTTGCGGGCGAGCGCGTCGGCCCGCTCGTTCAGCTCGTGGCCGGCGTGGCCCTTGACCCAGTTCCAGCTGACGTCGTGGCGGGCGCGGGCCGCATCGAGCCGCCGCCAGAGGTCGTCGTTCTTGACCGGCTTGTTGTCGGCGGTCTTCCAGCCGCGGCGCTTCCAGCCGTGGATCCACTCCGAGATGCCCTTCATCACGTACTGGCTGTCGGTGTGAAGCTCGACCTTACAGGGCTTCTTGAGGGCTTCCAGCGCCTGGATGGCGGCCATCAGCTCCATGCGGTTATTGGTGGTGCCCGGCTCGCCGCCGCTGATCTCCTTGAGGTGGGTTCCGGAGATCATCACCGCGCCCCAGCCGCCGGGGCCGGGATTTCCCGAGCACGCGCCGTCGGAATAGATGACGACCGCAGGCGTCACGAAACCTCGCCCAGCAGGACGAGGTCGGGGGCCGAGCGGTGGACGGCCAGCTTGCGCTCGTATTCCAGCGGGTCCTTGGGACGCACCAGGGCTCCGGCCGGGGTGGCGTCCCAGTCGTGCAGCCGGGTCAGGAAGAAGCGCATGGCCGCGCCGTGGGCCAGGGCCGGCAGGGCGGCGCGCTCGGCCGGGCTCAAGGGGCGGTGGGCCTCGTAGCCGGCCAGCAGGGCGCGGGCGCTGGTGATGTTGAAGCTGCCGTCGGCCTCGAAGCACCAGGCGTTCAGCGCCACGGCGATGTCGTAGGCCAGGAAGTCGTTGCAAGCGAAATAGAAGTCGATGGTCCCGGCGAACTTGCCGCCCGGATGGAAGAAGACGTTGTCCGGGAAGTAGTCGGCGTGGATCACGCCGCTGGGCAGGTCCTGGGGCCAGGCCGCGGCGAGGCGCTGCAGGTCGCCGTCGATGACCGCGGCGAGACCCGGCTTCAGCGCATCGGCCTGGGCCTTGAGGCCCTCGAACATCGGCGCCCAGGCCTCTTGGCCGAGGTCGTTGGGCCGGGTCATGGAAAAGCCGTCGGCGGCCAGATGCAGGCGGGCGAGGCCCTCGCCGGCCTCGCGGCAGTGGGCGGCGGTCGGGCGGCGCACCGACAGGCCCGGCAGGAACGAGAAGATGGCGCAGGGCTTGCCGCGCACGCGCTTCAGCGCCTCGCCGGCCTTGTCGATCATCGGGGTGGCCGACGGGTAGCCGTGCTGGGCCAGCCAGCGGGTGAGGCCGAGGAAGTACGGCAGCTCGTCCTCGCGCACCCGCTTTTCGTAGACGGTCAGGATGAACTGGCCGGCCTCGGTCTCGAGCAGGAAGTTCGAGTTCTCGACCCCTTCGGCGATGCCCTTGAACGCCAGCGGCGCCCCGAGGTCGAAGTCGGAGAGGAGCGCGTTCAGCTCCTCGTCGGAGATGTCGGTATAGACGGCCATGGTGGCGCCGGGATGCGTGAGCGCGGGCGGCCGGTCAAGTCGACTTGAGGTATTACATACGTTATAACGGTCGCCGCGCTCACGCGGAGGCCGCCATGATCACCCTGAAACTCACACAGATCGGAAACTCCGTTGGAGTGGTGCTCCCCCGGGAAGCGCTCCTCAAACTCGGAGTGGAAAAAGGCGACACGGTCTATTTGACCGAGGCCGCCGGCGGCGAGATGCGGCTTTCCGCTTACAGCCCGGAGGTGGCCGAGGAGGTCGCCCTCGGCGAACAATTCATGGAACAGTACCGGGATACGTTCCGGGCGCTGGCCAAGTGAACGAGCCGCGCTGGATTTCCAAGGACGCGCTTTTGATCCTGCACGACCGCAGCATCGCGCTGCATGGCGGAGCATCTGGCGTGCGGGACGATGTGCTGTTGGAATCGGCGTTGCAGCGGCCGATCAACCGGTTCCACTACGAGGAAATCGACGACCTGCATGTGCTGGGCGCGACCTATGTGGTGGGTGTGGCGGCCAATCATCCCTTCGTGGACGGCAACAAGCGCGCGGCTTTCCTGGCGGGCGGCTTATTTCTGCTGCTGAACGGGCTGCAATTGATCGCCGAACAGGCGGACGCGGCGCTCACCGTGCTGGGCGTGGCGGCCGGGAGCCGGGACGTCGATCAGTTGGCCGACTGGATGCGGGCGCGGACCGTCAGGCGCTAGCCAGCGCCCGCGGCAGCTTGAAGCTGACGGTCTCGCGCACGGTGTCGACTTCCTCGACCATGACGTCGAAGGCTTCGGCCAGACGGTCGATCAGCCCCTGGACCAGCAGCTCTGGGGCGGAGGCCCCGGCGGTGACGCCGACGCTGGCCGCTCCGTCCAGCCAGGCGAGGTCCAGGCCGCGGGCGTCGTCGATCAGATAGGCGCCCTTGGCCCCCGAACGCTTGCCGACCTCAACCAGCCGCACCGAGTTGGAGGAGTTGGCCGAGCCAAGCACCAGCAGCACGTCGGCGCGGGCCGAGATCGCCTTGACCGCCTCCTGGCGGTTGGTGGTGGCGTAGCAGATGTCTTCCTTGTGCGGCGCGGCGATGTCCGGGAACCGCTCGCGCAGGGCCGCGACGATCTCGGCGGTGTCGTCGACCGACAGGGTGGTCTGGGTGGCGAAGGCGACGTTGGCCGGGTCGATCGGATTGAAGGCGCGAGCGTCCTCGACCGTCTCGATCAGCTTCACGACGCCGTCGGGCAGCTGCCCCATGGTGCCGACGACCTCGGGGTGACCGGCGTGGCCGATCAGCACGATCTCCTTGCCGGCGTCGTAGTGGCGCTGGGCCTCGACGTGGACCTTGGAGACCAGCGGGCAGGTGGCGTCGAGATAGAGCATCTGGCGGCCCTTGGCCTCGGCCGGCACCGACTTGGGCACGCCGTGGGCGGAGAACACCACCGGGCGGTCGGTCGGGCACTCCGACAGCTCCTCGACGAACACCGCGCCGAGATCCTTCAGCCGCTCGACCACGTGGCGGTTGTGGACGATCTCATGGCGCACATAGACCGGGGCCCCGTACTTCTCGATGGCTCGCTCGACGATCTGGATGGCGCGGTCGACCCCGGCGCAGAAGCCGCGCGGCGTGGCCAGCAGGACCGTCAGCGGAGGGCGGGGGCGGGGCTCTTGCAACATGGGCGGCAAGTTAGGCGTTCAGGCCCGTGTCCGCCAGCCGCGTTGCGGCCTCAATCGATAGCCATTACTAGGGGCGATGCACGCGCACCGCCCGAGCGGCGGCGCGCCCCTCTGGTTTGGACGTCCTTGATGCGCCGCTCCCTGATGCTGCTTGCCGCCGGCCTGATCGTGGCGGGGTCCACGGTTCCCGAGCTGGCGCTCGCGCAACGCCGCGGCAACGACGAACAGCGCCAGCAGGAAGAGGCGGCCAAGAAGCGCAAGCGCGAATCGGAATGGGCCGACGTCCAGGCGCCGCTCCCGCAGCTGCGCAACGCCGGCCCGTGCCCGTATGTGAAGGTGCTCTACGACGCGGCCCGCTACGTCGAGTTCAAGGACAATCGCGAGGCGTCCTCGGCGGTCGGCTATTCCGGCGAGATCCAGGGCATTTCGGCGGGCTGTCAGTACAAGGACGAAGAGCCGATCAAGGTGACGATGGAAATCCTCTTCGAGCTGGGCAAGGGCCCGCAGGCCGAGGGTTCCTCGAAGAACTACCGCTACTGGGTGGCGGTGACCCAGCGCGGGCAGTCGGTGATCGCCAAGGAATACTTCGACCTGCCGATCAACTTCCCGGCCGGCCAGGACCGCATCTACGCCACGGAAACGATCAACCAGATCACCATTCCGCGCGCCACCATGACCACCAGCGGCGCCAACTTCGAAGTGCTGGTCGGTTTCGACGTCACGCCGCAAATGGCGGCCTTCAACCGCGATGGTAAGCGCTTCCGGCTCAACGCCGGTTCGGCCGTCGCCGGGAACACCAACGAAAACAAATGAGCGACCTGAAAAGGGGCCTGAGCGAAGCGGTCGCCGCCGCTTTCGCCGCGGCGGGACTACCGGCCGAACTCGGCCGGGTGACGCCGTCTGACCGGCCCGACCTGGCGGACTTCCAGTGCAACGGGGCCCTGCCCGCAGCCAAGGTGGCCAAGCGCGACCCGCGCGGCATCGCCGCCGAGGTGGTGGCCAACCTGACCGGCGACCCGCGGCTGGCCTCGGTCGAGGCCGCGGGCCTCGGCTTCATCAACATGCGCGTCAGCGACGGCGCCCTGTCGGCGCGCGCCGCCGAGATCGCCGCCGATCCGCGCCTGGGCGCGCAGGCGGTCGAGACCGCGCGCAAGGTGATGATCGACTACGGCGGCCCCAACGTGGCCAAGCCGATGCACGTCGGCCACCTGCGTTCGTCGATCATCGGCGAATCGCTGAAGCGCATCTACCGGTTCCGCGGCGACACCGTGGTGGGCGACGCCCACTTCGGCGACTGGGGCTACCAGATGGGCCTGCTGATCGGGGCGGTCACCGACGAGGACGCGGCGATCGCCAAGGTCGTCGAGGAGCTCAACGCCAAGGGCGAGGTCAACGAGGCCGACGAGGCCGCCGCCTTCGCCCTGTTCGACGAGAAGGTCAGCCTGGCCGACCTCGACCGGCTCTATCCGATGGCGGCCGCGCGCGGGAAGTCCGAGCCGGAGTACCGCGACCGGGCCCGCAAGCTGACCGCCGAACTGCAGGCCCGCAAGGCCGGCTACTTCCTGCTGTGGCGCCACTTCGCCAAGGTGACCAAGGTCGCCCTGGAGCGCGACTTCCACGCCCTGGGCGTCGATTTCGACCTCTGGAAGGGCGAGAGCGACGTCGACGACCTGATCGAACCGATGGTCGCCGAACTGGACGCCAAGAGCTTGCTGGTCGACGACCAGGGCGCGCGGATCATCCGCGTCGCCAGGGAAGGCGACAAGCGCGAGCTGCCGCCGCTGCTGGTGGTCTCGTCCGAGGGCTCGGCCATGTACGGCACGACCGACCTGGCGACGATCCTCGACCGCAAGCAGAGCTTCGGCCCCGACCACGTGCTCTACGCCGTGGACCAGCGCCAGGCCGACCACTTCGAGATCGTGTTCCGCGCCGCCTACCTGGCCGGCTATGCGGCCGAGGGCAGCCTGGAGCATGTCGGCTTCGGCACCATGAACGGGACCGACGGCAAGCCGTTCAAGACCCGCGAGGGCGGCGTCCTGAAGCTGAACGACATGATCGTCATGACCCGCGACAAGGCGCGAGAGCGCCTGCACGAGGCGGGGCTGGGCGCCGAGCTCGATCCCGACACCTTCGAGGACACCGCCCACAAGGTGGCCGTCGCGGCGCTGAAGTTCGCCGACCTGCAGAACTTCCGCGGGACGTCCTACGTCTTCGATCTCGACCGCTTCTCGAGCTTCGAGGGCAAGACCGGGCCGTACCTGCTGTACCAGGCAGTGCGGGTGAAATCGCTGCTGCGCAAGGCGCAGGCCGAGGGCGCCGAGCCGGGGCCGATCGTGGTCGCCGAACCGGCCGAGCGCGACCTGGTGCTGCTGCTGGACGCCTACGACCAGGCGCTGGCCGACGCCTACGACAAGAAGGCGCCGAACTTCGTGGCCGAGCACGCCTACAAGCTGGCCCAGGCGTTCTCGAAGTTCTACGCGGCCTGTCCGATCCTCAGCGCCGAGCCGGCGGTCAAGGCTTCGCGCCTGGCCTTGGCTGAGACCACGCTGCGCCAGCTCGAACAGGCGCTGGAGCTGTTGGGCATCGAGGCGCCCGAGCGGATGTAGGCCAGGTCTCGGCCGGGGCGCTCAGGCGTCCCAGGCCTGGACCGTCACCTGGTTGCGGATCTGGCCGTGATCGAGGTCGAGCATCGCCGTGCAGAACACGCGGGTCCCGTCCGGATAGGCGCAGGACTCGCTGAACGCCATGTGCGCGTCGTCGGCGACGGCCGACTCCAGCCTGTGGGTCATCGCCCGGCCGCAGACGTCTTCATAGTAGCGGGCGATCTGCGCCTTGCCGCGCAGCTCCAGCGGGGCGCTGGGCGGGTGGTCGCGGTCAATGATCTGGATGACCGCATCGTCGACATAGAAGCCGATCAGCGCCGAGGCGTCGCGGCCTTCCAGCGCAGTTTTCAGGGTCTTTGGGGTGATCGAGGACATGGGGCCGCCTCCGCCAGGCGGGTCCCCGCGGCCAAGGCGGTCGCTGTCGCGCCTGACGCACCAACGTAGCATGCGGCGCCCCGGCCCGCGACCTCCGCGCGCAGATCGTCACAAGCGTCGGCCATGGAACGCGTGGCGCATTGACTCCCATTCGGCGATCGAAGAGTTATGCGACGACTCTCGCGGGAGAGATCGGGCCTTTCGGGGCCCGGAGCCGAAGGCGCAACCGCCCCGGAAACGCTCAGGCAAAAGGACCGCGCGAGCTGATGAACGCTGGAAAGCAGCGTCGGGAAACCGGCGCTCGCCGAAGGAGCAAGGGACCGCCTGGTCCTGAAATCTCTCAGGCTCAGGGACAGCGGGGGCGCGAACGTCGCAAGGGCATTGCCTTGTCGAACGCTCGCGAGGTCATCAGCCGGAGTCCGTCGTGTCCGAAGAAAACTTGAAGACCACCCCGCTCAACGCCGCGCACATCGCCGCGGGCGCCCGCATGGTGCCGTTCGCCGGCTATTCGATGCCGGTGCAGTACAAGGACGGGGTGCTGAAGGAGCACCTCTGGACCCGTGAGAACGCCGGCCTGTTCGACGTCTCGCACATGGGCCAGGCCCGGCTGCGCGGGGTCTCGCCGCTGTCGGCCTTCGAAGAGGTCACCCCCGGCGACTTTATCGGCCTGAAGCCGGGCAAGCAGCGCTACTCGGTGCTGCTGAACAAGAAGGGCGGCATCATCGACGACCTGATGGCCGCGCGTCCGGATGACGACGGCCTGTTCGTGGTGGTCAACGGCGCCTGCAAGGACAACGACTTCAAGGTCATCGACGACGAGCTGGCCGGACAGGTGCGCATCGAGCGCCTCGAGGACCGCGCGCTGCTGGCGCTGCAGGGTCCCAAGGCCGCCGAGGTGCTGGCGCAGCACGCTCCCGAGGCTGCGAGCATGGTGTTCATGGACGCCCGAGCAATGAACGCCTTCGGGACCGACGCCATCGTCTCGCGCTCGGGCTATACCGGCGAGGACGGCTACGAGATCTCGATCCCGGCCTCGGAGGCCGAGCGGGTCTGGAACACCCTGCTGGCCGATGACCGCGTCAAGCCGATCGGCCTGGGCGCGCGCGACAGCCTGCGCCTGGAAGCCGGCCTGCCGCTCTACGGCCATGACGTTGACGAGACCGTCAGCCCGATCGAGGCGGACCTGGCGTTCTCGATCTCCAAGAAGCGCCGCGACGCCCGCGACTTCCCGGGCGCGGCCCGAATCGCCAAGGAGCTGGCCGAGGGCGCGAGCCGCAAGCGCGTCGGCCTGGTCGTGCTGGAAGGCGCGCCGGCCCGCGAGGGCGCCGAGATCGCCGACGAAGCGGGCAATGTGATCGGCGTCGTCACCTCCGGCGGCTTCTCGCCGAGCATGGGCAAGCCGATCGCCATGGGCTTCGTGCCGCCGGCCTATGCGGCGGCCGGCTCGAAGCTGAAAGTCATCGTTCGGGGCAAGGCCCAGACCGCCGAGGTCACGGCCATGCCCTTCGTTCCTCATCGTTACGTTCGCAAGCTCTGAGAGAGGGCCACCTATGCGTTTCACCAAGGATCACGAGTGGGTCGTCGTCGACGGCGACGTGGCCACCATCGGCATCACGGCCTATGCCGCCGAACAGCTGGGCGACGTCGTGTTCGTCGAGGTCCCGGAAGCCGGCAAGACCGTGAAGGCCGGCGACAACCTGGCCGTGGTCGAGAGCGTCAAGGCCGCCTCGGACGTCTACGCCCCGATCTCGGGCGAAGTCGTTGAGGGCAACGCCGCGCTGGGCGATGCGCCCGAGACGGTCAACGACCAGCCGGAAGGCTCGGGCTGGTTCGCGAAAATCAAGCTCGCCAATCCGGCCGAGGTCGAGGCGCTGATGGACCGCGACGCCTACGAAGCCTTCCTGGGCACGCTGTAAGCCCGACCCGCCAAGCTGATGCGCCGCTTGGATCCCGGCTTTCGCCGGGACGAGCGGGGAGTAGAGACACCATGAGATACCTGCCCCTTTCCCCGGCCGACCGCGCGCAGATGCTGGCGACCATCGGCGCCGGTTCGGTCGACGACCTGTTCGTCGACGTGCCCGCCGCGGCCCGCAAGGCCGAGCTGTTCGACCTGCCGCTGCATGCTGGCGAACTGGAGGTCGAGCGCGAGCTGGCCGGGCTGGCGGCGATGAACCGCCCGGCCGGGGCAGGGCCGTTCTTCTGCGGGGCGGGGGCCTACAAGCACCACGTCCCGGCGACGGTGGATCACATCATCCAGCGCTCGGAATTCCTGACCAGCTACACGCCCTACCAGCCGGAAATCGCGCAGGGCACGCTGCAGGTGCTGTTCGAGTTCCAGACCCAGGTCGCGGCCCTGACCGGGCTCGAGGTGGCCAACGCCTCGATGTACGACGGCTCCACGGCCTGCGCCGAGGCGGTGATGATGGCCCAGCGCGTCACCCGCCGGAAGAAGGCGGTGCTGTCGGGCGGCCTGCATCCGCACTATGCGGCGACCACCCAGACCATCGCCCATGCCGAGGGCATGGACATCGTGCGCCAGGCCGCAGCGATCGACGCCGAGGCCGCCGTGCTGGACGCCATCGACGCCGACACCGCCGCAGTGGTCGTGCAGACCCCGAATGTGTTCGGCGTCGTGACCGACGTCAGCAAGATCGCCGAGGCGGCCCACGCGGCCGGCGCGCTGCTGATCGTGGTGACGACGGAGGCGGTCTCCTACGGCCTGCTGAAGTCGCCGGGCGAGATGGGCGCGGACATCGCCGTGGCGGAGGGCCAGTCGATCGGCAACGGCCTGAACTTCGGCGGCCCGTATGTCGGCCTGTTCGCCTGCCGCGAAAAGCTGGTGCGCCAGATGCCCGGCCGCCTCTGCGGCGAGACCGTGGACGCCGAGGGCCGCCGCGGCTTCGTGCTGACGCTCTCGACCCGCGAGCAGCATATCCGCCGCGAGAAGGCGACCTCGAACATCTGCACCAATTCGGGCCTCTGCGCCCTGGCCTTCACCATCCACCTGTCGCTGCTGGGCGAGCGCGGCCTGCGCGACCTGGCCGCCCTGAACCACGCCAAGGCCCGCGAGCTGCGCGACGCCCTGGCTGGCGTGCCGGGCGTGGAAGTGCTGACCCCGCGGTTCTTCAATGAGTTCGCCATCCGCCTGAAGGGCGATGCGGCCGCTGCGGTCGACGCCCTGCTGGCCGACGGCGTCGTCGCCGGCGTGCCGTTCTCGCGGCTCGATCCGGGCGCTGGCATGGACGACGTCCTGCTGGTCGCTGCGACCGAGACCACCACCACCCAGGACATCCAGACCTTCGCCCAGGCGCTCGCCGGGAGGACCGCGTAATGACCATGCTGAATGTTGGCCGTCCGACCCGTCCGGAAGGCGCCGCTGAATCGACCGGCCATACCTCGCTGACGGGCGGCCGCGGGCTGCTGCAGGACGAGGCGCTGATCTTCGAACTGGGCGGCTGGGACAAGACCGGCGTCGACCTGGCTCCGGCCGCGCAGGACGCCTCGGACCTGGGCGACCTGGTCCGCGCCGCGCCGATCGGCCTGCCGGGTCTGTCGGAGCCGGAGGCGATGCGCCACTACGTGCGCCTCTCCCAGAAGAACCACGCCATCGACCTGGCGCTCTATCCGCTGGGCTCGTGCACGATGAAGCACAACCCGCGCCTGAACGAGAAGATGGCCCGGCTGGCCGGCTTCGCCGACCTGCACCCGCTGGCCCCGCAGGCCACGGTGCAGGGCGCGCTGGCGCTGATGGACCGTCTGGCCCATTGGCTGAAGACCCTGACCGGCATGCCGGCCGTGGCCCTGTCGCCGAAGGCCGGCGCGCATGGCGAGCTCTGCGGTCTGCTGGCCATCAAGGCCGCTCACGAGGCGAACGGGCAGGGGCATCGCCGCACGGTGCTGGTGCCGACCTCGGCCCACGGCACCAACCCGGCCACCGCCGCCTTCGTCGGCTATTCGGTGGTCGAGATCGCCCAGACCGAAGACGGCCGCGTCGACACCGCCGACCTGGCGGCCAAGCTGTCGCCGGACGTGGCGGCGATCATGGTCACCAACCCCAACACCTGCGGTCTGTTCGAGCGCGACATCCTGGAGATCTCGCGCCTGACCCACGAGGCCGGGGCCTACTTCTACTGCGACGGCGCCAACTTCAACGCCATCGTCGGCCGGGTGCGCCCGGGCGATCTGGGCGTCGACGCCATGCATATCAACCTGCACAAGACCTTCTCGACGCCGCACGGCGGCGGCGGGCCGGGCGCTGGCCCGGTGGTGCTGTCGGCGGCCCTGGCGGCCCATGCCCCGGCCCCCTGGGTGGTGGCCGGCGAGGACGGCTTCAAGCTGGTCGAGGAGACCACGGAGGAGGCCGCCCAGGGCTTTGGCCGGATGAGCGCCTTCCACGGCCAGATGGGCATGTTCGTCCGCGCCTACGCCTACATGGTCAGCCATGGGGCCGACGGGCTGCGCCAGGTCGCCGAGGACGCAGTGCTGAACGCCAACTATATCAAGGCCCGCCTGTCGCCGGTGATGAGCGCGGCCTTCCCGGACGGCCCGTGCATGCACGAGGCGCTGTTCGACGACGCCTGGCTGGACGGCACCGGGGTGACCACGCTCGACTTCGCCAAGGCGATGATCGACGAGGGCTTCCACCCGATGACCATGTACTTCCCGCTGGTCGTCCACGGGGCGATGCTGATCGAGCCGACCGAGACCGAGCCCAAGCACGAGTTGGACCGCTTCTGCGAGGCGCTGATCGCCCTGGCGCACGCCGCCAAGGCCGGCGACGCCGACCGCTTCAAGGGCGCGCCCTACCTCGCGCCGCTGCGCCGGCTGGACGAGACGCTGGCGGCCCGCAAACCGCGGCTGACCTGGCGGCCGGAAGCGGCAGGTGTGTCTCCGGCGCCGCTCGCCGCCGAATAGCCGCAAGTGGACGAAATTTAACCGCAGGGTCGCCTTTACGAGTCCTAGATACGTTCTCATATCGCAGGACGCCCGACCGCTGGTCCTCCCCAGTTCGGCGCGCGGGCTCAATCCAGGTCTGAACGTGTCACTCGCCATGCCCAGCGTGCGCGGCAATCGCGCCACCGACGACGTCACCCGCGATCTCGCGGGGCGACTCGTGCGCTTCGGCCTGGTCGTGGTCGGCGGCTTGATCGTGATCGCCGGCGTGCTGATCGCGCCGCTGCCGGGCCCCGGCGGGATCCCGGTGATCGTCGTCGGCCTGATGGTGATCCTGCGCAACTCGTTCAAGGCGCGGCGGCAGTTCGTCCGCCTGCATCACGCGCACCCGCGGGTGATCTCACCGATCCGGCGGCTGCTGCGGCGGGACCCGCAAATCCTGAAGATGTCCTGGCATCAGGCTTTGAAGATCGAGCGTCTTCTGGCGCCTAAGGGCCTTCGCTTCATGGTTCGCAGCCGGCGCCTTTTCAGACGCCGGCGCTAAACCGTTAGTTCCTACTGGAGCTTGGAGCCCAGCTGGCTGATCGCACGGTCGACCAGCGGATCAGTCTTCACGCCCGGGAGGCGCTGGGTCAGCACCACCTCGGCGGCCTGGGCCGCCAGATCGGCGGCGGCGGCCTTCACCTCGGCCGCGGCTTGCGCCTCGGCGTTGGCGATCTTGCGCTCGGCGAGCTGCTGACGGCGAGCCAGGCTCTCCTCCAGCTTCGCCTTGGCGTCGGCCTCGTAGCGGCGGGCCTCTTCCTGGGCGGCGGCCAGCATGTCCTTGGCTTGCGCCTCGGCTTCGGCGCGCTCGGCCTTCAGTTGGGTCAGCAGGCGCTGGGCTTCCTCGCGGATGCGAGCCGCTTCGTCCAGGTCAGCCTGGATCTTGGCGGACTTGGCGTCCAGGGCGGCGTTGATGGCCTTCGGGGCCTTGGCCACGAAGATCACAATGCCGAGGAAGATCAGCAGGCCGACGCCGACCCAGAACTCCGCGTTGGCGGGATTAAGGAAAGCAGGCATCAGGCGGCTCCTTGAACGCGAGCGGCGAGCGCCGCGTCGATCTCGGCCGCAGTCACCTTCTGACCGGTCAGCTTCTCGACCATGGCCTGAGCCGTCTCGCCAGCGATGCCGCGGACGTTGGACATGGCTTGGTCGCGCAGGCCGCGGATGCGGGCCTCGGCCTCATCCATCTGGGCCTGAAGACGGGAGTCTTCGGCCTTCTGGCTGGCGGCGAGTTCAGCGGCGGCCTTGGCCTTGGCTTCGACGGCGAGGCCGCGCGCGCGAGCACGGGCTTCGTCGATCTCGGCCTGGGCGGCCTTGGCTTGCGCCTCGGCTTCAGCCTGAACGCTGCGGGCCTGGGTCACCGCGTCGGCGATGGTCGCCGCGCGGGTGTCCTGGATCTTGCGGAGCCGCGGAATGAAGACCTTGGCCAGCAGGATGTAGAGGACGGCGAAGATGAGGAAGAGCCAGACGATCTGGCCGCCCCAATGTTCGAATTCGAACTGGGGCAGGCCACCTCCGCTCTCGCCGCCGCCATGGGCGGCGACTTCCGTCGTGCCGGCGGGAGCGTGAGCCCCGTGATCGGCGGCGACGGCCTCGTGGGATGTGGTCTCGGCGGCCATAAGGCTTAGACGTCCTTATAAACGCAGGTCAGGGCGCGACGATGACGACGCGCCCCTCGGGACCTGCGGATCTGGCTTTAGGAGAACAGGATGAGCAGGCCGAGCACGAAGGCCAGAATGCCCAGAGCTTCGGTCAGAGCCGCGCCGAGGATGAGGTTGGTGAACTGGCCGCCGGCGGCCGACGGGTTGCGCGTGGCGCCCGCCAGGAAGTGGCCGAAGATGGTGCCCACGCCGATGCCGGCGCCGATCATGCCCAGGGTAGCGAGGCCAGCGCCGATGAACTTAGCGGCTTCAGCGTCCATAGTTTTCAGTCCCGTTTGAAAGTTGAAGAGGGTTGTTGAGTGCGACGGCCGATCAGTGGTGATGGCCGAGGTTGACCACGTCGTTGAGATAGACGCAGGCCAGAACCGCGAAGACGAACGCCTGCAGGAAGGCGACCAGGAACTCCAGCGCCGTCAGGGCGACGACGCCGCCGAGCGACAGGGCCGCCGCCACATAGGCGAGGGAGGCGACGCCGCCGGTGGCGGCCAGAGCGCCCAGCGAGATGATGAAGCCGGCGAAGACCTTCATAGCCACGTGGCCGCCCAGCATGTTGCCGAACAGACGCAGGGCGAGGGTCACCGGGCGCAGCAGGAAGGACAGGATCTCGATCGGGGTGACCAGGATCAGCATGTACCAGGGGATGCCGGACGGGACGAACAGCTTGTACATGTTCGCGCCGTTGCGCAGCACGCCGTAGATGATGACGATCAGGATGGTCATCACGGCCAGCGAGGCGGTCACCGCCAGCTGCGAAGTCGCCGTGAAGACGAGGAACATGCCCAGCATGTTCATCATCAGAATGAACATGAACAGGGTCAGGATGTAGGGGAAGAACTTGCGCCCTTCGTGGCCGATGATCCCGGCGACGAGGTCGTCGATGTAGCTGAACATCCCCTCGCCGATGACCTGCAACCGGCCCGGCACGACGGCGGCCTTGGCGGTGGTCACCGCGAAGAACAGGACCACCAGAGCGGCCGCCGCCAACATGGCGACAGTCGAATTGGTGATCGACATGTCAATCGCGCCGACGCCCGGCAGAGTGAACGAAGGCAGATCCACGACCTTGTGGATCTCGAACTGATGCATCGGGTCGGCCATGCCGCCTCGAACTCCCTCAATCGTCCTCGTCGTCGGGGGGGAGGTCCTGAACGGGACCCCACTCCCTCGCCGCTTCGGCGGTCATGCGCTGGGCCGAACGAACGGCCATCCAAATAGAAACGCCGAAGCCCACGAGGACTCCGATGATCATCCCCCAAGGCGCCGTCTTCAGAACGACGTCCGCCCCGGCTCCGAAGCCCAGTCCCACAAAGACCCCGCCTATCAGCACGCCCATGAGGCGATAGCCGTAGCCGGCGGCCTTGGAACCGTAGTCGCGCGGCGTCTGGGTCGTGCGCTCTTCAAGCGCAGCGGCCCTTTCGTCGAGGCGCCTGATCGCCTCGTCGCGCGAATTGTCCGGATGCGGCATGCGTCGAGCGGCCTTTTGGAACCACGACGTCGCCCGCCGCGGCCGGGGCTTCAAGTCGCGCGGAACCTATAGGCGCGGGTGCGGTGCGTCAAGGCTGGGGTTGTGTGATTTAGCGCATTGTAATTGCTGAGAAAAATGACGTCGCGACAACTCGTCCACCGCCCGCGGGGCCAGACCGCCGGGGGCGAAGGTTAGGAACGGCGCAGATTCCCTTGCGGAACCTCGACTTATTGCGCCGCCATGGCTTCGGCCTGGCGCAGGTCGACCGAGACCAGCTGCGAGACGCCGCGTTCGGCCATGGTCACCCCGAACAGGCGGTCCATGCGGGCCATGGTCACCGGATTGTGGGTGATGGTGATGAACCGGGTCTCGGTGCGGCGGCGCATCTCGTCGAGCAGGTTGCAGTAGCGGTCGACATTGGCGTCGTCGAGCGGGGCGTCGACTTCGTCCAGCACGCAGATCGGGGCCGGCTGGGCCAGGAACACCCCGAAGATCAAGGCGCAGGCGGTCAGCGCCTGCTCGCCGCCGCTCATCAGGCTCATGGTCGAGAGCCGCTTGCCGGGCGGGCAGGCGTAGATTTCGAGGCCGGCCTCCAGCGGGTCGTCGGATTCGACCAGCCGCAGTTCGGCCTGGCCGCCCTGGAACAGGGCCTGGAAGAGCGCCTTGAAGTGCTCGTTGATCACTTCGAAGGCGGCCAGCAGACGCTCGCGACCCTCGCCGTTCAGTTCATCGATGCCCTGGCGCAGACGGGCGATGGCGCCCGTCAGGTCGGTGCGCTCGCTCATCATGGTCTCGAGGCGGGCGGCGTGCTCGCCGGCCTCTTCCTCGGCGCGCAGGTTCACCGCCCCGATCGAATCGCGCTGGCGCTCCAGGGCGTAGAGGTGGGCCTCCATGCCGCCGGCGTCGGTCGGGATGGCGACCGCCTCTTCGGCCAGCTGGCGGCCGAGCTGCTCGGGCTCGATGCGGGCGGTCTCGCGGATCTGGCTGGTGATCTCGGTCAGGCGTTCGATCGCCGCTTCCAGCTTGGCGGCGAGCGAGGCGCGGAGCTCGCGGGCCTCGCCGGCGGCGCCCTGGGCGGCGCGCAGGGCGCGGTCGGCCTCGGTGCGGGCGGCCTCGGCCTGGGCCAGCGCGTCCGAGGACTGGGCGCGGCGGGCCTCGGCGGCGGCGAGCTCGTCCAGCAGCTTGCCGAGCCGCTCCTGGTGCGAGGCCGGGGCCTCGAGCGCCTGGTCGAGATTGGCCTGCACCTTGGCGCGGCCCTCGGCCAGGTCGTCCAGGCGGCGGGCGGCGGTCGCGCCGCGCCGGGTCCAGTCGTCGCTGTCGCGCTTGAGGTTCTCGTGCCGACGGGCGCGGCCGTCGCGCTCGCGCACTTCCAGTTCGAGGGCCGAGCGGGCGGCGGACGCGGCCTCCCGGGCCGGACCGGCGGCGGCGCGGGCGGCGGCCAGCCGCTCGACGAGGTCGCCGGCCTCGCCCTGGCTGGAGGTCTCGGCGACGGCGGTGGCCAGGATCTGCTCGGCGTCGGCCAGTTCGGCCTCGAAGCGGCCGATCATGTCGTCCAGCGACTGGGCCTGCGCCTCGCGGCGGGTCGCCTCGCGGTCGAGCTTTTCCAGATTGCCGCGGGCGATGGAGACCTTCTGCTCGGCCGCCGGCGGTTCGCGGCGGGCGTTGCGGACGGCGTCCTCGGCGGCGCGGACCTTGGCGGAGGCGGCGGCCAGGGCTTCCTTGGCGGTCGCCGCGCGCGGCGAGACGGCCTCGATCTCGGTCTCGACCTCGGCCAGCCGGGTCTTCTGCTCCATGCGGATGGCGGCGGGCTTGGGGGCGTCGGCGCGGGCGACGAAGCCGTCCCAGCGCCAGAGGTCGCCTTCCTTGGAGACCAGCCGCGCGCCCGGGGGCAGCGCGGCCTGCAGGCGGTCGCCGTCCTCGCGGGGGACCACGGCGATGTGCGCCAGGCGGGCGGCCAATGCGTCGGGGGCTTTCACCTTCGGGGCCAGCGGCTCGACGCCGGGCGGCCAGGCGGCGGACGAGGCCTCGCCGCCGCCCCAGAAGGCCGGAGCCTTGGGGTCGAGGGCGGCGTCCAGGTCATCGCCGAGCGCGGCGGCGACCGCGCGTTCATAGCCGCGGGCCGGAACCACGGAGTCGAGGGCCGGGGCGAAGCCGGCGCGGCGCTGCTGGGCGACGATCTGGGCCAGCGCGCGGGCCTCGGCGGTCAGTCTGCCGAGGTGCTCGTCCTGCTTGCGGGCGGCCTCGCGCGCTTCGGCCTCGGCGGCGGCGGCCTTGCCGCGGTCCTCCTCGGCGGTCTCCAGCGCGGCGCGGACGGCGATCAGCGCGGCCTGGGCGCGCTCGAGCTCGGCGCGGGCCTCCTCGATCTGCGGAGTGACGGCGGGGCCGAGCTGGGCGCGCTCGCTCTTGGCCTGGTCGAGGGCGCGGCGGGTGCGCAGGACGCGATTGTTGGCCTCGTCGACGCGGGCGGCGCCGGCGCGGCGGCGGGCCTCGTCGGCGGCGGCCAGGGCGGCGAGCTCCTCGACCGCCTTGTCGGCGGCGATGCGGGCCTCCTCGGCGGCGCGGGCGGCCTCTTCGAGTTCGGGCACGCGCTCGGGGGCGGCGGCGATGGCGGCCTCCAGCGCCTCCAGGTCCTCGGCCATGCGGGCCAGGGCGGCCTGGGCGTCGTGGGCGATCTGTGTCTCGCGGGCGCGGTCCCCGTCGATGCGGGTCAGGTCGCCGGTCAGGCGCTCGACCTCGGCGGCCAGGGCCTCGCCCTCGCGCTCCAGGCGGTCCTTGTCGATGGCCAGGCGATGCAGGATCGCCGCGGCGATGGTCTCGGCCTCGCGCAGCGGCTTGATCGCCTCCTCGGCCTGGGCGGCGCGGGTGGTGGCGCTCGCCGCCTCCCTGGTGTTGGCCTCGACCGCGGCGACCGCGGCGGCGGCTTCCTCGCGCAGGCGCACGGCGGCGTCGCGGGCCTCGGACCAGCGGGCGAAGAGGACGGCGCCCTGCAGGGCGCGGATCTCGGCCGACAGCTTCTTGTAGCGCTCGGCCTGACGGGCTTCGCGGCGTAGGCGGTTGAGCGCCGTCTCCAGCTCGCGCGAGACGTCGTCGAGGCGGGCGAGGTTGGTCTCGGCGGCGCGCAGCCGAAGCTCGGCCTCATGGCGACGCGAATGCAGGCCGGAGACGCCAGCGGCCTCTTCCAGGATCAGCCGGCGGTTCTGCGGCTTGGCGGCGATCAGTTCGGAAATCTGGCCCTGGCGCACCAGGGCCGGGGAGTTCGAGCCGGTCGAGGCGTCGGCGAACAGCAGCTGGACGTCGCGGGCGCGCACCTCGCGGCCGTTGATCTTGTAGGTCGAGCCGGCGCCCTTATCGATCCGCCGCACGACCTCCAGCACCGGGGCGTCGTTGAACGCCGGCGGAGCGCGGCGGTCGGAATTGTCGATGGTCAGGACGACTTCGGCGTGGTTGCGCGAGGCGCGATTGCCCGAGCCGGCGAAGATCACGTCGTCCATGCCGCCGGCGCGCATCGCCTTGGCGGAATTGGCCCCCATCACCCAGCGCAGGGCTTCCAGCAGGTTCGACTTGCCGCAGCCGTTCGGTCCGACGATGCCCGTGACTCCGGGCTCGATCCGAAACTCGGTCGGATCGACGAAGGACTTGAAGCCGGAGAGTCGGAGCCTCTGGAAGTGCACGGGCCGGGGGCGCCTCCTACCGCTTGGAGGCCGCGGCGACCGCGGCGTCGAGTTCGTCGGCGGTCATCTCGCCTTCCTTCACCTTCACGCCGTTGAACACGAAGGTGGGGGTGCCGGCGATCTCGCCCTGCTTGGCGTTGCGCGAGACGCGGGCGTTGAGGGCTTGAAGCGCAGCCTCGTCGGAAAGGCAGGCTTCGAACTGGGCTTCGCTGAGGCCGCCGGCCTGCGCCGCGGCGACCAGCACCGCACGGGCGTCGCCGGTCTTGACCATCTCGTCATGGCCGCGGAACACCGCATCGACGACAGTGAAGTACTTGTCCTTGCCGGCGCAGCGGGCGGTCATATAGCCGGCGGCGGCGACCTGGGCCGGCGGCGTCAGGATCTCGCGCAGGGTGTAATGGACCTTGCCGGTGTCGATGTACTTCTTCTTGAAGGCCGGAAAGACCTCGTTGTTGAACACCGCGCAGTGGGTGCAGCTGAGCGAGGCGTACTCGACCAGCTTCACCTTGGCCTTGGGATTACCCAGCGACATGTCGTCGGGCAGCGGCGGGGCGGCCAGGGCCGAACCGGCGCAGAGCGCGACCGCCCCGAGGACGGCGACGGCGATGCGACGGTTCGGCTGGCGCATGGCTTACTTCGAGGCCTCGGCGACGGCCGCGTCGAGCTCGGCCATGGTCATCTCGCCTTCCTTGAGCTTCTTGCCGTTGATCATGAACGACGGGGTCGCGGTGATCTTGTCGACCTTCACGGCCTTTTCGACGCGCTCGTTCAGGGCCTTCAGCGCCGCTTCGTCGGTGATGCAGGCGTTGAACTTCTCTTCGGTCATGCCGGCCGACTGGGCGGTGCGCAGCAGGATCCCGCGCATGTCGCCGGTGGTGAACATCTCCTGCTGGGCATGGAAGATGGCGTCGGTGACCTGGAAGTACTTGTCCTTGCCGGCGCAGCGCGCGGTCAGGAAGCCGGCGGCGGCCACCTCGTTCGGCGGGGTCAGGAATTCCTTGAAGGTGTAATGCACCTTGCCGGTGTCGATGTACTTCTTCTTGAACTCGGGGAAGACCTCGTTGTTGAACTTGCCGCAGTGGCTGCAGGTCAGCGAGGCGTACTCCACCAGCTTCACCTTGGCGTTGGGATCGCCCAGGGTCATGTCGGCGGTGTCGACGGACCCGGCGCCGCCGCTCTTGGAGCAGCCGGCCAGGGCGAGCGCGCCCAGGGCCGCGACGACGAGAAGGCGACGGTTGAAGTTCGGCATTTGCACCTCTGCGGAATTCCGAATGAAAGATTAAAGCGCGATTCCCGGCCCGTGGAACGTGGGCGCCGGGGCGAAGTCAACCAGGCTCAGCCGGCTCCCCGCCGCATAACGCCCCGACCGAGCCTCAGCAATGCGGCTTTCAGGGGGCCGTCGGGCGCGTGTTCGAGTCCGCGGGCCAGTTCGGCCTCCTGGGCGGCGTCCAGCGGCGCGGCGCGCCGGCGGGCGGGTTTGGTCTCGGCCCCGGCCGTGCGCAGCGGCCCCTGGACGATACGCAGCTTGTTCACCGCGCCCTCGCCGAGGAACAGGTTCACCCGTGAGACGATCTCATGCGCCTGGTGCTGGATCAGGGCGGCCGAGGCGCCGGCGACGCGGATCTCCAGCGCGCCGGGGCCGCCGCCGCGCGGCTTGGTCAGCTTCACCGGCTCGGTGCGCTTGGCCAGCTCGACGCCGACGATCTCGCGCCAGCGCGCCTGCAGCGCGCCGGGCCCCTGTCCGTACTTGGCGTCCAGTTCCCTGAGCAGCTTGGACAGCCCCCGCCCGGCCACCGGCGGCGGCCGGTGCTGGGGCCGCGTGCGCTTGCGCGCGAGGATCTCGGCGGCTTCGGCGGGAGTGGGCAGGGGGCGAGGCATCGGCCGCCACCTTACAACAAGGCTCCCGCCCGAGGCGAGGATCGGGTAGCTGAGACCTGGTGACGCCCGAGATGCTCCGCGACCGCCTGCTGGCCTGGTACGACGCCAACGCCCGCGACCTGCCCTGGCGGGTGGGGCCGGCCGACCATGCGCTGGGCGAGCGCGCCGATCCCTACCGCGTATGGCTGTCGGAAGTGATGCTCCAGCAGACGACGGTGCCGCACGCCGCGCCCTATTTCCTCAAGTTCACCCGGCGCTGGCCGACGGTCAGCGACCTGGCGGGCGAGGACGACGGCGAGGTGATGGCCGCCTGGGCGGGGCTCGGCTACTACGCCCGGGCCCGCAACCTGCTGGCCTGCGCCCGGGCCGTCGCGCGCGACCACGGCGGGGTGTTTCCCGATACCGAAGAAGGTCTGCGCGCCTTGCCGGGGCTTGGGCCGTACACCGCCGCGGCGGTCGGGGCGATCGCCTTCGACCGGCCGACCAATGTGGTCGACGGGAATGTCGAGCGGGTGATGTCGCGGCTGTTCGCGGTTGAGACGCCGCTGCCCGACGGCAAGGCCGAGCTGAAGGCGTTGGCCGGGGGGCTGGTGCGCGATCATCGTCCCGGGGACTGGGCGCAGGCGCTGATGGACCTGGGGGCCACGATCTGCCGGCCCAAGGCGCCGCTGTGCGATCGCTGCCCGCTCAGCGCGGCTTGCGCGGGCCTGGCCGGCGGCGAGCCGGAGACCTATCCGCGCAAGACGCCCAAGGCCGCGCGGCCGCATCGCAACGGCGTCGCCTACATCCTGACGCGCGGCCACGAGGTGGCGCTGGTGCGCCGCCCGCCCAAGGGGCTGCTGGGCGGCATGCTGGCCTTGCCGACCAGCGACTGGCGCGCGAGCGTCTGGAGCGATGCGGAGGCCGCCGCGTCCGCGCCGGCGCCGGCCGACTGGCGGGCCGCGGGCGAGGTCGAGCACGTTTTCACCCACTTCAGCCTCACCTTGCGGCTGCTGCGGGCCGAAGGCGACGCCGAGGGGCTGATCTGGACGCCGAGGGCCGGGCTCGACGCCCTGCCGAGCGTGTTCCTCAAGGCCGCGCGGGCGGGGTTGAGCAATCTGCTCTAGGCCAGGGCGGCGAGAATGAACTCGGACTTGCCGGCGGTGTAGGCGGCGCGGTCGGTGGGATGCTCGGCGACCAGCCGGGACTTCAGCTGCTCGTAGGCCGAGCGCAGACCGGCGTCGGCGCGAAGCATGTCGCGAAACCGCAGCGTGGCGACCCACTCGGCGCCTCCGTGCACGACGAAGTGGGCCAGATGGGTGCGCGCCGCGCCCTTGCCGAAGATCCGGTGGCCGTCGACGCCGCCGTTTCCGGAGTCGTCGTAGCCCAGCGCGAGCATGGCCGGCGCATGGCGGTCGGCGACGGAGAGGTCCGCCACGCCGACCAGCAGATCGATGATCGGCTTGGCGCAGAGCCCTGGCACCGACGTGCTGCCATAGTGTTCGATGGCCAGGACGTCAGGGCCGGCGGCGGCGCGGATGCGGGCGGCCTCCTCTTCGAAAGCCCGCCCCCATAGCGGGTTCGGCGCGGCCAGCCGGTTGGCGGTCCGCTCAAGTCCCAGGCCGTACGGCATGCCTCAGGCCTGCGGCATCGCCGAGCGGATCTTGGCGCGCAGCACGTCGATGGGGGCCAAGCCCTTGTCGGACTTGAAGTGCCAGTAGGTCCAGCCGTTGCAGGCCGGAGCCGACTGGACCATGGCGCCGACCTTGTGGATCGAGCCGGAGAGGTCGCCGACCACCAGGCTGCCGTCGGCGCGCACGCGGGCCATGCGTTCGCCCTTGGGGCAGTAGAGCGCGTCGCCGGGGCTGAGCAGGCCCGCTTCCAGCACCTGGCCGAACGGCACGCGCGGTTCGGACTTCTTGGAGCCGGTGACCTCCAGGTCGCCGGGGGCGATGGGGACGATCTTCGAGATGCGGTCCTTGGCCAGGGCGACGTACTTCTCGTCCTGCTCCAGGCCGATGTAGCGGCGGCCCAGGCGCTTGGCGGCCGCGCCGGTGGTGCCGGTGCCGAAGAACGGGTCGAGGATCACATCGCCGGGCTTGGTCGACGACAAAATCACGCGATGCAGCAGCGCTTCAGGCTTCTGGGTCGGATGGGCCTTGGCGCCGTTTTCGTCCTTCAGGCGCTCCTCGCCGGTGCACAGCGGGAAGGTCCAGTCCGAGCGCATCTGGACGTCGTCGTTGGCCATTTTCATGGCGTCGTAGTTGAAGGTGTAGCGGCGCGAGCCGCGGCCCTTGGCGGCCCAGATCAGGGTCTCGTGGGCGTTGGTGAACCGGGTGCCCTTGAAGTTCGGCATCGGGTTGGTCTTGCGCCAGACGATGTCGTTCAGCAGCCAGAACCCCAGGTCCTGCAAGGCGACGCCGACCCGGAAGATGTTGTGATAGCTGCCGATCACCCAGAGGGCGCCGTCGTCCTTGAGCACCCGGCGGCACTCGGTCAGCCACTCGCGGGTGAACTTGTCGTAGGCCGCGAAGCTCTCGAACTGGTCCCAGTGGTCATCGACGGCGTCGACCTTGGAGTTGTCGGGACGCAGCAGTTCGCCGCCGAGCTGGAGGTTGTAGGGCGGGTCGGCGAAGACCAGGTCGACCGACTTCGCAGGCAGCTTCTTCAGCTCCTCGATGCAGTCGCCGTGAATGATCGTGTCGGCCTGAACGCCCATAAGCTCACCTCGATGTCCGGAGTCAGAATCCTGAGTCCTCGTGGTGAACGCGGCTTTACCGAACGTGGTTAACGGCTGTTGATCTTGGTTAACCGGTCCACCTGGCCGAGGCGCCGTGGGCATGAACAACCGCCAGGATCCGCTCTTCGCCGCCGGGCCATATCGTAAGCCGCACCTCCATGATCGCCGTGTTCTCGGGCGGGGGCTCCATGCGCAGCCAGGCGAGCGGGGCGTCGTTCGTGGCTGAGGCGCCAAGATATTCAATGGCTTGGCGTAGCGCGGCTTGGCTCACGGCGGGCATGTATTGCCAGAACACCGAGTGGTAGATCACCGTCGCGGCGCCCGGAGACGGGCGCGCCGACCGTGCGGTCCAGTCGACGGCGTCGGCCGCCTCGACGTTTACGTCGTTGGCCAGCGCGACGTCGATCGCTGCGCGAATTCGCTCCAGCCGGTCGAACTGATCGGGCCAGACATAGGCTACCAGACGTCGGCGTTGCACGGGGTCCTTAAGGTCCACCGGACGGCGGTCGCAGGCCTGGCGATGAACGACGCGGACCTGGGCGTCCAGCGGCGGCAAGGCGCCGGACCAGTCAGAGGGCAGCAGGACCGGGCTGTCCGGCCCCCAGGCGGAACCCGAAAGATCGTAGCGATAGCGGTCCCAGGAAAGGTTGAGGCCGGCGCTGGCGGCGATCTCGAAACAGCGCAGCGGCAGGCCGGTCTCGCGGGCCACAGTCAGGAAGCCGCCGAGCAGGGCCGCCGAGCGGCGGACCTCGTTGGTCTGCGGCTCGTGGTCCATGAAGGCGGCGAGGCGGTCGCCGTGCTGGGCCATCGCGCGGCGGGCCTGGCGCCAGGCGGACCCGGCGTCGAAAGCCTTGCCAGGCTGGGGATAGGCGTCGGCGAGGGCGGGATCCTCGCCGCTTAGCACCAGGTCGTGCAGGGCCCCCAGCAGTCGCAGCGGGACGGCCGCGGCCATCAGGGCGCGCAGGTCCTGACCGGTCCAGGGGGCGAGCAGGCGGGCGGTCGGCCCGCCAGCCTCCAGGTCATCGGCGGCGAGGTCCAGCACCCCGGCGTGAAGGGGCGAGCCGAGGGCCAGGCAGGCCTTGGCCTGCAGTCGGAGCGAGGGGGCGAGGGCGCTGTCCATGTCCCCGCGATCGGTCCGCGGGGCCGGGGCGTCAATCTTGATTCAATGGATCAATCGACGACGTCGACGATCTCGCCGCGCTCGATCAGGGCCAGGCGGATCGGCTCCCAGCCTCGGCGGTGGATCGGGCAGGGGCCGAGGGTCCGCAGCGCCTCGACATGGACCTGGGCGTGGTAGCCCTTGTGGCCGGCGAAGCCGTAGCCGGGATAGAGGCCGTCCATCTCGACCATCAGCCGGTCGCGGGCGGTCTTGGCCAGGATCGAGGCCGCGGCGATCGAGGCGCTGATCGAGTCGCCCTTGACCACGGTCTTGATTTCGCAGGGCAATTTGAACTTGTAGTTGCCGTCCACCAGGGCGAAGGCCGGGGCGATGGCCAGCGCCTCGACGGCGCGGCGCATGGCCAGGCCGGTGGCGTGCAGGATGTTCAGCTCGTCGATCTCGTCGACGCTGGCGAAGCCGACGCCCCAGGCCAGCGCGCTCTGCTTGATCTCCAGCTCCAGGGCGTCGCGGGCCTTGGCGCTGAGCTTCTTCGAGTCGTTGAGGCCGGCGGGCACGCGGTCCGGATCGAGGATCACCGCGCCGGCGCTGACCGGTCCGGCCCAGGGGCCGCGGCCGGCCTCGTCCACCCCGCAGACGGGGCCCGTCGGACAGGCCAGTTCGAGCATCATGTCGGGCATACTAACGCACCAGCCGTTTGACTTGTTCGTGGCGGTGGCAGCAGGTCAGGTGGTCGTTGACGACGCCGACAGCCTGCATGAAGGCGTAGACGATCACCGGGCCGACGAATTTGAAACCCTTGGCTTTCAAGGCCTTGGACATCTCCTCGGCGACGCGGGTCTGGGCCGGGACCTGGCCGATCTCGCTCCACTGGTTCTGGACCACGCGGCCGTTGGTGAAGCTCCAGATGAACTGGCTGAAGTCCTCGCCCTGCTCGCGCATGTCGAGATAGATCCGCGCGCCGGCGATGGCCGCGTCGATCTTGGCGTTCGAGCGGACGATGCCGGGATTGGCCATCAGGGCCGCGCGCTCGGCCTCGCCGAAGCGGGCGACGACGTCGGGGTCGAAGCCGGCGAAGGCCTCGCGGAAGGCGTCGCGCTTTCGCAGGATCGTGATCCAGGCGAGCCCGGCCTGGAAGCCGTCGAGCACGAGCTTTTCCCACAGCGCGCGGGAATCGTACTCGGGCACGCCCCACTCGCTGTCGTGATAGGCCTCGTAGAGCGGGTCGCCGGCCATGCCGCGCCAGCCGCATCGAATCAGGTCGCCGGTCATGGAGCGCAGTCTTGGCTTTCGGCAGGGAGCGTCACAAGCCTGCCGATAGAGGGCCTATCGGCAGGTTTCGCCGCCGATCTTGCAGCAAGCCGCCGATAGCTGCGCCAGGGCGCGGTTTGTCGCGGGCGTTTCAATGTCTATCGGCGTCTATCGGCGCACGGCAGGTTTTTGTCGGTCCTGACGAACGGCCGCAACAAGAGCGACGGAAACTTCCTCATCCCCCGTTCAGGAGGATGGGGGCAGTTCGTCGCACGCCTCCATCCTCCCCAATGACTGGATCGTACCTCGTGAGTTCATCGCCTTCTCGACACCGTTTCGCCGACCGCCTGCTGTGCGGGGTCGCGGCGGCCACGCTCTGCGCTGGCGGCGCGCTGGCTCAGACCGACGAGCATGACCAGGAGACGGAGGTCGAGGAACTGGTGGTCGTGGCCGGCGCCCGTAATCTGCCGGGCTCGGTGATCGGCGACATCACTCCGGAGCTGTCGATCTCGCCGCGCGAGATCCGGGCCTATGGCGCGGCCAGCGTCACCGACCTGCTCGACGCGCTGGCGCCGCAGCTGACGAGCGGCCAGGGTTCGGGCGGGCGGCCGGTGGTGCTGATCAACGGCGGTCGCGTCACCGGCTTCGCCGAGATCCGCGACCTGCCGACCGAGGCGATCGCGCGGGTCGACATCCTGCCCGAAGAGGTGTCGCTGAAGTACGGCTACCCGGCCGACCAGAAGGTCGTGAACTTCGTGCTGCGCCAGCGTTTCAAGGCCACCCTCGCCGAGGCCTCGGGCTCGACCCCGACGCAGGACGGCGGCGGCCAGAGCGCCATGGCGCATGGCTCGGTGCTGAACATCCTGCGCGGTCAGCGGCTGATGCTGGACGCGCGGCTGACCGACACCCAGCCGATCTACGAGGGCGACCGCGACATCGAGGGCGGCGAGGGCGACCTGCGCACCCTGACCTCGGACACCACCGCCCTGTCGTTGAACGGCGTCTATGCGCGGCCGCTGGGCGAGGGCGTCAACGGCACCATCAACGCCGGGCTCGACTTCACCGACAGCCAGGGCAAGCTCGGCCTGTCGCCGTTCTCGGACGACGCGCTGCTTCGCCGCTCGGAGACCACGTCGGGACGGCTCGCCGCCGCCGCGGCCGGCGCCTATGGCGGCTGGCAATGGTCGTACACCGGCGGGCTGACCCAGGACGTCGCCAAGTCCTCGACCGACCGCGACTTCAGCGGCGTGCCCTATACCGACCGCAGCAAGAGCACGACCACGACGGCGCAGTCCGACATCGTGCTGAACCGCGCGCTCTGGGAGTTGCCGGCCGGCAAGGTCAGCACGACCCTGACCGCGCGGGCCTCGGCCACCCGGTTCGAGAGCGAGGCCGACCGCTTGGGGGTGTCCACCTCCAATACCCTGGACCGTAACATCGGCCAGCTGCAGGCCAATTTCGACGTGCCGCTGATCCGCGCCGGCGAGGGGCTGGGCGAGCATCTGGGCAAGCTGTCGGCCAATGTGAACCTCGGCTACCAGAACCTTTCGGATTTCGGCGACCTGCAGACGCTCGGCGGCGGCCTGAACTGGACCCCGATCAAGCCGCTGCGGGTGCTGGCCTCGTTCACGCGCACGGACCAGGCTCCGACCATGAACCAACTGGGCGACCCGCTGACCGCGACGCCGGGCGTGCGGGTGTTCGACTTCCAGACCGGCCAGACCGTCGAGGTGACCCGCGTCAGCGGCGGCCTCTCGACCCTGGACGCCAGCCAGCGCGACACCTTCAAGCTCGGGGTGACCTACAAGCCCTGGGACAAGGTCAACCTGAACTTCCAGGCCAACTACGTCTCGACCCGCACCGACGACGCGATCGCCGCCTTCCCGTCGGCCTCGACCCAGATCGAGGCGGCGTTCCCCGACCGCTTCGTGCGCAACGCGGCCGGCGAACTGACGTTGATCGACGCGCGGCCGGTGAACTTCGCGCGGCAGTCGCGCGACGAGCTGCGCTACGGCTTCACCTATTCGCGCCCGGTCGGCCCGCAGCCGACCCCGGAGCAGATCACGGCGATGCGCCAGCGGTTCCAGGCCGAGCGGCAGGCGCAGCAGACCCAGCAGGCTCAGGGCCAGCAAGGTCAGGGGCGACAAGCCCAAGGTCAGCAGGCCCAAGGTCAGCAGACTCAGGGCCAGCGCCAAGGGGAGGGCCCGCCGGACGGTCCGCCGCCTGGCGAGGGTCCGCCGCCCGGCGGCGGCATGGGCGGCGGCTTCGGCGGTCCGGGCGGCGGCGGCCCGCGCATGGGCGGCTTCGGGCCCGGCGGCCCGCGCAACGGCGTGTTCCAGTTCGGGCTCTATCACACCGTGGCGTTCAAGGACGAAGTGGAGATCCGGCCGGGCGTGCCGACCCTAGACCTGCTGGACGGCGGGGCGCTGGGCTCGGGCGGAGGCTCGCCGCGCCACCAGGTCGACCTGCAGGCCAACTACACCCGCGGGGGCCTCGGCGTAGCGGCGAACGCCAAGTGGCAGAGCGCGACCAAGGTCGTCGGCCTGACCGCGGCGGACGACCTGGAGTTCTCGGACCTGACGACCGTGAACCTGCGGCTGTTCGCGGACCTGGGCATGCAGCCGATCGCCCGCGAGCAGAAGTGGCTGCGCGGCATGCGCGCCACCCTGTCGGTCGACAACCTGTTCGACGAGCGCCAGGACGTGAAGACTCCGCAGGGGACCACGCCGATCAGCTACCAGCCGGACCTGCTGGACCCGGTCGGCCGCTCGGTGAAGTTCACGGTGCGCAAGCTGTTCTTCTAGGGGCCGATTGCTCCCCCGCTGGGGGAGCTGTCGGGCCGAATGGCCGACTGAAGGGGGCTTCTGACTCAGCAAGCCCCCTCCGTCTCGATGCTGCGCGTCGATCCACCTCCCCCAGCGGGGGAGGAATTGCGATCGCCGTCCTCCCGCTACGCAGGCGGGCAAAAGTCGGTCATGGTGCGGACCCAGCAAGGGAGACCGCCCATGGCCAGGCTCGTCTTTGGCATGAACCAGTCGCTGGACGGCTATGTCGACCACATGCGGTTCGCGCCCGATCCGGCGCTGTTCCAGCACTTCGTCGAGCAGGCGCGCGAGCAAACCGGCGCGATCTACGGGCGCGGTCTCTATGAGCTGATGCGCTACTGGGACGAAGACGACGGGGGCTGGAGCGCGGCGGAGCACGACTTCGCGCGGGCCTGGCGGGCGCAGCACAAGTGGGTGGTGTCGCGCTCGCTGACCGAGGTCGGGCCGAACGCAACCCTGGTCGGCGAGGACTTCGAGGCCGTGCTGCGCAAGGTGAAAGCCGAGTATCCGGGCGAGATCGAGGTCGGCGGCCCGGTGCTGGCCAAGAGCCTGGGCGAGCTCGGGCTGATCGACGCCTATCGGATCTATCTGCACCCGGTCGTGCTGGGCGACGGCAGTCCCTACTTCGTCGGCCCGCGGCCGCGGCTGCGCCTGGTGGCGCACGAGCGGATCGGGCCGGACGCGATCCGGTTGACCTACGTCCCGGCGTGACCAGTTAGGGTACGAAGGAGTGCGCCATGGCCTTTGACGGTTTCAAGCTCGAGCGGGTGAGCACCGGCGAGGCGGTGCTGCGGTTTCGGATCGGCGGTTCGGGGCCGCCGCTCCTGCTGCTGCACGGCTATCCGCAGACGCACATGATGTGGGGCCAGATCGCCGGCGAGCTGGCCAAGGACTTCACTGTGGTGGCCCCGGACCTGCGCGGCTACGGCGGCAGCTCGGGACCGCCGACGACGCCGGACCACGAGCCCTATTCGAAGCGGGCGATGGCGCGCGACGTCGTGGCGCTGATGAGAATCCTGGGGTTCGCGCGGTTCGACATGGTCGGCCACGACCGCGGCGGGCGCACCGCCTATCGGCTGGCGCTGGATACGCCGCAGGCGGTCCGCAAGCTGAGCATCCTCGACATCATCCCGACCGCCGACGTCTGGCGGTTGGCCGACCGGCGGTTCGCGCTGGGCTACTGGCACTGGAGCTTCCTGGCCCAGGCCCATCCGTTCCCCGAGCACTTCATCGCCGCCGACCCGGTGCATTTCGCCTTCCGCATCGCCCAGGGCGCGACCTATTTCGAGCCGGCCGCCTATGCCGACTATGTGCAGGCCCTGGCCGACCCGGCGGTGATCCATGCGATGTGCGAGGACTACCGCGCCGGGGCGACCTATGACGTCGCCGCCGACGAGGCCGACCGCGGGGTGAAGAAGATCGCGGCGCCGACCCAGGTGCTGTGGGGCGCCAAGGGGGCGGTCGGCCACTGGTACGATGTGCTGGAGGTCTGGCGGCCCTGGTGCGAGGACCTGCGCGGCCAGGCGATCGAGGGGGCCGGGCACTTCCTGGCCGAGGAGAAACCCGCCGAGACGCTGGCGGCGCTGCGGGGGTTTTTGCTTAGCGGGTGACGTGGCGGGGCGGCGGATGAAGAGCGCCGAGGAAGCCGGCGCCATTTGCATGCCGGGTCAGGCGGCGAGCGCCGCCGCCCTGCGGCGCCGAACGGCGACGCCGACAACGCCGAAGCCGGCGATCATCATCGCCCAGGTCGCCGGCTCGGGGACGGCGCTCGTCGGGGCGAAGGTGGCCAGGGTGTAACCCTGCTCCGACCAGGGGAATCCGTTTGGAACCCCGTAGCCGTCAGGGGGCATCCATCCTCCCGCGATTTCAGCGTAGAAGCCCCTTTCATCGGCGGCATGCGGAACCAGCACGCCCGCGAATTCTTCGTACGGGAAGAACGCCTGGAACTCGGAACTGGCGAGGATGGCGGCCAGCGCCTCGATGGCTTGCGCGCGCGTGTTGAAGGTAAGGTTTCCGTCGAAGGCGTCGCCGGTGAACGTGACATCGTACTTCGCACCGCCGATCGAAAGGTTGTGCAGGGTGACGCCGTCCAAGAGCGTGGCCGCGTTCGCCGAGGTCGAGGGGAACGCCAACATCATCGCGGCGAACGCCGCCGCGACCGTCGATTTCAATTTCTGCATAGGTTTCCTCCCTGGCGGGCCGCGCCCGGCTTTGTAGTGGCGCTCGGCGCCGGCGGCCGTGTCCCTGTCCGCATCAGTGGACCAGCACTGGCCCGCGCAGAAACTGCGAAAAGGCTCGGGGCGTCTCAGCGAAGCAGCCAATTGCCGCGATCTGTCTCATCCGACGGAAAATAGTTGGCCGGAGCCGGAAAGCTGGGCCATTCGATTCCGATGGAAAGAGTCATGAACGCGTCCGGAGGCGAGCTCGTGCTGGGCCAGCCCATCCCGCGCGTTCGCCACGCGCTCCTGCCGGGCGAGGCGCGGCTGGACTTTGCGCACCGCCTCGCGCAGTCCGTGGCGTTCGCCTTTTCCGTCGATCCGGCCCGGATGGCGGAACAGCCGGACTTCGCCTTTTCCGCCGACGCCTTCGTGCTGCCGGAAGCGGTCGTCTCGCGCTCGAAGCTGCGCGGCCGGATGACGCTGACGCGAGACGACGAGCTCATCGCCGCCACCGGCGCGGACCAGCTGTTCGTCTATGTGGTCGAGGACGGCGCGCTCGACGTGCAGCCGACGCGGTCCGGCCGGCGCCTGCGCGCCGGGGACATCCTCGTCCTCGACCTGGCGCATGCGGCCACGGTGACGGAGGCCGACTATGCGGCGATTATGATGGTCATGGCCCGTGGGGCGCTGCCCGAGCCCCTGCGCCACCTCGATCTTCACTGCGCGGAAATCCGCGGCGACCACCCGCTGGCCCGCGTGATCGCCAGCACGCTGGCCTGCCTCTGCGAGGACGCGCCGGAAATGACCCAGGCGCAGGGCTCGCTGGTGTTGCGCGCGGCGATAGAGATGCTGGGCATGGCGCTGACCGACGTCAGGCGCGCCCGGCACGCGCCACCGGCGCTCAAGGCCATGGCCGAGGCGCTGGTCGACGACCACCTGAGCGAACCGGCCTTGTCGCCGGCCTGGATCGCGGCGCGGCTCGACGTCTCGCGCGCCACCCTCTACCGCGCCTTCGCCCCGTACGGCGGCGTCACCCGCTTCATCAACGACCGGCGCCTGCAGAACGCCTGGATCCTGTTGACGTCGGACGACCATCTCCCGCTTGGCGAGATCGCCGCGCGCTGCGGCTATGTCGGCCGGACGCGGCTGTTCCAGGCCTTCAACGAGCGCTTCGCAATGCCGCCCGACGCCGTGCTCTCGGCTAGCGAGGACGACCGCGCCATGCTCCGGGAGCATGCCGCGCGCGCGATGATGGACGTGTGGGACCGGCGCACCGGCAGAGCCGTCGGCTGAGCCGGCGCTCTAGTCGGCTTCCAGCCAGTCCGGCTTTTCGGCGCGGGCGGGTTGGCCGTCGGCGGTGAGGGCGCCTTCGAGGCGGTCGAGGCGGACGAGGGCGATGGCGCGGGTTCCCTGGCCGGACAGCACTTCGCCGGCGCGGCGTTCGCCGCCCTGCAGGAGTTCGGCGCCGGCGGCGGGGGGCGGGCCGTCGAAGGCGAGCGGCAGCATGCGGTTCTTGATCTGGCCGCGGCGCTTCATGCGCGAGGTGGTTTCCTGGCCGATGAAGCAGCCCTTGTGGAAGTCGATGCCGTGCAGCAGGTCGAAGTTGGCCTCGATCGGGTAGGTCTGCTCGACGCCCCAGTCTGCGGGGCCTGGCACGCCGAGCGCCAAGCGGTGGGCGTCGTAGGCGGCTTCATCGGCGGTCGGCGCGGCCTCGAGGCCGTAGCCGCGCCAGCCGAGCGCGGCCAGCCGCGGGTCGGGCGCCCAGCCGTGACCGGGATCGTCGCCCCAGGCGGCGAGCACCGGGGTCTCGTCGGCGGCGATCTGCACCTTGGCGCGCAGGCGGTACATGGTCAGCCGCAGGATGAGAGCCTCGCGGCTGGCCCGTTCGACATCGAGGAAGGCGCCGTCGTCCCGTCCGACCACGAACAGATCGAACAAAAGCCGCCCCTGGGGGTTCAGGAGAGCGCCGAACCGCACCTCGCCGGGCGCGAGGGTCTCGACGTCCTGGGTGATGAGGCCGTGCAGGAAACTGCGCCAATCCTCGCCCGAGACGGCGATCAGGGCTCGGCTGGACAGGGCTGCGATCGGGGGCTGCGTCGACATGGAACAGGAGTTAAGGGCTGCGCGGGTGGAGCGCCAGCGTCAGGAGCCCTATAGAAGGACGATGGCGCACGGGTCCTTCCCGATTCTGTTCATCACCGCGACCCGGATCGGCGACGCGGTGCTGTCGTCCGGCCTGATCAAACGATTGCTGGACGAGGTTCCGAACGCGCGCTTCACGATCGTCGCCGGCAAGGCGGCCGCGCCGCTGTTCGCCGAGGTCCCGCATCTCGACCGCCTGATCGTGCTGGAGAAGGCCAAGAACGGCGGCCACTGGCTGAAGCTGTGGCGCGAGGTGCGGCATCGCAAATGGGGGCTGATCGTCGACCTGCGCGGTTCGGCGATCTCGCAGTTCCTGCGCCGCGAGCGGCGGGCGGTGTACAAGCGCGGCTCCGGCGGCGGGGTCCACAAGGTGATCGAGGCCGCGCGGCTGCTGAAGATCGAGGACGAGCCGCCGGCCCCGTACCTGTTCACCTCTGCGGCGACCGAGGCCTATGCCGACGAACTGACCGCCGGCAAGGGGCCGATCCTGGCCATGGCGCCGGCCGCCAACTGGGTCGGCAAGACCTGGCCGGCCGAACGCTTCGCGCAAGTTGCGATCCAGTTGCTGGGCGGGCCGATGGCCGGCGGGCGGTTGATGCTGCTGGGCGGACCGGACGACAGCCAGGCGGTCGCGGCGCTGCGCAACGTGGTCCCGCGCGAGCGGACCATCGACCTGGCCGGCAAGGTCGAACTGCTGGCCAGCTACGCATGCCTGAAGCGCGCCCAACTGTTCATCGGCAACGACAGCGGGCTGATGCACATGGCCGCTGCGGCCGGGACCCCGACCATCGGGCTGTTCGGCCCCTCGGACGACAAGCTCTATGGGCCGTGGGGCGAGAATACGCGGATCGTGCGCGGCATTCGCAGCCTGGACCAGATCCGCGAGGTTGACCCAGGGCTCTCGCAGGCGCTCTGTCACATGATGGACCTGCCGGTGGATTGGGTGACCAACGCCGCCCGGGACCTGCTCGCCCAAACCAGTTCCAAAGCCAGTTAAGCCCAGAGACGCAACATGCCCGAGACCTTCGACCTCATCGTGAGGGGCGGCGAGGTGGTGAACCATGCCGGCCGCGGCCTAGCCGACGTCGGCGTGCGGGCGGGCAAGATCGTCGAGATCGGCGACCTCAGCCAAGCCAGCGCCGGGCAGGTGTTCGACGCCAAGGGCCTGACCGTGTTGCCCGGCGTGATCGACACCCAGGTGCATTTCCGCGAGCCGGGCCTGGAGTGGAAGGAAGACCTGGAGACCGGATCGCGCGCCGCGGCGATGGGCGGGGTCGTGGCGGTGTTCGAGATGCCGAACACCGAGCCGACCACCACCGACCCGGACGCCCTGGCCGACAAGCTGCATCGCGCCGCCGGCCGGATGCACACCGACCACGCCTTCTATGTCGGCGGCACGCATGAGAACGCGCAGTTCCTGGGCGAGCTGGAGCGGCTGCCCGGCTGCTGCGGGATCAAGGTGTTCATGGGCGCCTCGACCGGCAGCCTGCTGGTGCAGGACGACGAGGGCATCGAGCAGGTGCTGCGCCATGTGAACCGCCGCGCGGCGTTCCACTCCGAGGACGAATACCGGCTGGCCGAGCGCCGGCCGCTGGCCCGCACCGGCGACTGGACCAGTCACGAGGAGGTGCGCGACGCCGCCTCGGCGCTCGAATCCACCCACCGGCTGGTGCGGATCGCCAAGGCGCTGGGCAAGCGCATCCACGTGCTGCACGTGACGACGCGCGAGGAAATCGAGTTCCTGGCGCTGCACAAGGACGTGGCCAGCGTCGAGGTCACGCCGCAGCACCTGACCCTGACCGCGCCGGAAGCCTATGAGCGGCTGAAGGGCTATGCCCAGATGAACCCGCCGATCCGCAACGCCTATCACCAGGCCGGGCTGTGGCACGGGATCGCGGCGGGGATCGCCGACGTGCTGGGCTCGGACCACGCGCCGCACACCAAGGACGAGAAGGCCCGGCCCTATCCGGCCTCGCCGTCGGGCATGCCGGGGGTGCAGACCCTGGTGCCGGTGATGCTGACCCACGTGAACGAGGGCCGCCTCAGCCTGGAGCGGTTCGTCGACCTGACCAGCCATGGCGCCAACCGGGTGTTCGGCATGGCCGACAAGGGCCGGCTGGCGGTCGGCTACGACGCCGACATCACCGTCGTCGACATGAAGGCCCGCCGCACGATCAAGCACGAGGACATGGCCACCCGCGTCGGCTGGACCCCGTTCGACGGCTTCGAGGCCAAGGGCTGGCCGACCGCGACGATCATCCGCGGCACGGTGGTGATGCGCGACGACGAGCTGGTCGCCCCGAGCATTGGTCAGCCGGTGCGCTTCGCCGAGACCCTGGGCGGGTAGGCATGCCGACGGCGCCGCCGGGCGAATGCGTGGTGCTGCTCCACGGGCTGGGGCGCAGCGCCGCCTCGATGGCCCCGATCGGCCGTGATCTGAGCCGGCGCGGCTATACGGTGGTCGCCCGCAGCTACCCTTCGACGCGGCTCAGCATCGAGGCTGCGGCGGCCGGCGTCGAGCAGGACATCGCCCGCTGCCGGCGGGCGCGGGCCACGCGCATCCATTTCGTGACCCACTCGCTCGGCGGGCTGCTGCTGCGCGGCTACTTCCAGGACCATGAGGTTCCCGAGGCCGGGCGGGCGGTGATGCTGGGGCCGCCCAACGGCGGCAGCGAGATCGCCGACGAGCTGAAGCACCATTGGTGGTTCCGGCGCGCGCTGGGCCCCGCCGGCCAGGCCCTGGGGACGCGCGAGCCGATGGCCTTCGCCCGGCCCTTGCCGCTGGAGGTCGGGGTGATCGCCGGCACCCGGAACTACGAGCCGTGGTTCGCCGGCTGCTTCGGCGGGCGGCCCAACGACGGCAAGGTGAGCGTTGCGAGCACACGGCTGCCGGAAATGGCCGATTTCCTGACGGTGCGGGCCGGCCACACCTTCATGGTCCGCTCGGGCCTGGTGCAGAACCAGGTCGCCGCCTTCCTGCAGGACGGCCGCTTTACGCCTTAGTTCCCGCAGGGCGCGAAGCTGCGGGCGCGAGGTTCGGGTCTCGGCAATACTTTCACCTTCATACTATCGTGAGTGGGAAGTAACCGGCGCACTCGCGCGCCGCAGGCTCGTCGCGGGGGAGTAGATGTCGCGATCGAACGCCGCCGAGTCGGGCGGCCCGAGTCTGACGCTCGTGCAGCGACTGGATGCGCGGGGCTTCCTGTCGCTCACCCTGCGCCATGGGGCGCCGAACCTGCTCACCCTCGGGCTCCACGGGTTCTGGGGGCGCAGCGCGATACGCCGGCGATTGTGGGCGGCCACGGACATGAACGGCGAGCCGCTGGACTATGGCGGACTGGGCATCGAGCTGCTGATCGGCGCGCTGGCCAAGCTGCTGGTCGTCGCCGCTGCGCTGGCCGCGGCCCTGGCGGCGGTGCAGGGGCTGGGCGTCTGGGGCGCGCCGGTGGCGCTGATCGCGGCGGCGAGCGTGGCGCTGTTCATGGGCTTCTGCCGCTTCGTGAGCTTCGTCTATCTGGCCACCCGCACCGAATGGCGCGGGCAGGTGTTCGAGGTCGACGGCTCGTCGGCCGCCTTCGCGCTGGGCGAGCTGCGCGACGCGGCGCTCATCGCGCTGACCCTTGGCTGGTGGCGGCCGGCGGCCGACCGCCGGCGGGACGCTTTGCTGTGGGGCGGCCTGCATCATCCGCATCGCCCGGCCGCCTATGACGCCGCCGCCGCCGCGCGCCGCCCGCTTTACAGCGCCTTTGCGATCGGCTGGTTCGCCAGCGTGATGATCGGATTGTTCGCAGGCGGGGTGGCGATGGGGCTGGCGGCCGGCTTCCTGCCGACCCCGGCGCTGGGGACCGTGCCGACCCTGGTCGAGCTGGCGGCGCTGGGCGCGCTGGCGCTCGGCCTGTGGCTGGCGCTGACGGTCGCCTGGGCGCCGTACCAGGCCGCGCGGCGCACGGCGGCGGCGGCGGGACTGGGGCTGGGGCTGCCGCTCTGCTGGCGGGCCTGGGCGCGGCTGCAGGCGGGCAACGCCGCCCTGCGCATCGTCTCGCTGGGCGCGCTGGCGCCCTATGCGGCGGCCCGCGAGAGCGCCTTCGTGTTCGCCCGGCTGGAAGAGGCGCGGCGGCGCTCGAAGCGGGCCAGGGCCGCCCGCCAGGCGGCCGCGGTGGCCTTCACGCCGGTCGAGATGAAGGCCGGGGCCTAGGCGCGGGCCGCCGATCTGTGAGTCTCGGCGCGCCTAAGGGTGGCCGCTTGGGGTGCCGCCGTCCTTGCATAGCCTGGGGCCCGATTGGATTTCCCAGCCCTTGACGTCCTCCATCGAGACTTCGCGGCCGTCGGCGTAGACGAGCGCCGCACCGGTCGCGCAGAAGCGCGTCGCGACCGGATCTTCCGGACACCGAGGCTCCTTCTCGGGAAGCAGCTGGCATTCCTGCGTCGTGGGCCCGGGGAGCGGCGGGCCGCCGCTGCACGAGGCGAGGATGAGGGCCGCCAGCAAAACAGCGCATCTCATGACGATCGAGCTTCCTCCCCGGACCCTTCTGAAACTCACCCGACCGGACGGCCGATGCAACTTGCGTTCCGCCGCTTTCCCCCTTGCGCCTCGCCCGCTAAGGCTATGCGCATCATGGACGCTAGAATCCGCCCCACAGACGCCCCGTTCCGCGACGCGCGCTATGCGCCGCCGCAGCTGGACATCGAGGAGAGGGGCGGCGGCGAGCTGATCCTGTCCAATCCGACCCCGTTCTCGGGCGAGTTCACCACCATGACCCAGGCGCTGGACCGCTGGGCACGCGAGGCGCCGGGGCGGACCTGGCTGGCCGAGCGGTCGGGCGAGGGCTGGCGGCGGACCAGTTTCGGCGAGGCGCGCGAGCAGGTGCGGGCGATCGCCGGCGGCTTGCGCGAACTGGGCGTGGTCGGGACGCGGCCGCTGCTGATCCTGGCGCGCAACGGCATCGACCATGGGCTGGTCGGCTACGCGGCGATGAGCCAGGGCATGCCGATCGCGCCGGTCTCGCCGCAGTACGGCCTGCCGGGCGCGAACCTGACGCGGCTGGCCCATGCGGTCGAGGTGCTGAACCCCGCGGCGGTCTACACCGAGGACGCCAGCCTGTTCTCCGAGGCGCTGGAGGCGCCGTTCCTGGCCGGGCTGCCGGTGATCGCGGGCAAGAACCCGCGGCCGGGCGACGTGCCGCTGGCGCGGCTGCTGAGCGCGGCCGGCGTCGAGGCCACCGCCCAGCCTGACGACCACGCCAAGTACCTGCTGACCTCCGGCTCGACCGGCCTGCCCAAGGCGGTGATCTGCCTGCATCGCGGCATCGCGCTGAACTCGGCGCAGATCGCCGCCTGCTACGCCGACGACGAGCCGCCGGTGATGGTCAACTCGGCCCCCTGGAGCCACAGCCTGGGGGCCAACTCGATCCTGCACATGGCGCTGCATCGCGGTGGAACGTTGCATATCGACGCCGGCCAGCCGGTGGCCGGGCGGTTCGGCGAGACGCTGCGCAACCTGAAAGAGGTGGCGACCACCTATCACAACATGGTCCCGGCCGGCTGGATGCTGCTGGCCGGCGAGCTGGAGCGCGACGAGGATCTGGCGCGGACCTTCTTCGAGCAGGTGCGGGTGCTGCAGTACGGCGGCGCGGCCCTGGGCCAGGACGCCTGCGACCGCATCCAGGCCGTCGCGGTGGCGAGCGTCGGCGAGAAGATCAGCTTCGCCTCGGGATATGGCGCGACCGAGACCGGGCCGACCGCCTGCAACGTCCACTGGCGCAACGACCGCATGGGGCTGATCGGCCTGCCGGTGCCGGGCACTTCGGTCAAGCTGACCCCGGCGGCGGGCAAGCTGGAATTCCGGGTGAAGGGGCCGCAGGTCTCGCCCGGCTATCTGGGACGCCCGGAGCTGTCGGCGCAGAGCTACGACGCCGACGGCTTCTACCTGCTGGGCGATGCGGCGCGGTTCGTGGACGAGGCCAGCCCGAAGGCGGGCCTGGCCTTCGACGGGCGCATCTCGGAGAACTTCAAGCTGGCCAGCGGCACCTTCGTCACGGTCGGCGACCTGCGGGTGAGGGCGGTCTCGGCGGTGGGCGACGCGGTCACCGACGCGGTGGTCTGCGGCGAGGGCCGCGAGGCGGTCGGGCTGCTGTTCTATCCGAACCCGAACATGGACCGCGCGGCGATCGAGGCGGCGGTTCGGGCCGGGATCGAGCGCTTCAACGCCGGGGCCAAGGGCTCGGGCGGCAAGGTGGCCCGGGCCCTGGTGCTGGCCACGCCGCCGGACGCCAACGCCGGCGAGATCACCGACAAGGGCTATATCGCCCAGCCCGTCGCCCGCGCGCTGCGGGCGTCCGAGGCCGAACGACTGTTTTCCGATGCTGCTGATGTGATGGTGTTCTGATGAACGGCGCCGACGCCCTGATTACCACCCTCGTCGAAAACGAGGTCACCGCCTGCTTCGCCAATCCCGGTACCAGCGAGATGCAGTTCGTCGCCGCGCTGGACCGTGAGCCGAAGATGCGGCCGGTGCTGTGCCTGTTCGAAGGCGTGGCGACGGGGGCGGCGGACGGCTATGGCCGCATCGCCGAAAAGCCGGCCTGCACCCTGCTGCACCTGGGTCCCGGCTACGGCAACGGGCTGGCGAACCTGCACAATGCGCGGCGGGCGTTCACCCCGGTGGTCAACGTGATCGGCGACCACGCCACCTATCACCGCCAGTACGACGCGCCGCTGAACTCGGACATCCCGACCATCGTCGGCCCCAACTCGCTGTGGGTGAAGTCGGCCGACAGCCCCGACACCGTCGCTGAGCTGACCGCCGAGGCGGTGACCGCCAGCTACGGCCCGCCGGGCGGACCGGTCAGCCTGATCCTGCCGGCCGACTCGGCCTGGCTGGAGACCGCCAAGGGCGCGGTGAAGGCGAGCGTCCCGACCCGCGCGGCCCCGGCCGGCGGCGTGGTCGAGGACGTCGCCAGGAAGGTCCGCGCGGCGGCGAAACCCGTCGTGCTGCTGGGCGGGCAGGGGACCAGCGCCAAGGCCCTGGAACAGGCCGCGCGCCTGCAGGCCGCCGGCGTGCGGGTGATGGCCGACACCTTCTGCGCGCGCCAGCCGCGCGGGGCCGGCGTCTTCCAGCCGGCGCGGATGCAGTATTTCGGCGAGGCGGCGCTGGCCGACCTCGAAGGCACGGACCTGATGGTGTTCGTCGGCACCGTGACGCCGGTGGCGTTCTTCGCCTATCCCGACCGCCCCAGCGTGCTGGTCCCGGAAGGCTGCGAGACCATGACCCTGGCGCAGCGTTCGGAAGACGCGGTCGCCGGCCTGGCGGCGCTGGCCGACGCTTTGGGCGCGCCGGCGAGCGGCCCGGCCCAGCCCTACAAGGTGGCGGGCGCCGCCCCGACCGGGCCGCTGACCCCGCAGTCGGCGGGCGTGTCGGTGGCGCGCCACCTGCCGGAAGGCGCGATCATCTGCGATGACTCGGTGACCTCGGGCGGCGGCATCGCCGTGCCCTGCGCCACCGCCAAGGCGCACGACGTGCTGGCCCTGACCGGCGGGGCGATCGGCATCGGCGGCCCGCTGGCGATCGGGGCGGCGGTCGCCGCGCCGGACCGCAAGATCGTCTCGCTGAACGGCGACGGCTCGGCGATGTACACGGTGCAGTCGCTATGGACGATGGCGCGCGAGAACCAGGACGTGACGGTGGTGGTGTTCGCCAACCACTCCTACCGCATCCTCAACATCGAGATGGGCCGCACCGGCTCGGGCAATCCGGGCCCGTCGGCCAGCAAGCTGCTGGACCTGGGCGATCCGAAGATCGACTGGGTGTCGCTGGCCAAGGGCCTGGGCGTGCCGGCGGTGCGCTGCGAGACGGCCGAAGAGTTCGACGCCGCCTTCGCCAAGGCCATGGCCGAGCCGGGGCCGAAGTTCATCGAAGCGGCGATCTGAGCCGGGCGACGGAGGCTCCCCCTCCGGGGGGGCTTGACCTCAAGTGTGGTCCAGAGCCGAAGAGTCCGCCTATGTGCTGGACCGCGATGTCGGCTTTCGCGAAAGGCGCCACCTCAAGACCCGTCGTCGCCGGGCGCCGGGCGCACGGCCGCCCTGGAGTCGGCGCCCGGCGACGACGGGTCAGAGGCCGCGACCTTGTTCGCGCGTCTTCCACAGGGACCAGCCGATGCCCGCGAAAAGCAACGCCGCAGTAATGGCCAGCGAGACCGGCGCGGGAAATTTCTCCCAGCCCATCATCTCGGCGAAGAACACCTTGCCGCCGATGAACACCAAAAGCGCCGCCAGCGCATGCTTCAGGTAGGCGAAGCGCGCCACCACCGCCGCCAGGGCGAAATAAAGGGCGCGCAGCCCAAGGATGGCGAAAATGTTTGAGGTGTAGACGATATAGGGATCGGTGGTGATTGAGAAGATCGCAGGCACCGAGTCGACCGCGAACACGACGTCGGCCAGTTCGACCATGATCAGCGCCATGAAGAGTGGCGTGGCGAACCAGACTAGTTTTCCCGTCCGGCCAGGCTGTTTCACGAAAAAGCGCGAGCCGTGAAGTTCGGGAGTGACCCGGATGTGGCGCACCAGCCAGCGGTAGACCGGGTTGTCATGAGGATCCTCTGGCGCCTTGTCGGCAAAGAACATCTTTGCGCCCATCACAACCAGGAAGGCCGCGAAGATGAACAGCATCCACTCAAAGCTGGCCACCAGGGCCGCGCCGAACCCGATCATCACGCCGCGCAGGACGATTACGCCCAGGACGCCCCAGAACAGCACCCGGTGCTGATAGGCTCGCGGCACGGCGAACGCCGCGAAGATGGTCGCGATGACGAATATGTTGTCTAGCGCCAGGCTCTTCTCGATCAGAAAGCCAGTGATGTACTCAATGCCGGACTCGCGGCCCAGCTGATGCCAGACCCAGCCTCCGAAGGCCAAGCCGAGACTGAGATAGCCGGCTGATAGGAACAGACTCTCTCGCACCCCGATTTCGTGCTGGTCCCGGTGCAGAATCCCCAAATCCAGGGCGAGCAGAGCGATGACAAGGCCGGCGAACGCCAGCCACATCCACAAGGGCTGACCGAGGACGGCCGCCGTAAGCATGTCCATGATGTGAGCTCCCGAGGGCGCGGGCGGCGCATTCGGCGCCGCCCGGCAAGGCTAGTGACGCGAGCGTACGGGAATGGGCGCCAGCGCCAGTTTGGCGCGGCCCATCGCGCGTCGACGCTCATCGCGGTCCTGCAGCAAGGCGCTTGCGTCGGCTCGATGCGAAGGCTCCTGCCGGATGCTGCAGATCAGGCGTAGAAGCCGACGATAGCGGTGGCGCAGGCGCCAGATTTGGATGTTTGTCATGTGCTCCTCCTGGTTGGAGGCGCGCCCGGAAACCGTCAGGCAAGCGGGAATAGCAACGGACCCCAGGGCGCACCTGTGCGGTCCGACATCACGATCGCCGTTGATCGTCAGAGGGGCCCGGTACCGCGCGTTTCAGATTGGTGCGCCATGCAGGTTTCGCAAGAGACCTCAGAGCGAAGGCGACAAGGCGTATTTCAGCCGGTCCTAACCAAGACGGCGCAAACTCTCGCGCACCGAGTGAACGTTCGCTGCCCCCTTCTCAGTCCTACAGGTGAGGGCCCCGCAGAGTTGGCTCAGTTTCCGGAGTCGTCCCGATCCTGGTGGACGAGCAGCTTGCGGTTCATGCCGTCACTGTAGGTGATCGCGCCGTCGCCGCGTTCGGCAAAACTCAGACCCAGCCGGTCGTCGGCGACGAAGTCGTCGATCACAGACCAACCAGCCGCGCCCTCCGCGATGGCCACGTAACGGCTCTTGCCTGCCCGCGGAATTTCGAAGACGAGCACGCGCCATTCGCGCTGACCCGTCGACGCCCTGGCCTGTAGCGACCGCGAGCCATAGCCCGGGAACTTCAACTCCAGGACGGCGGAGAACGCTTCCTCACGATCGGCGAACCGCTTGGGCAAGCGCGCCTGGGTCATCAGGCGCTCGACGTGTGCGTTTTCAGTTGGATCGATATTGTTCGGATCCTGCTGGTAGTCCTCATAGGAGGACGAGTAGTCGCGCGACAGGCGCACAACCTCGCCATCGTAAATCACCGATCGCCCGTCGTCGCTTATCTCCACGCGCGGAGATCGCTCGGGCGACGCGGCTTCGGCGAGACCCGCAGAGGCGCCGATCGCCAACGCGCCCAATACAATCTTGAGGAGGCCCCGCATCACGCGAGACTAGAGGTGGAGGTTGCGGACGACAACGCCTGCCTTGGGGGGAGGCGCGGTCCCGCTACGTCTCGTCGCCGCCGCTGATCCAGCTTCCCCGACGGGAGGAGGCAAGGGCGTTCGGGGTGCTGCTTGCTGCAACTGCGAACAGGTCTGCGCCAGCCGCGGCAGGGGATTTCCGCCGCTCGGCTATGATCCGCCCAGCTTCACATTTTTCATCACAATCGGAAATATTGCGTCGCACCATTGATTTTGTGTGCGTCGCAGCATAGATAGGCTTCAGCATTTGGAGGCGATCATGCTGTTTGCTGAATACGAAAACGTCGAAGGCCAGCTGGCTTTCTACCGCGCGGTCAACGCGTTCGTGAGCAAGGTCGTGGCGCGCCTGCGCGGCGACGCCGAGCACCTGCTCTCGCACGCCTAGGGCGCGCCCCCCGAACTGACGAGAAAGGCCCGCGGAGCGATCCGCGGGCCTTTTCGTTTGGGCTTTCCCGCCGTGTCATCCCGGTTTCGGCGCAGCCGAAGACCGGGACCCATTCGCGCCCGGGTTCGTCGAGTTGGCGAGGCGCGAGCCATTTGCTGAACCATCCGGTGTTCATGGATCCCGGTCTTGCTTCGCAAACCGGGATGACAGGGGAGGGGATGACACCCTTGGGGCGAGGTGACAGAGCTTGGGCATGAAGACGCTCATCGATCCGCGCAATGCGCTGAGCCAGGGGCTGGAGGCGCTGCGCGTCCGCTTCAAGGTCCCGGAAGGATTTCCGCCGGAGGTGGTGGCGGCGGCGCAGGTCGCGGCGCAGCGGGCGCCGAGCGAGCATGTCGACCGCACCGAGCGGCCGTTCGTGACCCTGGACCCGGCGAGCTCCACCGACCTCGACCAGGCGTTCGCGATCGAGGCCAGCGGCGCGGACCTGCTGCTGCACTACGCCATAGCCGACGTGTCGTGGTTCGTGCGCGACGGCGACTTGCTGGACGTCGAGGCCTGGAAGCGCGGGGCGACGCTCTACCTGCCGGACGGCAAGGCCAGCCTTTATCCGCGCGAACTGAGCGAAGGCGCCGCCAGTCTGCTGCCGAGCGGGCCGCGGCCGGCGGTGGTGTTCACGGTGCGGGTCGACCCGGACGGCGAGGCGAGCCTGGACGGGGCCGAGCGGGCGATCATCCGCAGCGTCGCCAAGCTGGGCTATGAGCAGGTGACGGCCGCTGAGCTGCCGGCCGGGTTCGCCGAACTGGCCGAGCGGGTGCGCGCGGCCGAGGCGCGGCGCGGAGCCTCGCGGGTCGATCCGCCGGAGCAGGAGGTTGCGCGGCTGGACGACGGGCGGCTGCAGTTACGGTTCCGGCCGCGGACGCAGGCCGAGGACCAGAACGCGGCGCTGTCGCTGGCGACCAACCTGGCGATCGCCCAGGTGCTGCTGGCCCATCGCACGGGCCTGTTCCGGGTGATGCCCGAACCCGACGCGCGGGCTGTGGGGCGGCTGCGCCAGACCGCGCGGGCGTTCGGCCTGGAATGGCCCGAGATGGCCAGCCTGGCGCAATACGAACTGACGCTCGACCCGGGCGAGGCCAAGCAGGCGGCGTTCATGATGGCGATCCGGCGGGCCAGCACGGCGGCCTCCTACGTACCCTACACGCCGGGCGAGATCCCCTGGCACGCGGCGATGGCGGCGACCTATGCGCATGCGACCGCGCCGCTGCGCCGGCTGGCCGACCGCTATGTGGTCGACACCGTGCTGGCGATCGCCAACGGCCGGCCGGCGCCGGCCGCCGCGACCCTGGCCTTCGCCAAACTGCCCAAGGTGATGGCGCGGGCCGACAACCAGGCCGGCCAGATCGACCGCGTGGTGATCGACTTGGCCGAGGCCGCGATGCTGCAGGGGCAGATTGGCGAGGCCTTCGAGGCGGTGGTCACCGACATCGACGAGCGCGGCGCGCGAATGCAGCTGTGCGAGCTGCCGGTGGTGGCGCGGGTGACCGCCCACAAGGTCGAGGTCGGCGAGCGGCTGGTCGTGCGGCTGACCGCCGCCGACCCGGCCCAGGGGACGGCGCAGTTCGAGCGGGTGGCCTAGGCCCAATACCGCTCATCCCGGCGAAAGCTGCTGATCGAGAGCTACGCCAAGGCGCGGGCGGGGGCGACCAACCACGAGGCTCCGGATTCTCAGTGGGGCTAGCGTCCAACGCTGCGGCCAAAGAAAAAGGCCCGGGGTCGCCCCCGGGCCTTTCGCTTTGGTTTGGTCGGCCGGGCTTAGGTGTTGCCCGGCAGCTTGCACTGGCCCGAGAAGGCGCAGCCAATGGCTTCGACCGGCTTCAGGTCGGCGGTGTACTCAAGCACGTAGCCCTTCAGGCCGTCCGAGCAGGCGACTTCCATGTAGGTCGTGCCCTTGGCGGACTTGCCGATGATGCGGGCGTTGGACACCGTGCAGGAGTCCTTGCCGGCCGCCTTCAGGTCGGCGGTAACGGCGCTGTAGCTGCCCGTGTCGAGCTTGGTGAACGAGCAGCGGTAGCCGGCGATCGGCGCGCGGGCGCAGTCATAGACGACCGGCTTGTCGTTCGGGCCGCCGAACACGCCGACGCCGCCGTCCGGACGGTTCGAACAGGCCATCTCGACGATGTCCTTGTTGTTGGCGCTCGGGAACGGCGCGTACTTGGAGACGTCGCAGTTGAAGCCCGCGGCCTTGGCCAGCTTGGTGTAGAGGCCGTTCTGCTCGGTGACCGCTTCCTTGGTGTCGGTCAGGGTGCAGCCGCCCATGACGCCCTGCGCCTTGGCGCAGTCGTAGGTCTGGGTCAGTTTGCCGGCGTCGACGCGGTAGAGGTAGCCCTTGCCGTCGGCGCAGGCGGCTTCGAAGAACGACGAGCCGGTCTGGGACATGCCCATGTACCGCTTGTCCTTCACGGTGCAGCCGTTGTTGGCCTGGGCCGCGAAGGCGTCGATCACCGCCAGGCGCTGTTCCTTGGTGCGCAGGGTGCAGGAGATGTTCGACTGGCCGCCGTCATAGAGCATGCAGTCGGTGGCCTCGACCGGCTTGGCCGCATCGATCGGCGCGCTGGTCTTCAGGACGTAGCCCTGGGCCGAGCCCTGGCAGGCGACTTCGAGATAGGTGGCGGTGGCGCTTTGGCCGATGCCGCGGGCGGCCTCGGGGGTGCACTGCACCTTGCCGGCGGCGAGCACGCCGGCCAGGTCGGCCTTCGGATCGGCGTTGCCGGGCAGCTTGCAGGCCAGGTTCGAGGGCTTGCCGTCCGGACCCGGGGTGCCCGCTTCGATACAGGTGAACGAGGTGGTCGCGCCGCCCTCGACCGCCGACAGCACGAAGCCGACGCCCTGGTCGCAGTCGATCTCGTAATAGGTGGTGTTGGTCTTGGTCTTCTTGTCGCTGGTCTTGCCGACGAACAGCGCGTCGGTGACGTTGCAGGAAATGCCAGCGGCCTTGGCGAGGGCCGGAGCCTCGGCCATCCCCTGGGTGCGCGCCTTATCCGAGATCTCGGCGGCTTTCTTGCCTTGCGAGACGGCCGCCGGCGCCAAGGCCAGCAAGGCCAAGGTGGCGGCCAGCCCCGTGATGAATGGCCTCATGGTTGAAAAACTCCTGGGTGGTTCCCTATTGCGCGGACATAAGCCCCCACAGCGCCAGTGGGTCAAGTTCGTCGTGAACGACGTCTGAACCGGGCCGCGGTTGCATTTGCCCTGACCAGTTATGCGGTCAAAAATGGGGCGGAGAACGAGGGGCACGGCTTTGCGCGACGGATTCGAAGAGACGCAGGAACAGGCGGCGAGGGCGCGGCTGAGCTATCCGTTCGTCGAGGGGCCCGAGCTGGGCGAAGCGGTGGACGTCGCGCCGGGGGTGAAGTGGCTGCGGATGCCGCTAGGCGGCTCGCTGGCCTTCATCAACGTCTGGGCGATCGAGGACGGCGAGGGCTGGGCGATCGTCGACACCGGCATGGGCGGATCGGACACCCAGCAGACCTGGCGCAAGGCGTTCGCCGGCGCGCTGGGCGGCAAGCCGGTCACGCGGGTGTTCGTCACCCACATGCACCCCGACCACATCGGCATGGCCGGCTGGCTGACCCGCAAGTTCCAGTGCCGGCTGTGGATCAGCCGGCTGGAGTTCCTGATGTGCCGCTCGCTGGCGGCCGACACCGGCCGCGAGGCGCCGGCCGAGGCGCTGGACTTCTACCGCGCGGCCGGCTGGGACGACGATGCGCTGGAGGACTACCGCGCCCGCTTCGGCGGCTTCGGCAAGGGGCTGCACGCGCTGCCCGACACCTTCCGGCGACTGTCCGACGGCCAGGTGGTGGAGATCGGCGGGCGGCCCTGGGAGGTGGTGGTCGGATCCGGCCATTCCCCTGAGCATGTCTGCCTCTGGCAGAAGGACCTGAAGCTGTTCATCAGCGGCGACCAGGTGCTGCCGAAGATCTCCTCGAACGTCTCGGTGTTCCCGACCGAGCCGGACGGCGACCCGCTGACCGAGTGGCTGACCACCCTGGCGGCGATCAAGGACCGGGTGGACGACGAGGTGCTGGTGCTGCCGGCGCACAACGAGCCGTTCTATGGCCTGCACGCGCGCATCGACCACCTGATCGGCGGCCATGAGCGCGGGCTGGCGCGGCTGCGCAAGCTGATCGCCGAACCGAAGCGGGCGGTCGACGTGTTCTCGGTGCTGTTCCGCCGCAAGATCGACCAGCGGGTGCTGGGCATGGCCACCGGCGAGAGCCTGGCGCACCTCAACTGTCTGATGACCCGCGGCGAGGCGACCGCGCAAGCCGACGAGGCCGGGGTGATCTGGTACCGGGCGGCGTAGGGCGGCCTTACGGTGTCATCCCGGAAAGCGCGCGGCGCTTGTCCGGCATCCATTCGCGCCGGAGTGGGCGAATGGGGCGCGGCAGAGCCGAGTTCTGATCTATCCGGTGTTCATGGGGCCCGGTCTTCGGCTGCGCCGAAACCGGGATGACACAGGAAAAATAGCGCTTCGATCCTTGCCCTGCGCCGCGTTAGCATACGGCGTAAGTCTAGGAGCGCATTTCAATGTCCGACCATATTCTGATCGAGAAGTCCGGCGGGGTCCTGACCCTGACCATGAACCGTCCCGACAAGAAGAACGCCCTGACCCGGGCGATGTACCAGGCGCTGGGCGACGCCATCGATCAGGCCGAGTTCGACAAGGACGTGCGCTGCGTCCTGATCCAGGCCAACGGCGACATGTTCACCGCCGGCAACGACATCAGCGACTTCGCGGCGGTCAACGCCGGCGAGTCGTCGGCCAACGAGGCGCGGCGCGGCGGCAACCCGCTGCTGGCGGCGCTGGCGCGGGCCAAGACCCCGCTGATCGCGGCGGTGAACGGCCGTGCGGTGGGCGTGGGCACCACCATGCTGCTGCACTGCGACCTGGTCTATGTGGCCGAGAACGCGCTGCTGACCACGCCGTTCGTGAACCTGGCGCTGGTGCCGGAGGCGGCCTCCAGCATCACCCTGCCGAGCCGCATCGGCCATGCGCGGGCGTTTGCGATGTTCGTGCTGGGCGAGGCGGTCGACGCCAAGAAGGCGGTCGATTGGGGTATCGCCAACGAGGTCGTGCCGCTGGACCAGCTGCGCGCCCGGGCCCGCGCCGCCGCCGAGGCCGTCGCCGCCCGCCCGCCGGCCGCGGTGGTGATCACCAAGGCGCTGATGCGCGACGAGACGGCCCTGTCTCAGCGCATGGACGAGGAGGGGACGCACTTCGCCGCCCAGCTGAAGTCCGCCGAGGCCAAGGAGGCGTTCGCCGCCTTCGCCGAGAAGCGCGTTCCCGACTTCAGCAAGGTGTCCTGACCCATGATCCGCTCCCGCTTCGGCGCCTTCACCCCCGCCCGCGTGGTGGCCGGTGACCACGATCTCTCCGGCCGCAACGTCATCGTCACCGGCGGGGCGAGCGGCATCGGCTACGAGACGGCCAAGGCGCTGGCCGCGGCGGGGGCGGACGTCATGCTGGCGGTCCGCGACCGTTCGGCCGGCGAGAAGGCGGCCGTGGCCATCAACGAGGCGATCGGGGCCGACAATGTCGTGGCCGGGACGCTGGACCTGGCCAGCCTGGCGAGCGTCGGCTCGTTCGTCGACGCCTGGGGCGACCAGCCGCTGGACATCCTGATCAACAACGCCGGGGTGATGGCCACGCCCCTGCTGCGGACCGCCGAGGACCTGGAGCTGCAGATCGGCACCAACCACTTCGGCCACTTCGTGCTGGCGGTGGGGCTGACGCGGGCGCTGCTGAACGCCGCCGAGGACGAGCGCACGGCGCGGGTGGTGGCGCTGTCCTCGATCGGCCACCGGCGCAGCGACATCCATTGGGACGACCCCAACTATCTGAGCCGGCCCTACGACAAGTGGGAGGCCTATGGGCAGTCGAAGACCGCCAACTCGCTGTTCGCGGTCGGCTACAACGCCCGCTTCGAGGAGCACGGCATCACCGCCAACGCGGTGATGCCGGGCGGCATCATGACTCCGCTGCAGCGCTACCTTCCCAAGGAGGAGATGGTGGCGATGGGCTGGATGGACGAGGAGGGCAATGTCCGCGAGGGCTTCAAGACCCCCGAGCAGGGCGCCTCGACCAGCGTCTGGGCCGCGGTCGGCGAGGAGCTGGAGGGGATCGGCGGGCTCTACCTGGAGGACTGCGCCGAGGCGCCGCCCTGGAACAAGGACAACCCGATGAAGGGCGTGATGCCCTACGCCATCGATCCTGACGCCGCCGACCGGCTGTGGGCGCTGTCGGAAGAGATCACGGGAGTGACGGCATGAGCCTGAACGGCAAGACGCTCTTCATCACCGGGGCCAGCCGCGGCATCGGCCTGGCCATCGCGCTGCGGGCCGCCAGGGACGGGGCGAACATCGCCATCGCCGCCAAGACCGCCGAGCCGCACAAGCACCTGCCAGGCACGATCTACACCGCCGCCGAGGAGATCGAGAAGGCCGGCGGCAAGGCGCTGCCGCTGATCGTCGACGTCCGCGACGAGGCCAGCGTCTATGAGGCGGTCGAGAAGACCGCCGCTGCGTTTGGCGGGATCGACGTCTGCGTCAATAACGCCTCGGCCATCCAGCTCACCGGCACCCTGGCCACTGACATGAAGCGCTACGACCTGATGAACCAGGTCAATGCGCGCGGCACGTACCTGACGTCGAAGGCCTGCATCCCGCACCTGAAGAAGGCGGCCAATCCGCACGTGCTTATGCTGTCGCCCCCGCTGGACATGAGTCCCAAGTGGTTCCAGGGGCACGTGGCCTACACCATGGCCAAGTTCGGCATGAGCATGTGCGTGCTGGGAATGGCCGAGGAGTTCCGCGAGGACGGGATCGCCTTCAACGCCCTGTGGCCGCGCACCGGCATCGCCACGGCTGCGATCCAATTCGCGCTGGCCGGCGAGGAGGGTATGAAGGCCTGCCGCACGCCGGAGATCATGGCCGATGCTGCCCATGCGATCTTCGAGAAGCCGAGCCGCGAGTTCACCGGCAACTTCCTGATCGACGACAGCTTCCTCTACGCGGAGGGCGAGCGGGACTTCGACAAGTACCGGGTCGATCCGACCGCGCGGCTGATGCCGGACTTCTTCGTGCCCGAGAGCAGCAAGCCGCCGCCGGGCGTGGTGGTGGGGTGACGCAATTGCGTTGCCTATGGGGGAACTAGGTTCAGCGCTTCTTCCCGACCTTGGCGCGCATCGCCGCGTCGAGGGCCCGCGTGGCCCAGGCGGTCAATTCGTCGGGGTCTTCGAGGGCTTCGAGCGGCAGCGTCCAGTAGCTCATCGCCTTGTCGCCGCCGAACGGCTTGAAGGGCTCGCAGCCGGCGGCCTCGAAGTCGGGGACGCTGACCGCGTCCGCCTTGAAGTAGAGCACGTCGTCGGCGATGAGGGCGAAGAACAGCTCATGGCGCGAGAGGCCGACGCCGCCGAACATCCGGCGGTGAGTGATCCCGCCGAGGGACGTGAGCTGCTCGAGCACGTAGTCGAGGAAGTCGGGAGAGACGGGCATGGGCCAGGAGAAGACCGCCGCGGCGGCCAAGGTGCAAGTGCGGCCGGCGAGCCCGGCGGACGCCAGCCTGATCTACGGCTTCATCCGCGGCCTGGCCGAGTACGAAAAGCTGCTGCACGAGGTCGAGGCGACGCAGGCCGATGTCGAGGCGGCGCTGTTCGGGGAGACCCCGCGGGCGTTCTGCGACATCGCCGAGGCCGACGGGACGCCGGTCGGCTTTGCGCTGTGGTTCTACAACTATTCGACCTTCCGCGGCCGGCACGGGATCTATCTGGAGGACCTGTTCGTGGTCCCGCAGGCGCGGGGCCTCGGGGCGGGCAAGGCGCTGCTGCGGCGGCTGGCGCAGCGTTGCCAGGACGAGGGGCTGGCGCGGCTGGAGTGGTCGGTGCTGGACTGGAACGCGCCGTCGATCGCGTTCTACGACTCGCTGGGGGCCAGCGCGCAGACCGAGTGGATCGTGCGGCGGCTGACGGACGGGCCGCTGAAGGCGCTGGCGGAGAGCTAGAGCTTCAGGCCGAATCTTGGGCCGAGCCAGGTCATCGCGAAGTAGAGGCCGATGGTCAGGATGCAGCCGATGGCGAGGGCCGGCCAGAAGGTCACGCCGCGGCGCAGCAGCGCGGGAATCAGCAGGAACATCGGCAGCGAGGGCAGCACGAACCAGAAGGTGCCTTCGGCGTGGGCGGCCATCCGCTGGACGTCGTGGGTATCGCGCCACAGCCACATCATGCCGAGGATGGACACGAGCGGCAGGGAGGCGACCAGGGCGCCGAAGCCGGGGCTGCGCTTGGCGATCTCGGACACCGCCGCGATGATTGCGCCCGACAGCAGCGCCTTGATGATCAGATAGCCCACGCCCGAACTCCCCCCAGTTCTCGAGGCGTTAGGCGCCAGCCTGCAGCCTCAGTTCGCCGCGAGCTTGCCGGATGATCGACGTGGCGGTCGAGAGGAACAGGCTGGCCATGATCGCGGCGACCGCCAGGTCGGCCCATTTCGTGGCCGTGTAGGCGACGATGCCGGCGGCGCAGAGCACGGCGACATTGCCGATGGCGTCGTTGCGCGAGCAGAGCCAGACCGAGCGGACATTGGCGTCGCCGTCGCGGAAGCGCAGCAGCAGCAGGGCGGAGATGACGTTGGCGCTGAGCGCCAGGGCACCGACCCAGCCCATGGTCACCGCGTCGGGCGCGCCGTCGACGAAGGTGCGCCAGAGCGCGGCGGCCAGGACGTAGACGCCCATCAGGGCGAGACTGACGCCCTTGACCAGGGCCGCCTTCGATCGGAACGCCAGGCTTTGAGAGAGGGCGAACAGCGACAGGCCGTAGGTGGCCGCGTCGCCGGCGAAGTCGAGGGCGTCGGCCTGTAGGGCCATGGAGCCGGCCAACTGGCCCTGGACCACCTCGAGGCCGAACATGCCGGCGTTCAAGGCCAGCACGATCCAGACGGCGCGGCGGAAGGCGGGAGAGCCGTTCTCGACGGCGGCGGCGGTGGCTTCGCAGCCGCAGCCGGCGGTGGCGCAGGCGGCCCCTTCGGGGGCGGGCGGCGGCGCCTTGCGGTGGACGATCTCGTAGGTCATGCCTAAGTGATGGATCCTATAGTCACTATAGGAGCAAGCGGCGAATGACGGGCGACCTTTCGATCGGCGAACTTTCGCGCCGGGCTGGCGTGAAAGTGACCACCATCCGCTTCTACGAAGGCGCCGGGCTGATGCCCAAGCCGCCGCGCAGCGAGGGCGACCGGCGGCTCTATGACGATGGGCACGTGCGGCGGCTGAGCTTCATCCGGCACGCCCGCGAGCTGGGCTTCGAGATGGACGACCTGCGCACGCTGCTGGAGCTCAGCGACAGTCCGGACGGGTCGTGCGGGCCGGTCGACGAGATCGCCGGCCGGCACCTGGCCGCGGTCGAGGCGAAGATCGCCAAGCTGACAGCGCTGAAGGGCGAGCTGGCGCGGATGCTGAAGAGCTGCAGGCATGGGGCGGTGGCCGAGTGCCGGGTGATCGAGGCGCTGGCCGACCATTCGCACTGCGGCGGTGAGCACTAAGCGGCCTTCAGGGGTGTCATCCCGGTTTGCGAAGCAAGACCGGGCCCCATTCGCGCTGGGCTGGCTGAATGGGGCGGGGCCATGCGCTGTCTGAAGGATCGGGTGTTCATGGGGCCCGGTCTTCGGCTGCGCCGAAGCCGGGATGACACGTGAGGTCGCGCGTTAGCCAGCCTCGGCGATCGCTAGCCGCAGGTTGGTCTCCAGCAGTTCGTCGGCCAGCGGGCCGTCGGGGACGGCTCTGGCCAGCATCAGGGCGCCGGCCATGCGGGTGACGACGCCCAGGGCGCGGGCGCGGCGGTCCGGGGTGTCGGGGAGGCGGGCCTCCACCGAGGCGATCATCTGCTCGACGCCGCCGGCGAAGGCGGCCTTCACATCGTCTGATCCACGGCCGGCGTCGCCGCCGAGCGCGGCGGCGGGGCAGCTCCTGCCCGGGGCCTTGCGGGCGGCCTGAGAGAGGTAGTGGGTCAGCATCTCGGCCAGGTCGCGGGCGCGTTCGCGGTGGCCGGCCATGGCGGCGAAGGCGCTTTCCAGCGCCAGGGCGGCCAGGGCGTCCTTGGACGCGAAGTGGTTGTAGAAGCCGCCGTGGGTGAAGCCGGCCGCCTTGGAGAGGTCGCCGACGCTGACCCCGTCGAAGCCGCGCTCGCGGAACAGGGTCGAGGCCGCCCCGACGATGCGTTCGCGGTTTTCCTGCGCCTGCGCCTTGCTGATCTTCATCGGCCTGCCTCTTGACGTCTCTGCGGACTCAATGATGATAATCATCATTATTGAAGTCAAGGAGCCGGCCCATGCCGCTATGGAAGATTTATCACCCGGTGGGAGCGTTCAGCCTGGAGGACAAGAAGGGGTTGTCGGAGGCGATCACCGCGCTCTACGCCCGCGGCCTGCCGAAGTTCTATGTCGGGGTGGTGTTCCAGGAAGTGGCCGCCGACTCGTTCTTCATCGGCGGCGAGAGCGTCGACAATTTCGTGCGGATCTGGATCGACCACATCGCCCGGACCATGCCGACGGCGGAGATCCGCGCGAAGTTCATCGAGATGGTCGATGTGGCGCTGGCCCCCTATGTGCGCGACCGGGGGCTGAACTGGGAGTACCACATCGACGAGACGTCGTATGAGCTGTGGTCGATCCAGGGCTACCGGCCGCCCTTGCCGGGGACTGAGGACGAGATCCGCTGGCGGGCGGAAAACAAGCCGAGCCCGGTGGGGCCGCGGGAGGTGGCGTGACCCCGCCACCGCTCGTCCCGGCGAAGGCCGGGATCCAAGCGGGGTATCCGTTGCGCTCAGATCGCCAAGCAAAGCGCGGCCGCTGACCCGGCTTGGGCCCCGGCCTTCGCCGGGGTGAGCGGCGAGATGTTCAGACCGAGATGTCGATGATCATCGGCTTGGCCGGTTCGCCGCGCTTGGCGGCTTCGGCGGCCTCGGTATTGAGGGCCTGTTCCATGGCCTCCTTCACCAGACGGGCGACCTCGCTGTCGATGGTCGCCGGGTCGGCGTCGGGGTTCGCTGAGCGGACCTCGGCTTCGATCTTTTCCTTCAGCTTTTCGAGCTTCTGCTCCTGGGCCCAGGCGTAGATGCCCTTTTCGCGAATCTCGTCGAGGACGGCGCGCTGGCTGGACTTGGCGAGCTCGGCTTTGCGCGCAGCTTCGGCCGCCGCGGAGGGTTTTGCCGAGTCGGTTTTGCCGAGCTGGCCGATCTTGCTCAGCGTGTCGGTGGCGAAAAGGCCGTCTACGAGGTTTGAACTGCCGACTTGCATGCGGAGGCTCCTTGACTGGGCTATGCTGGAGCAAAGGCCGGGCCAACCGGCGGTAGAGGAGGAAACCCCATGAGCGCCCCGCCCATGACGGTGCTGCAGGTCAGCGCAGAGGAGGAGGCGGCGATCCGCGCCGCGGTGCGCGGCGCCGGCGGCGCAGAGATGGTCATCGCCGGGCCGCAGCACGTGGCGGGACTGACGGCGCTGCTGGCCGACCCGAAGGTCTCGGACCCGATCTACGACCTGCCGCGGCCGATCAACGAGGCCAATGTCGGTCGTTGGGTGGCGGACAGCGAGGCGCTGCGCCAGCGGGGCGAGTGCATCCTGAGCGTGTCGCTGGACGAGGCCGGGGCCGTCGCCGGCTATTCACGGTTCACGGTCTGGCCGGACCGCTCGGCGGCAGAGATCGCCGGGGCGCGGCGGGCGGACCTGCAGAATTCCCACAGCGGCAAGGCCGGCGTGGCGCGTTCGATCGCCTTCATGTTCGAGCAGCTGGGCGTGCGGCTGATCGCGCTGACCGCGGCGCTGGACAATGTGCGCTCGGCCGCCTCGATCGATGCGGCGGGCTTTCGGCGGATGGGCGAGATCGACAGCGTGCGGCCGGACGGGACGACGCGCCGCTCGCTCTACTGGGAGATGACCCGCGAGGAGTGGGTGCGCCGGCACCGGCTGTAGTCAGACGCGCAGGTCGACGACCGCCCCGGATGGATCGCGGCCCTGGGCGGCGCGTTGGTCGGCCGCGCGCCGGGCGTCGTCCTCAAGGATCTTCTGGAAGTCGCCGGCGGCCATGCCGGCGAGCGTCTTCCTGAGCTTCTCTTCCTCTTCCGGCGTCAGCGTCCGGTCGGGCCTTGCCGGCTCCTCGATGCGCAGCTTGCCGGAGTTCTCGCTCTCCTTGGCCTTGCCGGCGGGGGAGGCGAACTGCGGCTGGGCGTACCAGCTGGCGGGGCCGACGTTGCTCACGGACATGGGGCGCTCCTGACGAAGGGACGCCTGGCGCTAAGCAAGTTTCGGGCCAAAATCCTTGCCGCGTAAGCGATTGCGCGGGTGCAAAGAAAAAGCGGCGGCCCCGTGAGGAGCCGCCGCCTTGAAGTCCTAAGCTACCTGGCCGATCAGCCGGCCTTGGCCGGGGCCGCGTCGCCGCCCTGGCTCGCCAGCGGCGGGCGCGAGAGCGGGGTGAACTTCGGCTCCATCTTCGGAATGGCTTCCGAGAGGATGGACTGCACCGTCCAGCCTTCTTCCTTGGTCACGGTCTCGACCGGACGCGGCTGGCTGTAGAGGATGATGTTCTCGCCCGAGGCGCCGAAGATCTGGCCCGAGACGCTGGCCGCAGCCGGGGTGATCATGGCGACGGAGAAGCGGGCCGGCTGGTCGGCGCGGATCTTCTCGGCCATCACCGCGCGGCGGGCGGCGGCGGCTTCGTCCTTCACCGGCACCGACTGGGTCATGCGGGTCCAGGCGACCGGAGCCAGGCAGTTGGAGCGCACGTTGTTGCGCGCGCCTTCCATGGCGATGATCCGCGACAGGCCGGCGATGCCCATCTTGGCCGCGCCGTAGTTGGCCTGGCCGATGTTGCCGAGCAGGCCCGAGGTCGAGGTGAAGAACATGTAGGCGCCGTCGTTCTGTTCGCGGAACAGCTCGATGGTGGCGCGGGCGACGTTGAACGAGCCGCGCATGTGGACGGCGATGACCGCGTCCCATTCAGCTTCGGTCATCTTGTGGAACATCACGTCGCGCAGGATGCCGGCCGGGTTGATCACCGCGTGCAGGCCGCCGAATTCCTTCTTGGCCTGCTCGACCATGCCGTAGACGGCGTCGAGGTCGGTGACGCTGTCGGAGTTGGAAACCGCTTCGCCGCCCGCGGCGCGGATTTCCTGAGCAACCTGTTCGGCCGGACCCGCCGAACCTTCGTCCTCGCCCTTGAGGCCGCCGCCGAGGTCGTTGACCACGACCTTCGCGCCTTCGGCGGCCGCGATCAGCGCGCAGTCACGGCCAATGCCGTTGCCGCCGCCGGTGACCAGAACAACTTTCCCTGAAAGCGAACCCATCGATCAATCTCCCTAAAAGAATGGCGTTGTTGTTATTCGAGCCGGTCGGCCTTGCGCAAGGCGGGAAACAGTTTCGCCCAGACCCCGGTGACGATCAACGCGGCGACGCCGCCCGAGACCGCGGCGCCGACCGCGCCCATGAAGCGGGCCGCCACGCCGGTGCGGAACTCGCCCAGCTCGTTCGAGGCACCGATGAACAGCGAGGAGACGGCGGCGACGCGGCCGCGCATCTGGTCGGGAGTGACGATCTGCACCAAGGTCTGGCGGACATAGACGCTGAGCATATCGGCGCCGCCGAGCACGGCCAGGGCCACGACCGACAGCCAGAAGCTCTGCGACAGCCCGAAGACGACGGTCGCGAGCGCGAAGATCGCCACGCCGACGAACATGATCGGCCCGGCGTTGGTGCGGATCGGATGGGCGGCCAGCCACATGGCGACCAGGGTGGCGCCGATGGCCGGGCCGGCGCGCAGCATGCCGAAGCCCTCGGCCCCGACGTGCAGGACGTCGCGGGCGTAGACCGGCAGCAGGGCCGTCGCCCCGCCCAGCAGCACGGCGAACAGGTCCAGCGAGATCGCCCCGAAGACGATCTTGTTGTGCCAGACGTAGCCCAGGCCCTCCTTGATCAGGGTCCAGCGCGAGCCGGCCTGGGCCACCGGCTTGGTGTTCATGGCGATCAGCGAGACGGTGAGCACGGCGACCAGATAGAGGCCGCTGGTGGTCCCGTAGGCGACGGCCGGCGAGATCGAGACCAGGGCGCCGCCAAGCGCCGGGCCGATGATCGAGCCGCCCTGCCAGGCCAGCGAATTCCAGGCGATGGCGCGCGGCAGCAGGCTGCGCGGCACCAGCATAGGGCCCATGGCGGTGCCGGCCGGGCCCATGAAGGCGCGGCTGGTCCCGAACAGCACGGCGACGCCCAGCAGCAGCGGGATGGTGGCGAACCCGAACAGGCTGGCGGCCAGCAGCAGCAGCACCGAGGCGATTTCGCCGGCGTAGCAGAGCTGGAGGATGCGCTTGCGGTCGTAGCGGTCGGCGGCCTCGCCGGCCCACAGCGCCAGCAGCAGCACCGGGATGAAGGTCACCAGCCCGATCATGCCGACATAGAAGGCCGACTGGGCGACGCTGTGGGTCTCGCGGGCCACGGCGTAGACCTGCCAGCCGAGCGCCACGCTCTGGATCTGCACGCCGAGGGTCGAGGCCACGCGGGTCGACCAGAACAGCATGTAGTCGCGGTGGGCTAGGAGCTCGCGGGCGGTGGTCGGCTGGTCGGCGGCGTCGGTCGGTTCAGACATGCGAGCTCGGTACTCGAGGACGGCGAAGGCCGGGCAACTTGGACCGCGACGACCTGCGCCGCAACGCGCGATTGACGCGGGCCCGTCATGGCCTTATGCGCCGCGCTTCCAACGTGAACGATCTGGAAGACGTCCATGCGACGCCAGCGACGAACCGGGCGCGCCCGCCGCGCCAGCTAGAGCCCCGCTCGCCTGCGCCGATGCGCGTTGGCGGCGGCCCCCGTCGCCTTCCGCCCGCAAAGACGTCCATGATCGTTCCCGCCGAACAGGCCCTTACCTACACCCAAGAAGACCCCGCCGACGAAGCCGCCATCGAGGCGCTGCTGGACCATGCCTTCGGGCCCGGCCGCTTCGTGAAGGCGTCCGAGCGCGTGCGCGAGTTCGCCGAGTTTCGCCCCGACATGTCGTTCTGCGCCTGGGACCAGGGCGCCCTGGTCGGCGTCGTGCGGATGTGGAAGGTGCATGTGGGCGGCGCGCCCGCGATCTTCCTGGGGCCGCTGGCGGTGCAGGCCGAGGGCCGCAAGTTCGGCGTCGGCGGCGAACTGGTGCAGCGCGCCTGCGCCGCGGCGCAAGCCGCCGGCTATCCGGTGCTGCTGGTCGGCGATGCGCCCTATTTCAGCCGCTTCGGCTTCTCGGCCGCGCCCTGCAAGGGCGTGCGGATGCCCGGGCCGGTCGACCAGCGCCGGGTGCTGGCGCGCGGCGTGGACTTGCTGGACGGGCCGGTCACGGCCTGAGCCCGTCTAGGCGAAGGTGCGCGAGGTCGCGTCTTTCCGCCGACGGATTGCGCGAACCTTATTGAACGCGGCCAGTGCGATGGCGAGCGGGTAGCCGATCCAGGGCGCCCAGTGCTGCTCCATGAGGCCCCCCGCAGTCGCCGCGACCACGATCCCGATGGCGACCCAAATGAAAAAGTTCGGCCCCAAGACGCTCAGCCCTTCTTCGGCTTCTTCTTCGAGGCGCTGTTGAGCGCGGCGGCGGCCTGAACCAGGGTCTTGAAGGCCTCTTCGTCCAGGGCTGCGCCCTGCGGGATGTCGATGGCGCGGCGGACGTTTCCCTCAAGGCTGGAGTTGAACAGGCCGGCGGGGTCGTCGAGGGCGGCGCCCTTGGCGAAGGTCAGCTTGACGTAAGCCTTGTAGGTCTCGCCGGTGCAGATGATGCCGTCATGCGACCAGACCGGCGTGCCGCGCCACTTCACTTCCTCGACGACCTCCGGGACCGCCTGGTGGATCAGGGCGCGGACGCGGGCGAGGGTCTCGCCGCGCCAGTCGCCGAGCGCAGCGATGCGAGCGTCGATCTCGGCGGAGGCGGTGTCGGTCGGCGTCATGTGGCGTGTCCTTCGGCGGCGGGCGCCACCTTGCGGCGAATGAAACGACGATGTCGAGGCGCGCGATCCATGCGTCTTGTGGAAGAACCCCGTTGAGGCGACGCGCGCGGGTCCTTACCTTTGCCGCATGGGAGAGACGACGACGAAGCCCGGCCTCGAGGGCGTAATCGCAGCGGCCAAGCAGGCGCCTGGGCGCGGCTTGCCGCCGGTGCACCTGTGGAACCCGGCCCACTGCGGCGAGATCGACATCGTGATCCGCAAGGACGGGACCTGGTTCCACGAGGGCACGCCGATCGGGCGCGAGGCGCTGGTGCGGCTGTTCTCGACCGTGCTGCGCAAGGACCCCGACGGCTTCCACCTGGTGACCCCGGTGGAGAAGATGAAGATCACCGTCGAGGATGCGCCGTTCATCGCCACGCGGGTGGACCGCGAGGGCGAGGGGCTGACGTTCCTGACCAATGTCGGCGACGAGGTGGTCGCAGGTCCTGAGAACGAGATCCGGGTGGAGATGGACGCCGTGACCGGCGAGCCGCGGCCCTATCTGCACGTGCGGCGCGGGCTGGAGGCTCTGATCGCCCGGCCGGTGTTCTATGAGCTGGTCGAGCTGGCCCAGGAGCGCGACACCCCCGAGGGGCCGCGCCTGGGGGTCGAATCGAACGGCGCCTGGTTCCCGATCGGCCCGGCCGGAGCCCACCAGCTGTGAGCCCGAACGCGCCGCCGGACGAAATGCGCGAGTGGATCGCCGGCCATCTCGATCCGCTCGACGGCGAGCCGGCGAGCACGGTCGCGTCCGATTTCGACCTGGGGCCGAACGCCTTTCCCAACGAGCCGGTCAGCCTGAAGCCGGCGGCGGTGCTGGTCGGGCTGATCGAGCGCCCCTTCGGCTATTCGGTGCTGCTGACCCGGCGGGCCGACACCCTGCGCAGTCACACCGGCCAGATCGCGCTGCCGGGCGGTCGCTCCGATCCGGGCGAGACCAGCCCGATCACCGCCCTGCGCGAGGCGCACGAGGAGGTGGGGCTGGCCCCGGACTACGTGACCCTGGCGGGGCTGTCCTCGCCGTACCGGACGGGGACGGGGTTCCTGGTGACGCCGGTGGTGGGGTTCATCCAGCCGGGGTTCTCGCTGACGCCCAACCCGGCCGAGGTGGCCGACATCTTCGAGACGCCGTTCGGGTTCCTGATGGACCCGGCCAACCACGAGCGGCACGAGCGCCAGGGACCCGACGGCCAACTGCGCCGTTTTTACGCCATGACCCACGAGGATCGCTTCATCTGGGGCGCGACGGCCGGGATGCTGCGGGCGCTCTACGACCGGCTCTACGGGGCGGCGGTTGCTTAGGGAGCTGGCCCCGCGGCTGCTGCTGATCGCAGCCCCCTTCGTCATCTGGTTCATCTGGCGCGGCGTGGCGCTGCGCACGGGGCGGCCGATGGGGGCGACGCCGTGGACCTGGCTGGTGGCGATCGCCGGGGTGCTGCTGGCGGCTTCGCTGCTGGCGACCGGTCTTTTCCATGGCGACAACCGCGGGGAGACCTATGTTCCTGCGGAGGTCGAGGCCGGCGGCCATGTGGCGCCGGGACATTTCGAGAAGAAGGCGCCCGCGAAGTGACGCAGAGCATCGGCGAAAAGCCCTGGATGAAGCCCGCCGCGCCGGTCATGGAGGCGCTGGAGGCGGTCGGCGGGGCGGGCTGCGCGCGGTTCGTCGGCGGGGCGGTGCGCAACGCCCTGTTGGGCGCGCCGGTGGGCGATGTCGACATCGCCTGCACCCTCACCCCCGACCAGGCGACCAAGGCGCTGGAGGCGGCCGGGATCAAGGTCGCGCCGACCGGAGTGGACCATGGCACGGTCACCGCCATCGTCGGCGGCGAACCCTTCGAAGTGACGACCCTGCGCCGCGACGTCGAGACCGACGGGCGGCGGGCGGTGGTGGCCTTCACCCAGGACTGGGGCGAGGACGCCCAGCGCCGCGACTTCACGATGAACGCGGTCTATGCCGACCGGCTGGGGAACCTGACCGATCCGACGGGGACCGGCGTGGCCGACGCCCAGGCCGGGAGGCTGGTGTTCGTGGGCGATCCTGCGACCCGGATCGCCGAGGATTCGCTGCGCATCCTGCGCTATTTCCGGTTCCTGGCCTGGTACGGCAAGGGCGAGCCGGACGCCGCGGCGCTGGCCGCCTGCGAGGCCGGGCGCGAGCTGATGAGCAATCTGGCCGCCGAGCGCGTGGCCAAGGAGCTGCTGAAGCTGTTGGCGGCCTACGATCCGCGGCCGGCGACGGCGCTGATGGCCAAGACCGGGGTGCTGACCCGCCTGCTGCCGAGCGCCACGGATCTGACGGCGTTCAACCAGCTGATCGAGGTCGAGACCGAGCAGCTGTTCACCTGCGACCCGCTGCTGCGGCTGGCGACCCTGCTGCCAGGCAACGAGGTCGGCGTCGGCAAGGCGGCCGAAGCCTTGCGGCTTTCCAACGACCAGCGCGACCGGCTGGTGGCGGCGATGGGCAAGACCCCGCGCATCACCTCGTGGATGAGCCCGCGCGAGAGCCGTCGGGCGGTTTACCGAATCGGCGTGCAGGCGTTCAGCGACCGCATCAAGCTGGCCTGGTCGCGTTCGGAGCGGTCGGCGGCCACGCACCAGTGGCGCGGCCTGTTGGCGCTGGCCGAGAGCTGGACCCCGCCGCCGTTCCCGCTGACCGGCGAGGACGTGCTGAAGTCGGGCGTGCCCAAGGGGCCGATGGTCGGCCAGGTGCTGCGCGAGGTCGAGGACTGGTGGATCGACCACGATTTCATCGACGACAAGTTCTCGGCCATCGAGAAGCTGAAGGCCGTGGCCCAGGGCATGGCGTACTAGACGTGTCATCCCGGCTGGAGCGAAGCGGAAGGCCGGGATCCATTCGCACCGTTCGCGCTCATCAGGGCGCGGATTTCGCCTCGTCCTGGTCCATCCGGTGTTCATAGGTCCCGGTCTTCGGCCAAAGGCCGAAACCGGGATGACAATTGAGTTTGAGGTTCAAGCTTCATGAAACTCGGCATCCTGGAGACCGGCGCGCCGCCGGAGGAGATCCGCGGGCGGTACGGCAGCTATCCGTCGATGTTCCGGCGGCTGTTCGGCGAAAGCGCCTATGACTACGCCGTCTACGACGTGGCGGCCGGCGAGATGCCGACAGGGGTCGACGCGTGCGGGGCGTGGCTGGTGACGGGCTCGTCGGCGGGCGCCTACGATCCCGAGCCGTGGATCGCGCCGCTGGAGGATTTCCTGCGCGCGGCCAAGGGACAGGCGCCGCTGGTCGGGATCTGCTTCGGCCACCAGATCATGGCCCAGGCGTTCGGCGGCAAGGTGATCAAGTCGCCGAAGGGCTGGGGGCTGGGCCTGCAGCGCTATCGGCTGGCCGAGAGCCTGCCCTGGATGGACAGCGGCGAACCGATCGCCGTGCCGGGATCGCACCAGGACCAGGTGGTCGAGGCGCCGCCCGGCGCGCGGGTGATCGGCGGCAACGAGTTCTGCGAGTTCGGGATGCTGGACTATGGCGAAGGCCGGGCGGTCTCGCTGCAGCTGCATCCGGAGTTCGAGCCCGACTACGCAAAGGCGCTGATCGAGACTCGGCGCGGGACGCGGCTGACGGTTGAGGAGGCCGACCGCGCGGTGATGAGCTACGAGCAGCCCGACGACCGCCAGCGGGTCGGCGGCTGGCTGCAGCGGTTCATCGAGACCGCCTAGGGCCTCCGGGCGCCGCTGGGCGGCGCGCACCCCTCACCCGACCTCTCCCCTTGAAAGGGGAGAGGGGAAGGATGGTGCGTCTGCGAGGCTGCGTTCCTCTCCCCCGCGGGGGAGAGGGTAGGGTGAGGGGGCGAGGCGTCTCCGCTCTCACTGAGGCCGAAGGGCACCGCTGACGCGACGCGGACCCCTCACCCAGCCTCTCCCCTTGGAAGGGGAGAGGGGAAGTCGGAGGGCTGTGTCCTCTTCGGAGCTTGGGCGTCGCTAGATCCAGCTGACCATCGGCGGCATCGAGGACAGGATGGTGTCGATGTTGCCGCCGGCCTTGAGGCCGAACATGGTGCCGCGGTCGTAGAGCAGGTTGAACTCGACGTAGCGGCCGCGGCGAACCAGCTGTTCCTGGCGGTCGGCCTCGGTCCAGGGTTCGTCCATGTGGTGGCGGACGATCTTCGGATAGACGTCAAGGAAGGCCTCGCCGACCGCGCGGGTGAAGGCGAAGTCCTTTTCGAAGTCGCCGCTGTTGTGGCGGTCGTAGAAGATGCCGCCGATGCCGCGGGGCTCCTTGCGGTGGGGCAGGTAGAAGTACTCGTCGCACCAGGCCTTGTACTTGCCGTACCACTCAGGATCGTAGGGATCGCAGGCGGCCTGCATGGCCGCGTGGAACAGCTTGGTGTCGTCGGCCTCCTGGTTGCGCTGGGCGTCGAGCATCGGCGTCAGGTCGGCGCCGCCGCCGAACCAGCTTTCCGCCGTCGACAGGAAGCGGGTGTTCATGTGCACGGTCGGCACGCGCGGCGAGACCGGATGCACGATCAGGCTGATGCTGGCCGAGACATAGGTCGGGTCCTGGTCGGCGCCGGGCATCTGGGCCGCCATCTCCGGCGAGAAGCGGGCCAGGGCCGCAGAGGTGTGCACCCCGGCCTTCTCGAACAGCCGGCCCTTGAGGTGGCCGCCGATCCCGCCGCCGGTTCCGGTCTCACGCGTCCAGGGGCGGGATTCGAACTGGCCGGGCGCGCCGGGATAGAGGTCGGCCGGGGCTTCCTCTTCCAGCCGTTCGAGCTCGGCGAAGATTCGAGTCTGCAGGCTTTCGAACCATTCCTTGGCGCGGTCGCGCCGGGTTTCGATCTCGGGAGAAATGTTGGTCATCGCGTACCGCAGTCAGGAAATTTGCATGGGCTTAGGAAATTGATCGGTCTGCCGCAACGCCTCCGAAAGGCCGATGGCGGCCGAAACGGTGACGTTCAGCGAGCGCCGGCCGGGCGTCAGCGGAATGAAGACGCGAGCGTCGGAGGCGTCGTGAACCTCGTCCGGGACGCCGAGGCTTTCGCGGCCGAACAGCAGGATGTCGTCGGGCCGAAAGGCGAATTCGTGCAATGGCTGCGCGGCCTTAGTGGAGAACAGCACTATGCGGGCGGCGCCCTTGGCGGCCTGAAAATCGCTCCAACCGGCATGGCGCACGACATCGGCAGGTTCGCCGTAATCCATGGCCGCGCGGCGGATCGCCTTGTCGGAAAGCGGGAAACCACAAGGCTCTATGACGTGTACGGGCACCCCCATACAGGCGCCGAGGCGAAGGGCCGCGCCAAGGTTTTGCGGAATGTCCGGTTGAAAAAGCGCGAGCAGCATTCTAAGCGGTCCAGCCACGGGATTAGCCGGGGCCAGGGGCGAATCACGGAAGGGTGGGGTGCGAGATGCAATCCAACTGTCTTCCGCGGGTTTGCCCGGCGCCAGCGTTCAGTTCCGGTGGCCCTTACCAGAACCGCTGGCAGGGGTCGAAGGCGGGATCACTCCGGAATTATCCGTAGTGATCTGACGGGCCGCGGTCGCGCGGCCCCAAACGAAGGGTAGCTTTAAGGTGGCCGACACCGTCGCGGGCGCAAATCCCGATACGCATGCCGCGGGCGACGACCCGAACCGGCGTGATTTCATTCATATTGCGGCGGCGGCCGCGGCCGGCGGCGCTGTCGCGGGCCTCGCTTGGCCGTTCATCGACCAGATGAACCCGTCCGGCGATACGCTGGCCCTGGCGTCGGTCGAATTCGACCTGACCAAGGTCGAGGAAGGCCAGCAGGTCACCATCAAGTGGCGCGGCAAGCCGCTGTTCATCCGCAATCGGACTGGCGCGGAGATCGCCAAGGCCATTAAGGATGACGGCGCGAGCATGCCCGATCCGCAGAAGGACGAAGACCGTCACAAGCCGGGCAAGGCCCAATGGCTCGTGCTGGTCGGCACCTGCACGCACCTCGGCTGCGTGCCGACGTTCGGCGGCGGCGACTACGGCGGCTGGTTCTGCCCGTGCCACGGTTCGCACTACGACGTGTCGGGCCGCATCCGTAAGGGTCCGGCGCCGAAGAACCTGGCGGTGCCCGACTACACCTTCCTTTCCGACACCAAGGTCAAGGTGGGCTGACCCAGATGAGCGGACATTCCAATTACGAACCGAAGACCGGCATCGAGCGTTGGCTCGACACCCGTCTGCCTGTCGTGCGCCTGGCGTACGACTCGATGATCGACTTCCCGACCCCGAAGAACCTGAACTACTGGTGGACCTTCGGCGGCATCCTGGCGGTCTGTCTCGGCATCCAGCTGGTCACCGGCATCGTGCTGGCCATGCACTACGTGCCGCACGTCGACCACGCCTTCGCCTCGGTCGAGCGCATCATGCGTGACGTCAACTACGGTTGGCTGATCCGCTACATGCACGCCAACGGCGCCTCGATGTTCTTCATCGCGGTCTACATCCACATGTTCCGCGGGCTGTATTACGGCTCGTACAAGGCTCCGCGCGAAGTGCTGTGGATCCTGGGCTGCGTGATCTACCTGCTGATGATGGCCACCGCCTTCATGGGCTACGTGCTGCCCTGGGGTCAGATGTCCTTCCACGGCGCCGTCGTGATCACCAACCTGTTCGGCGCGCTGCCGGTCGTGGGGGAAGCGATCACCACCTGGCTGTGGGGCGGCTTCGCGGTCGACAACCCCACCCTGAACCGCTTCTTCTCGCTGCACTTCCTGCTGCCGTTCATGATCGCGGGCGTCGTCGGCCTGCACATCTGGGCGCTGCACGTCCCGGGCAACAACAACCCGACCGGCGTGAACGTGAAGTCGAAGGAAGACACCGTTCCCTTCCATCCGTACTACACGGTGAAGGACGGCTTCGCGATCGTGGTGTTCCTGATCCTGTTCGCGACCTTCGTGTTCTACAACCCGAACGCCCTCGGCCACGCCGACAACTATATCCCCGGCAACCCGCTGGTGACCCCGGCGCACATCGTTCCCGAATGGTACTTCCTGCCGTTCTACGCGATCCTGCGCGCGGTTCCCGACAAGCTGGGCGGCGTGATCCTGATGTTCGGCGCCATCGCGGTGCTGTTCGTCCTGCCCTGGCTCGACACCTCCAAGGTGCGCTCGATGCGCTACCGGCCGACCGCGAAGCTGTACTTCTTCATCTTCCTGCTGGCCTGCCTGGTGCTCGGCTACTGCGGTGGTCAGCTGCCGGACAACCACGTGATCCCGGGTCTGTCGACCTTCAAGCTGGGCGACGCCGACCTGAACTCGATGGTGTGGCTGTCGCGGGTCGCGACCCTGTACTACTTCGCCTACTTCCTGGTCATCCTGCCGATCCTGGGCCTCACCGAGACCCCGCTTCCGCTGCCGGAATCGATCAGTGAACCTGTGCTTTCGCATCCTGCCAACGCGCCGGCCGGCGCCGCGGCTTCGCCTGAAAAGAGGGGTTGAGCCTAAGATGCTGCGTAAAGGTATCGCGCTCGCGGCGCTTGGCTTGGCCGTTCTCGCGGCCCCGGCGGCTCAGGCCGCCGGCGGCGCCCTGCCGCCGAAGCACGTGGAATTCAGCTTCGAAGGTCCGTTCGGCAAGTTCGATCAGGCTGAGCTGCAACGGGGCTACAAGGTCTATCGGGAGGTCTGCTCGGCCTGCCACTCGATGAACCTGATGTACTTCCGGAACCTCGGCCAGAAGGGCGGGCCGTTCTACGATCCGAAGTACAAGAACCCGAACGACAACCCGTATGTGAAGTCGATCGCCAAGGACTATCAGATCAAGGACATCGACTCGGAAACGGGTGATGTGATCGAGCGTCCGGGCACCTCGGCCGACAAGTTCCCGTCGCCCTTCCCGAACGAAGCGGCGGCGCGGGCCTCGAACGGCGGCGCCTACCCGCCGGACCTGTCGGTGATGGCCAAGGCGCGTCACAACGGGCCGCAGTACATCTACTCGCTGCTCACCGGCTACAAGAACCCGCCCGCGGGTCTGAAGGTCGGCGTCGGCCAGCACTACAACCCGTACATGGCCGGTGACGTCACCGCGTCGTGGTCGGGCCCGCACGACAAGGTCCCGCCCGGCGGCTTCATCGCCATGGCCCCGCCGCTGGCGGCCGGCCAGGTGACGTTCGACGACGGCACCAAGTCGACGCTGGAGCAACAGGCCAAGGACGTTGCGGCCTTCATCGCCTGGGCTTCCGAGCCCAAGATGGAAGAGCGCAAGGCCTTCGGCATGGCTGCGATGATCTACCTCTTCATTTTCGCGGGCCTGCTGTACGCCAGCTACCGCAAGATCTGGAAGAACGTCGCCCACTAGGGCGCTGCGCTTCCGACGAATTGGAAAGGCCCCGGAGCGATCCGGGGCCTTTTTTCGTCACCCCCGCCTTGCTTGACTTTGCGTCGCCCGAAAATCAACGATACGCCAAATGCTGGCGGAGGGCCGCGATGGGTACCGGGTTCAAGACTGCGGCGCTCGCCGGATTGGGGCTGTCGTTGACGAGCCTTTCCTTCGAGGCGCCGATCTCCCCGCAGGTGCTAGCCGCCCTCGATCCGACGCTGATCGCCTCGTCGATCTGCGGAAATCCCAAGACCGCCGGGGGGCTGAGCCGCAGCCTGCTGCTGGCCCGGGCGGTGGCCGCGCCGGCCAGCCAGGCCGGGCCGATCCCGCTCTACGAGGACCTGACGACCTCGCCGTTTCCGCTGACCACCGCCACCTCGCAGGCCAAGCGGTACTTCAGCCAGGGCCTGCTGCTGACCTACGGCTTCAACCATGCCGGGGCGGTGCGCTCGTTCCGCGAGGCCCAGCGGCTCGATCCGACCTGCGCGATGTGCTGGTGGGGCGAGGCCATGGCGCTGGGACCCAACATCAATGCCCCCATGGACGAGCGCGACCGCGATGCGGCCTTGGCGGCGATGGACAAGGCCATGGCGCTGCGCGAGCGCGCCTCGCCGATGGAGCGGGCGCTGATCGAGGCGGTGGCGAAACGCTATTCGCGCGATCCGAAGGCCGACCGCGCGGCGCTGGACGGCGCCTATGCCGACGCCATGCTGGAGGTCGCCCGCCGCTTCACGGCCGACGACGACGTCGCGCTGCTGGCCGCCGAGGCGGTGATGGACACCACGCCCTGGAACTACTGGGAGCCCGACAAGAAGACCCCGGTCGGGCGCAGCGGCGAGGCAGTGCGGCTGGTCGAGACGGTGATCGCCCGCAATCCAGGCCACGTCCAGGCCGGCCACCTCTATATCCACCTGCTGGAGGCCGCCGACGCCCAGCGGGCCGAGGCCGCGGCCGACCGGCTGGGCGCCCCGACCGCGCCCAGCGCCGGGCACCTGGTGCACATGCCCTCGCACATCTACCAGGCGCGCGGCCGCTACGCGGACTCGATTCGGGTGAACGTGGCGGCGGCGCGGGCCGACGAGGCGTATATCCGCAGCGCCGGCGACCACAGCCTGGTGCGATACGGCTACTACCCGCACAACGTGCACTTCATCGTCACCTCGGCCCAGTTGGCCGGCGACATGGAGACCGCGATCAGCGAAGCCGAGCGCCTGCGCATGCTGATGGACACCGACACCTCGGCGAAGATCGGCTGGGTGCAGATCATCGAGGCCGCGCCCTACCTGGCGATGGCGCAGTTCGCGGCCCCCGAGGCGATCCTGGCGATGCCGACGCCCGACGCGCGCCTGCCGTACGCCACGGCGATGCGCCACTACGCGCGGGCGGTGGCCTACGCCCAGCAGCGCAACAAGGTCGGCTTCGACGGCGAGATCGCGGCGATGGACGCCCTGACCAAGGCCGACGCCTTCGCCGACCTGACCGCCCAGCTGGTGCCGGCGGTCGATCTCGTGGCCATGGCCCAGGAGGTGGCCCGCGGGCGGTTCTCGACCGCTGAAGGCCGCTATGACGAGGCCGCCGGCCACTACCGCCAGGCCATCGCCATCGAGGGCCGCATTCCCTACACCGAGCCGCCGTACTGGTACTATCCGGTCAACCAGTCGTTGGGCGCGGCGCTGTTCCTGGCGGGCAAGCCAGCCGAGGCCAGCGAGGCGTTCCGCGCGGCCCTGGCGCAGTCGCCGCGCAACGGCTGGGCGCTGTACGGCCTGGCCCGGAGCGAGGATGCGCTAGGACGCAAGGCCGAGGCCGAGGCGGCCCGCCAGGCCTTCGTGCGGGCCTGGGCCGGCCAGCCGCAGTGGCTGAGGATGGAGCGGCTGTAGCCGCCTAGCCGGCCGGCGCGAGGAGCAGCTTGCCGCCCGGAAAGTCGAAGCGCAGGCGCCAGCGGGCGAGCAACGGCGCGCCGATGATCCCGTCGGCCTCCGTGTCGGCGAGTCCGCTGGGAAGGTTCTCGAACAGGGTTCCGGCGAAGGACGCCGCGCGCAGCTGGGCCCGGGTCTCGCCGTAGGGGAGCAGGTCCTGCGGCTTGGCCGCCCCGGGGACGGATGCGAGGCTTTCAGAGACACGCACGGCGGTGTCCGAGCCGGTGGAAATCACGAAGTCGCCGGCCAGGGCCCTGGGGCCGTCGGCGACTGCGGCGTGGGCGGTGGCGACCCCGCCGGCGAGGCGCAGCGGCACCTGGCGGACGGCGGCGCGCACGCGCGGGGCCTGGGCGCGCGGATAGATGGCGACCTTGCAGGGCGCGAAGCTGACCTCGACCACATAGGCCGACAGCAGGTCCGCGCCGATCACCCCGGCGATCGGGGTCGGGAAGGCGTAGGTCCGGGCGTCCAGGTCGGCGATCACGAACGGACGGTCGGGCAGGGTGAGGCCGGCGATGCGGACCGGGCCGCGCTGGTCCGGCTCGACCAGGCCGGCCCCCTGGGCCTTGGTCTCGTGCAGCTGGGTGATGGCGGAACCGGTGTCGAGGATGTAGTCGCCGGCCAGGCCGTCGATGGAGGCTGGAGCAACGATCACCCCCTGCTCGAACCAGCAGGCGGTTTCGCCAGCGTGGGCGGCGACCGGCAGGGCAGCGGCGGCGAGAGCCAGGACGAGGGGCTTCATGGGATCCCGGGGGGAGAGAGCGCCGGGGCGCTTGGCGGCCCCTTTGTCTGCAGCATAGACGTGGATCGCAGCTGCGGCGACGGGCAGCGCGTGGGGCGCGGCGGCTAAAGCGGCGATTGGGCCTTACCCCTGCCGCAACGATCCCCTAAGTCGGAGCCATGAGCTTCATCAAGCCCTGGCGGGACTTCCGGCGGATGCAGGACGTGGCGGTCGGCGCGGCGGTGCTGATCTATGCCGGGGCGGTGGTGAACGCCTTTCGGGTGCTGCCGGGCGGCGTCGAGCTGATCGCCCAGCGCACCCTGATCTGGCCCGGCGTGTTCCTGATCGCGTCGCTGGCCGCGCCGCTGCTGATCGCGCCGCTGAAGCGCGGGCTGGCGCGCTATGTGTGGCTGAGCTTCCAGGCCGGGTTCGGCCAGACGCCGGTCTCGGTGCTGACGGGGGTCGGGCTGCTGGCGGCCGCGGCGCTGTTCATCTACTGGCAGGTCTGGGCGGTCGGTCATGGCGGCCGCTATCCGGCCGGCGTGTTCTCCGGCTATGCGGCCGGGATCGGCATCCTGGCGGCCCAGGCGATCCTGGTGCGGGCGCTGGAGACGGTGCCGGAAGTCCGCAAGCAGATCGAGGAGCGCGAGCCTTAGGATTTTTGAATTTAGAGCATCTTGCTCGCCGAACCGGTGTCCACTTCGGCGGAAATGGCTCTAGCCGGCGGCGGGCTGGTCGAACTCCAGGTGCAGCCGCAGGGTGGGCAGGCCGAATTCGTCCTGCTCCTCGCCGACCACGACGAAGCCGAGCTTTTCCAGGATGCGCCAGGAGGCGAGGTTGGCCGGGTCGATAGTCGCGTCCACAGCCTCCGCCTCGGGCGAGCAGGCGGCCAGCAGGCCGCGGGCCGCCTCGGTGGCGTAACCCAGACCCCAGTAGGCGCGGGCGAAGCCGTAGATCAGCTCCAGGCGATTGGGATGCGGCGTGGGGATAAGGCCGACCCAGCCGATCAGGACGTCGCTGTCGCGCAGCACCACGGCGCGGCTGCCGACCTCGCTGATCTTCAGGCTGGCGGCGGCGTTGTTGATCCAGAGCGCGGTGGCCGCCCGGCTGAGCGGCACGCCGTCGCCGACATGGGCCATGACCTGCGGATCGGCGGCGATCGCGCAGAGGGCGTCGAGGTCGCTGGTCGCCAGCGGCCGGAGCCGCAGCCTGGTGGTTTCGAGTATCACGCCGAACTTCGCCCCCCGCCGTTGTTGGAGAACAGGGCCAGGGTCCGCAGGCGCGCCAGCCGGGCGCTGTCGGCGTCATAGTCGGCCCGCCGGTCGGACACGAAGCCGTGGCCGGCCGGATAGAGATGGATCGGGATCTCGGGATGGCGCTCGCCGATCTCCTCGACCCGCTCGGGCGGGATCGAGGCGTCGGTCTTGCCGAAGTGCAGGATGATCGGAACCTTGGGCGTTTCGTCCTTCAGCTCGCTGATCCGCCGGCCGTAGAAGCTGGCCGCGGCCGAGAGGCCGGTGCAGCGGCAGGCCGCCAGCCAGGTCGCCGCTCCGCCCCAGCAGAAGCCGGTGACAAAGACCGGGGCCTTCAGGGCGTCGATGGCGGCCTGGGCGTCGCCGGCCACCTGGTCCCAGGGCGTGGCTTGCGAGTACTCGACGCCCCTGGCGATGGCCGCTTGGCTGTAGTCGGCCTGGAAGCCCGGCTCGAGGCGGTCGTAGAACGAGGGCGCGATGGTCTCATAGCCGTCGGCGGCGAACGCGTCGGCCAGCTCCCGGATGTGCGCGGTGACCCCGAAGATCTCCTGGATCAGCAGCAGCCCGCCGCGGCGGGCGTCGGTCGGCCGGGCGTGGTACGCGCCGAGCTCGAAGCCGTCGAAGGGGCTCTTGAGGGTGATCTGCTCGCCCATGCTTCACGCGTTCTCGAACAGCTCGCGGGTGCGGGCGCGGGCGAGGTCGGCGGCCTCTTCGTTGTAGCGCTCGGGGCTGTCGTTGTTGAAGCCGTGGCCGGCGCCTTCGTAGATGTAGACAGGGACGTCGGGATTGTGTTCGCGCACGGCCTTCTCGACCTCGTCGGCCGGAATCCCAGGATCGGTGTGGCCAAGGTGGACGATGGTCGGGCAAAGCGGCCGGAGTGCGGCGTTGGCCTGCACGAGGCTGCCATAATAGCTGGAGGCCGCGGCGATTCCCTCGACCTTGGCCGCGGTCAGCCAGGTGAGCGAGCCGCCGTAGCAATAGCCGACCACGAACACCTTGCCGCGTTCGGCCAGGAAGTCGCGGCAGGCGGCGATGTCGGTGAGCGCCTGGTCCAGCGGCGTGGCGCGCGCGTGGGCGACGCCGGCGGTCATGCCCGCGGCGTCGTGGGCGGCGGTGAAATGGCGTTCGCGGCGGTCGTAGAGCGAGGGGGCGATGGCCTCGTAGCCGGCCTTGGCCCAGCGTTCGACGTCGGCGCGGATGTGCCGGTCGATGCCGAAGATTTCCTGAAGCACGATGACCCCGCCCTTGCGCGGGGTGAAGGCCTGCTCGTGGTAGGCCGAAAAGTCGAAACCGTCCGCGCCCCGAAGGGTGATCGTCTCGCCCATGCGTTTCTCCCGTCTTGTTAGACGCGAGCTAAGCAGAGAACCACAGCGCGGGGGAGGGATAGCGGCGCGGAAAGTCGCGCCGCACCTGGTTTCTCCTCTCCCCGGGGGGAGAGGGAACGCATCGTGTGGGCCTCAGACGTTGAAGCGGAAGTTCATCACGTCGCCGTCCTTGACGACGTATTCCTTGCCTTCGGCCCGCAGCTTGCCGGCGTCACGGGCTCCGGCCTCGCCCTTGAGGTTCACATAGTCCTCGTAGGCGATGGTTTCGGCGCGGATGAAGCCCTTTTCGAAGTCGGTGTGGATCACGCCGGCCGCCTGCGGGGCGGTGTCGCCCTTGTGGATGGTCCAGGCGCGGGCTTCCTTGGGGCCGACCGTGAAATAGGTCTGCAGGCCCAGCAGGTGGTAGGCCTCGCGGATCAGCTTGTTGAGGCCCGGCTCGGTCAGGCCGAGGGTTTCCAGGAATTCGGCGCGTTCGGCCTCGTCCAGCAGGGCGATTTCGCTCTCGATCTGGGCCGAGATCACCACATGGTCGGCGCCGTCGCGCTTGGCGCGCTCGGCGACCTGGTTCGACAATTCGTTGCCGGTGGCGGCCGAGGCTTCGTCGACGTTGGAGACGTAGAGCGCCGGCTTGGAGGTCAGCAGCTGCAGCATCCGCCAGGCCTTGTCGTCCTCGGCGGAAACCTGCGCCTTGCGGGCCGGGCGGCCGGCGTTGAGTTCGGCCAGGGCGACATTGACCAGGCGCAGGGTCTGGGCGCTTTCCTTGTCGCCGGTCTTGGCGCGCTTTTCGAGGTTGGCGACGCGCTTTTCGAGGCTCTCGAGGTCGGCGAGCATCAGCTCGGTCTCGATGGTCTCCAGGTCGGCGAGCGGGTCGATCTTGCCTTCGACGTGGGTGATGTCGTCGTCGATGAAGCAGCGGGCGACGAAGGCCACGGCGTCGCAGTCGCGGATGTTGGCCAGGAACTGGTTGCCCAGGCCCTCACCCTTGGAGGCGCCGCGCACCAGGCCGGCGATGTCGACGAAGTTCATCCGCGCCGGAATGATCTCCTTGGACGGGATGACCGCGGCCAGGGCGGTCAGGCGCGGCTCGGGCACGGCCACGTCGCCGGTGTTCGGCTCGATGGTGCAGAACGGATAGTTGGCGGCCTGGGCCGCGGCCGTCTGGGTGAGCGCGTTGAAGAGGGTCGACTTGCCGACGTTGGGCAGGCCGACGATCGCGACTTTGAGAGCCATGGGGAGAGCTGTTCCTGAAATTCGAGCCGGCGACCTAGCACGTTAGGGGGCAAGGCCCAAGGGGCGGGGGCTTCCGGCCGTAGATCCTCCCGCTCTGGGGCGGGCGGCTGGAGGGGAGCGTCTGGAACGGCTCCCTCGCCCCCTTGGGGGGAGAGGGCTGGGGTGAGGGGGACTGTTGACTCAGCAGAGCGCCGCTCCGCGCCGTCAACCCCTCACCTAACCTCTCCCCTCAAGCTGGGAGAGGAACTGGCATTGCTGCCTCCGGGGGGAGAAGCGCGTTAGGCGCGGCCTCTGGGCACGTCGCTCTTGTCGGCGGGGGCCAGGCGCATGACCTCGGTCTGGTATTTCTCGTCCTCGCCCTCGGCGAGCAGGGGGGCGGCGTCGGCGAGCGCGCGCAGCAGCGCCTCGACCCAGGCCTGATCGACCTTGTGGAAGTCGGAAAGCACGTGGCCCTGGACGCGGTCCTTGTGGCCCGGGTGGCCGACGCCGAGGCGGGCTCGGCGGAAGTCGGGGCCGATATGGGCGGTGAGCGAGCGCACGCCGTTGTTGCCGGCCGCGCCGCCGCCCAGCTTCATGCGGAAGCGGCGAGGCGCCATGTCGATCTCGTCGTAGAACAGCACGAGGTCGGCAGGCTTGAGCTTGTAGAACTTCAACGCCTCGGCCACGGAGCGGCCGCTCTCGTTGTAGTAGGTCTGAGGCTTGAGGATCAGGGTGCGGACCGGGCCGCTGGGGGTTTCGATCTCACCCTCGCGTACGAGGGCGGAGAAACGGGATCGTTCGGGACCGAAGCGCCAGCGGCGCGCGATCTCGTCAACGGCCATGAAGCCGATGTTGTGCCGGTTGCCCGCATAGCGGGCTCCCGGGTTGCCCTGGCCGGCCAGGACGAGCATGCGCTGCCCCCTAACCGGCCGTCAGGGACTTAGCCTTCGGCTTCGCCGGCGGCTTCTTCAGCGGCTTCCGAGGCGCTCGCGGCCGAACCGGCGATGGTGGCGATCACGAAATCGCGGTCGACGGTCGCGGTGACGCCCTTCGGCAGCTCGAAGGCGCCGATGCGGATGGTGTCGCCGATTTCCAGGCCGGTCAGGTCGAAGACCAGCTCTTCCGGAATGGCGTCGGCCGGGCAGGCCAGCTCGACTTCGTGACGGACGACGTTCAGCGTGCCGCCCTTCTTCAGGCCGGGCGAGGCTTCCTGGTTCTTGAAGTGAACCGGGACCGAGATCTTGATCGTCTGGTGCGCGTCGACGCGGAACAGGTCGAAGTGCATCGGCTCGTCGGTCACCGGGTGCATGTCGACGACCTTGGCGATCACCGGCTGGGTTTCATTGCCGTGCTTCAGGGTCACCAGGTGGCCCAGCAGCTTGCCGGTGTAGAGCGCCTTGCGGAACTCGTTCGACTTGACGGTGATCGCCACGGGATCCTTGTCGCCGCCGTACAGCACGCCGGGGACCAGACCCTCACGACGGGCGGCGCGCGCACCACCGGTTCCAATGCGCTCGCGCAGTTCAACGTTCAGGATGATATCGGCCATGGCCTCGCCTCAAAACGAAGCCGCCGCGCGAAGACCCGCGCGGCGACGGAACGACCCGTAAGGGCCGAAAGGTGCGCGTAGATACACAAAACCCCCGCCCGTGGCAACGGGCTGGGGGAAGGATTTCTAACCCTTTTTCGCCGGCTTCTTCGTCGCAGGCTTCTTGGCCGGGGTCGGCTTGTAGCTGGCGTTCTCGCGAACGGTCGGCACGAAGCGCGGTTCGAACGGCTCGGGCTGGCCCGAGGCTTTGATGACGCAACGGGCGGTGTCCATCATCGCGTGCTGGCCCAGGCAGAAGACGTCCTCGTAGTGCGGCTTGGACACGGCCAGGCACTGGTAGAGGTTCAGCTTGGCCATGTTGGCGCAGGAGGCGACGTTCGGCTCGACCATGATGGCGTTGAGCGTGGCGACGTTCGGTTCGCTGGCCTCGCCGAGCACGGCCAGGGCGGCGACGGCGAGACTGCGAATCACCGCCGGGGTGAACGGCGGGGCGGCCGAGGTTCCGGTGACGCCGAGCGGCTGGGCGCCGGCGATCGCCTGCTGCAGGCGGGTGGTCTGGGCGAGGTCGCCGGCGGCGGGGGTCGAGCCGAGCAGCTTGGCCTGGGACAGGCGCGCGTCGCGGCCGACGACGTCGGCCTTGGACCAGGACTGCTTCTGCACGTCGTAGGCGGCCTGCTTCACGGTCTTGCCGGCCTGGTAGAACTTGTTTCCGTCCTCGCCGAGGGCGGCGATCACGGCGCCGGCGCCGCTGGACGAGCCGGGCAGGCCGACCACGTAGGCCGGGTCCTTCATGATCTCGTAGGCGATCTGCTGGCGTTGGGCGGCGGCGCCCGCGTACTGCCGGACGCCGGCGACGAAGGTCGGGTCCTGCAGGGCGACGATGGCCCCATAGGCGATGGCGCCCTTCAGGAACTGCTTGGGCTCATAGGAGGCGGCGACCTTCAGCCCCTCGGCGACCATCTGGCCGTCGACGAACGCAGGCGAGATCGCGGCGGCCTTGTCCACATAGTAGCGGTAGGCCGAAGCCTGCTCGATGACGCTGGGCGCCAGGCTCACGGCCGGGGCCGGCGGCTCCGCCGGCTTGGGCGGCGGCGGCTCGGCGCACGAGGCCAGAATTGTGGCGAATGCGATAGCGACGGCCGTCAGGCCCGCGCGAGAAGCCGAAATCATCCAGTGCCTTCCCCAGGATATAAGGCGTGGGAGCCTAGTCCCTCCAGCGGGCGAGAATGTGACCGCGAGGGGTTAACGAGGCTTAACCAAACCGAGGCTCAGTCAGGGTCTGACGCTTTTGTGACCTGTCGCGCCGACCAGGGCGGGAACATAGGATCAGGCCGGCGGGCGGTCGATGACCGCCGCGGCGGTGGGCCGTTTAGCCGCGGGCGCGTCGGGGCCGACGGCCAGGCCGCGGCGGCGCGAAGGCCGCCGCAGATCGTCCAGGTCAGTCAAAGAGCTTGGAGACCGACTCTTCGTTGGCGATGCGGCGGATGGCTTCGCCCAGCAGCTTGTCGCAGCTGACGTAGCGGATCTTGCCGCCTTCGAGGGCGCGGTCGGGGGCCGGGATGGAGTCGGTCATCACCAGCTCCTTGAGCACCGAGCCGTTGACCCGTTCGACCGCCGCGCCGGACATCACGCCGTGGGTGACATAGGCCGAGACCTCGGTCGCGCCTGCGTCGATCAGCGCCTGGGCGGCGTTGCAGAGCGTGCCGCCGCCGTCGATCATGTCGTCGAACAGGATGCAGCGGCGGCCGTCGACGTCGCCGATGACGTTGGCGACTTCGCTCTTGCCGGGGCCCGAGCGGCGCTTGTCGACGATGGCCAACTCGGCGTTGAGGCGCGAGGCGACGGCCAGGGCGCGGACCACGCCGCCGACGTCCGGCGAGACGATCATGATCTCGGACGGCTTCTCGTAGTTTTCCTTGATGTCGGTGGCCAGCAACGGCGCCGAGATCAGGTTGTCGGTCGGGATGTCGAAGAAGCCTTGGATCTGGCCGGAGTGCAGGTCCATGGTCAGGACCCGGTCGGCGCCGGCGCGCTCGATCAGGTTGGCGACCAGCTTGGCCGAGATCGGCGTGCGGCCGCCGGTCTTACGGTCCTGACGGGCGTAGCCGAAATAGGGCATCACCGCGGTTATCCGCCGGGCCGAGGCGCGTTTCAGCGCGTCGATGCAGACCAGCAGCTCCATCAGGTTGTCGTTGGCGGGATAGTTGGTCGACTGAAGGATGAAGACGTCCTCGCCGCGGACATTTTCGTCGATGGTCACCCAGACCTCGTTGTCGGCGAAGCGCTTGACCTGCGCGCGGGTGAGGGGGAGGTCGAGGCGCGAGGCGACAGCCTCCGCCAGCGCACGGTTGGAGTTGCCAGCCAGCAGCTTCATCGGTCCCCCAGGGGCAGGTATCGGTAATTGCCGGGCTTTTAGCAGGCGAGGGCCGGGGGGCAAGGGCTCAGAACAGCGCAGGACGAGATCGCATAACAATCTTGCGGGTTGGCAGGGTTCGTCTCGCGGCGTGGCGACGCTTGGTTTACGTTGCGCGCCATGCCCAAAATCGGACTCCCGGCCTGGACCTGGCTCTCCCCCATCATCGGCTCGCTGCTGCTTTTCGGATCTAAGCTCGGCGGGCCGTACGACATAGTTCTGGCGATCGGCCTGGTGGCCTGCGTCCTGGCTGCGGTCCACCATGCCGAAGTGGTGGCCCACAAGATCGGCGAGCCCTACGGCACACTGGTGCTGGCGGTCGCGGTGACGGTGATCGAGGTTTCGCTGATCGTCTCCCTGATGCTGTCCAGCGGCCCGGCCGGCGCGGGGCTTGCCCGCGACACGGTGTTCGCCGCGATCATGATCATCCTCAATGGCCTGGTGGGTCTGTGCCTGTTGCTCGGCGGCGCGCGCCACATGGAGCAGCGTTATGGCCAGGCCGGGGTCAGCGCGGCGCTGGCGACCCTGGCGGCGCTCGCGGTGCTGACCATGGTGCTGCCCAACTACACGACCTCGGCCGCCGGCCCGGTCTATTCGAACAGCCAACTGGCCTTCGTCGGCCTGGTGTCGCTGGTGCTCTACGGAACCTTCGTGCTGGTGCAGACCATGCGCCACCGCGACTACTTCCTGCCGACCGGCGCAGCGGCCCACGACGAGGAGGCCCACGCCGCGCCGCCGACCGCCCTGGCGGCCTGGGTGAGCCTGGGTCTGCTGGTGGTGGCGCTGGTGGCCGTGGTGCTGCTCGCCAAGGCGCTGGCCCCGACGCTGGAGGCCGCGGTCGCCAACGCCGGCGCGCCCAAGGCGGTGGTCGGGGTGATCATCGCGGCCCTGGTGCTGGCGCCCGAGAGCCTGGCCGCCGTGCGCGCGGCGCGGGCCGACCGTCTGCAGACCAGCCTCAACCTGGCTCTCGGCTCGGCGCTGGCCTCGATCGGCCTGACCATCCCGGTGGTGGCGGTCGTCTCGCTGGTGATGGGCTGGCCGCTGTCGCTGGGTCTCGACGCCAAGGCCATGGTTCTGCTGATGCTGACCTTGCTGGTCACGACCCTGTCGCTGGCCACCGGCCGCACCACGGTGCTGCAGGGCGTCGTGCACCTGGTGCTGTTCGCGGTCTACTTGTTCACGACAATTGTGCCTTGATCCATTCCTGAGCTGTCGCGTTTGTTGACGGACCCAGGCCGGCGCGGCCGGCGCAAGTTCGAGAATAATCGAGACATGATGGAGTGGATGGAGGGCGTTGCGCCCTCGTGGCTGCCTGCGTGGCTGCTCAGTCTGGTGGTTCTGGCGGCCGGCGCGGCGCTGGCGCTGGCGGCCCACCAGGTGCTGGTGACGATCGTTCGGCGGCTGATCGCCTCGCGCGACGAGTTCTGGCGCGAGCTGGTCATCCGGACGCGGCGCCCCAGCCGGCTGGCGGCGCTGATCCTGGGCCTGGGCGCGGCCGCACCGCTGGCGAGGCTGGGGCCAACGGAGCTCGACGTGCTCGGCCGCGTGCTGCTGATCGGCTTCATCGTGCTGTGCGGTTGGGCGGCGCTGACGGCGCTGGACATCGCCACGCTGATCTATACGCGCCGCTTCCGGGTCGACGTCGAAGACAACCTGCTGGCCCGCAAACACATCACCCAGACCCGCATCCTGCGGCGCACGGCCGCCGGTCTGATCGTCGTGCTGACCATCGCCTTTGCGCTGATGACCTTCAACGGCGTGCGCCAGTACGGGGTCAGCCTGCTGGCCTCGGCCGGGGCGGCCGGGATCATCGCCGGCCTGGCGCTGCAGCCGTACCTGACCAACCTGATCGCCGGCATCCAGATCGCCACCACCCAGCCGATCCGGCTGGACGACGCGGTGATCGTCGAGGGCGAGTGGGGCCGCATCGAGGAGATCGGCTCGACCTATGTGGTGGTCAAGCTGTGGGACTGGCGCCGGATGGTGCTGCCGCTGACCTATTTCATCCAGAAGCCGTTCCAGAACTGGACCCGCGAGAACGCGTCGCTGATCGGCACGGCGATGGTCTATGTCGACTACTCGGCCCCGATCGAAGTGCTGCGCCGGAAGCTCGAGGAGATCGCCGCGGCCTCGCCGCTGTGGGACCGCGACGTGGTCAACCTGGCGGTGACCGAGCTTAGCGAGCGGACGATGCAGGTCCGCTGCCTGACCAGCGCGCGCAACGCGGGAGAGGCCTTCGACCTGCGGTGCGAGGTGCGCGAGAAGATGGTGGCGTTCCTGCAGGCCGAACTGCCGCACGCGCTGCCGCGCGAGCGGTTCGACATGCGGGCGGCCGCGCCGACCTAGTCGAGGGCGATGGCCGACATCAGCCGGCCGAAGTCCGGTTCGCCGCGCTTGAAGGCCCGGCGGTTGGAGAAGAACAGCGCCTCCTCGGCGCAGGTGTCGCGGCCCAGCCACTCGCAGGCGCCGACGCCGGCCCGGCGCAGGCGGTGCAGGACGTAGCCCGGCAGGTCGAACATCGCCTTGTCGGGCGTCTCGCCGGGCTCGAAGAACTCGACGTTCTCGGCGGCTTCGGCCGTGAACGCGTCAAGAAACTCCAGGCCGACCTCGTAGGAGGCCTGGGCGATGCAGGGACCGACGACGGCGACGATGTCGGCGGGGCGGGCGCCAAGTTCCTGCATCTTCAGGACGGTGGCCCCGGCGATGCCCGCGAGCGCGCCCTTCCAGCCGGCGTGAGCGGCGGCGACGACGCCGGCCTTGGGATCGGCGAACAAGATCGGCGCGCAATCGGCGGCCAGGGCGCCGCAGGCCACGCCAGGACGATTGGCGACGACGCCGTCAGCCTGGGGCCGTTCGCCGTTCCAGGGCCTGTCGGCGATCAGGGCGGTGGCGGAGTGGACCTGGTAGCAGCTGTTGAGCGCCCCTTCGGGCAGGCCGAAATGCTCGGCGGCGCGGCGGCGGTTCTCTATCACGTCGTCGGGCGCGTCCTTGGAGCCGCGGCCGACATTGAGGCTGGCGTAGAGGCCGGTCGAGACCCCGCCCTGGCGCGTGAAGAAGGCGTGGCGGATCCCGGCCAGATCGAGCAGCGGCGAGGTCAGGACGGGCAGGGTCTGGATAGTCTGGTCGGTCACGTCAGCGTCTCGAAGGCCGGCGGTTCGAAACCGGCGGAGTGAATGCAGGCGGCCTTGAACAGCTCGCCCATCTGATCGGGCGAGACGAGGCGTTCGAGTTGGCGCTCGATCACGTCGCCGAGGTCAGGGCGGGCGTTGGCCAGGGCCTCGGCGCGGGCGCCGACCCCGAGCCGGACGAGCAACTCGCCCTGGGTCAGGATCTGCGGGGTCTGGGCGCCGCGGGCGGCGGCGGCGGCCATCACCGCCGGAAAGTCGGCGTGGACGGTGAGATCGGCCTCGCCCGGTCCGGCCAGCGGACTTTCCTTCTGGTGCCGGCGTAGGGCCTGGAGCGTGTCGCCGAAACCGGGCGCCGCGCGGCCGTAGTCGATGAGCAGGGCCGCGCCGCCGTCGGCCACGACGCGCAGCGCCAGCGCCTCGCCCAGCGCGGCCTGGGCCGGGGAGTGCTCGAGGATCGCCCCGACCGGGGCCAGGCGGTCGATTCCCGGCGCGCCCGCCATGCCGAAGGCCAGGGCGCCGGCGTTGTCGAGACCGACCATGCGCTCGGCCCAGCCCTTTTCGGTGCGCACGTACTGGCGGGCCGGCAGGCAGTCGAGCAGCTCATTGGCGATGAGGATCAGCGGCGCCTCGCCGGGGACTTCGTCCAGGGAACCGGCCCAGGAGACATGATCTCCGAGCGTCTGGCGCTGGCGGTCGCGCAGCGGCTGGGAGACCTCGACCAGCCAGACGTCGGCGGCTTCGGTGAACTCGCGCGAGAGCCGGGCGGCGCGTAGCAGGTCGCTCATCAGGGTGCCGTCGCCGGGGCCCATCTCGACCAGCCGGAACTGCGCCGGGCGGCCGAGGCGGCTCCAGGTCTCGACCGCCCAGAGGCCGATCAGCTCGCCGAACATCTGGCTGACCAGCGGGGCGGTGATGAAGTCGCCGGCTTCGCCGAGCGCCGGGCGGGTCGCGTAGTAGCCGTAGTCCGGGTCGTGGAGGCAGGCGTGCATGTACTGGGCGACGCTCATCGGCCCGCTGGCCCGGATCTGGGCCGTCAGGCGGTCGCGCAGGCTCATGGCGTCTCGGTCTTGGCTTGGCCAGGCGGCGGGGCGGCCTCAGTCGCCAGCGGTTCACGCATGCCGCGCCAGATCAGGTAGAGGCCGCCGATCACCATCGGCGCCGACAGCATCATCCCCATGGTCAGGCCGAACGGGAAATGCTGCAGGTAGCGGTCCGGCTCGCGGAAGTTCTCCACGAAGGTGCGGAAGACGGCGTAGCCCAGCAGGAAGATCCCGGCCACGACGCCGCGCCGCTGGAGCAGGCCGGCGCGATGGGTCGCCCAGCGCAGGATGAGGAAGAGAACGACGCCTTCCAGCGCTGCTTCGTAGAGCTGGCTGGGGTGGCGCGGGGTGACGCCGTCAGCCTGGGGGAAGATGAACGCCCACGGGACGTCGGACGGACGGCCCCAGAGCTCGCCGTTGATGAAGTTGGCGATGCGCCCGAAGAACAGCCCGATCGGCGCGCAGGCGGTGACCGCGTCGCCGAGACGCAGCACGTCGATCTTATTGACGTAGGAAAAGCCGAACACGGCGATCAGCACGCCGAGCGCGCCGCCGTGGAAGCTCATCCCGCCTTCCCAGACCTTCACGATCTGCAGCGGGTCCTGGAGCACGATCTGGGGGGTGTAGAAGAACACGTGGCCGAGCCGGCCGCCGAGAATGATGCCGAGCGTGATCCAGAGGATCAGGTCGTCGACCTGGGCCGGCGTGGCCGGCGCGCCGCGGGGCCCCCACAGCGCCTGATTCTTCATCATCCCCGCGACATAGCGCCACCCCAGCAGGATGCCGGCCACATAGGCCAAGGCGTACCAGCGGATTGCGAAAGGCCCGATCTGGACGAGGACCGGGTCAAAATCGGGGAATGGCAAGGCGGGCGTCTCCGAATGCTTCGCGATCAAGGTTTAGACGAGAAGCCCTTCGCTTTCATCCCCCGGCGGGCCATATAGGGCCCATGCAGACTCAGAACCCCTTTCTGGACGAGTTCGCCAAGCTGACCAGCGCGGCGATGGGCCTGGCCCAGACGGCCGGAGACGAAGCCAAGGCGGCGTTCCGCGCCCAGGCCGATCGCTTCGTGGCCGATTTCGACCTCGTCCGCCGCGACGACCTCGACGCCCTCAAGGCCGAGATCGCGGCGCTGCGCGCCGAGGTGGCCGAGCTGAAGCAGCAGGCGCCCAAGAAGGCTGCGAAGAAAGACTAGGTCTCGATACACGCGAATGTGGCTCGCTCGGGAAAAGAAACCCGATGACGCGAACGCCGCGAAGCAGCTTACTTTCAATATCGCAGGCGATTCGATGGCCGGCCCGGCCGCGGACGCCCTCTGCGAAAGGACCTCTGGTCTAATGGACACCTCTCAGCCTGACGAAGACGTCCTGGTCACTCTCGACCCGCTAGACGTGGTCGAGCATGTGCTGACCGCCGAAAACCTGCAGTTCGATCGTACGGAAGACGGCGATCTCGCCTTTGCGCTGACCGGCGACTGGAAAGACTACGAACTGTGGTTCGCCTGGCGTCCGGAAGCGGACTGCCTGCAACTTTGTCTTTCGGTGAACCTGCAAGCCACGCCCGAGCAGAAGGCGGCTGCCTACGAGCTGATCTCCACCCTGAACCAGCGCGTCTGGCTGGGCCATTTCGAAGTCTGGGACGACGGCGAGATCATCTTCCGCCACTCGATGGCGCTTATGACCGGCGAGCGTCCGAGCCTGGCCCAGGCCGCGGCGATGATCGACGTGGCGATGGAGGCGGCCGACCGCTTCTATCCGGCGTTCGACTTCCTGGTGCGCGGGTCGAAGTCGGCGGCCGACGCCGTGGCCGCCTGCATGTTCGAGACCGTCGGCGAAGCCTAGAGCGTGACAGCTTCAAGTGGAAGCCGGTTGAAGCGGCCGTCACGCTCTAAGTTCTTGAAGATAGACTCTTTTTGTCCGGTTCAGGTGATTCCGCCTGAACCGGAAAGGGTCTAGGCGTCGCCGAGCGAAACCATTAGAGCGTGATGGCCGCCGGACCGCGCCGGCTGTCACGCTTGAGGTTTTCCGATGACGCCGATCCTGATGCTGGGCGCCGGCCGCATGGGCGGGGCGCTGATCGAGGGCTGGCGCATGGCCGGGGCCTTCCAGGCCTCCGATCTGCTGATCCGCGAACCCTATTCAAACCCGACCTTGGAGGCGGCCCAGGCGGCCGGCGCGCGCGTCAATCCGCCGAACGCCGAGCTGGCGCAGGCGCAAACCGTGGTGCTCGCGGTCAAGCCGCAGCTGTGGCGCGAGGCGGCCGCCCAGGTCGCCGGTCACCTGGCCCCCGACGCGGTGATCGTCTCGATCGCCGCCGGCGTGCGCGCGGCCGACATCTCGCAGGCGTTCGGCGGCCGCGCGGTGGCGCGGATCATGCCGACCACGGCGGTCGCGGTCTGCCAGGGCACGGCCAGCATCTTTGCGGCCGACGGCGAGGCCAAGGCCCGGGCCCACGCGCTGTTTTCGCCGGTCGGGACGGTGGTCGATGTCGCCGACGAGGAGCTGATGCACGCGGCGACCGGAGTGTCCGGCTCGGCGCCGGCCTATCTCTACGCCTTCGTCGAGGCGCTGGAGGCGGCTGGCGCGGCGGCCGGGCTGCCGGCCGCCGACAGCGCCCGGCTGGCGCGTTCGACGATCGCCGGCGCCGCGGCGCTGATGGCCCGCAGCGGCGAGGAGCCGGCCGAACTGCGCAAGCAGGTCACCTCGCCCGGCGGGACCACCCAGGCGGCGCTGGAGGTGCTGCTGGCCGACGGCGGCTTCCCGGACCTGTTGCGCGAGGCGGTGGCTGCGGCGGCGCGGCGCTCGAAGGAACTGGGCGGGTAGGGCGCCTCCCGGTCCTGGGGGTATGCATATCAGGTGTCATCCCGGTTTCGGCGTAGCCGAAGACCGGGACCCATGAACACCCGATCCATCAAAAGCCGTCGCGGCCTCTCCTTGCCCTGCAGCTCGGCGCGAATGGTCCCGGTCTTGCTTCGCAAACCGGGATGACACCATCCATCAGGGGGAGCTCCTAGCTCGCGCGCTTCCAGGTCTGGGCCTGGCAGACGACGGCGACGCAGCCCTCGACTTTGAGCGTGCCGTCGGGATTGGCGCTCATCTTCGAGCCGTAGGTCTTGCCCGAGTTGGGATCGTAGATCTTGCCGCTGGTCCATTTGCCGGCGCCGGCCGGCTTGAAGTCACGGATCATCAACATGCCCATGATCGGGCGGCTGCGCAGGGACGCGTCGGGATTGTTGGCGTCCTTGGCGCCCGGCGTCTTCAGCCAGGCGACCTGGCCGCACATTTTGGACTTGTCGCTGGCGCAGGGGGCGACCTTGACCTTGGCGGTGCCGGCCTGGACCAGCCACAGGCCCTCGACCGGATCGGCGGCCAGGGCGGGCGAGGCGATCGCGACGGCCAGGGCGGTCGCGGCGGCGAGGCGGACTAGGGACATCGGGAACTCCTCCGGCGGTGGCGCGCGGCGGAGACTGACCGAACCCGGTTATCCAGGCAACCTGACAATCGCCCTAAGGCCGCCCAGCGGTGAGCGGTCGAGCACGATGTCGCCGCCGTGGCTGCGGGCCACGTCACGGGCGATGGCGAGCCCCAGGCCGACGCCCTTCTCGTTCTGGTTCCGGGAGTCGTCGAGTCGGTTGAACGCCTTGAAGGCGTCCTCGTAGCGGCCCTCTGAGATGCCGGGGCCATCGTCGTCGACGACGATCTCGACCCCGCCCGAAGTGCGCGGCGCGGCGGCGACCTGGACGGTCTCGCCATGGGCCGCGGCGTTCATGATCAGGTTGGAGAGCGCCCGCTTCAGCGCGTTGGGGCGCACCGCGGCCAGCAGGTCCGGATCGGCGTCCACCCGCACCTGGGCCCCCGCGCGCACGGCGCCTTCACTGACCTCGTCGATCAGCGACTTCAGGTGGACGGTCTCGACGGCCTCGCCGCCTTCGCCACGAGCGAAGGCGAGGTACTCGTCGATCATGTGCTCCATCTCGGCCAGGTCGCGCTTCATCTCGGCCGTGCGCGGTCCGGGCTCGGCCAGGGCGAGCTCCAGCTTCAGGCGGGTCAGCGGGGTGCGCAGGTCGTGGCTGACGCTGGCCAGCAGGGCGGTGCGCTGGTCGATGTGGCGCTGGATGCGCGACTTCATGGCCAGGAAGGCCTGCGCCGCCTGACGCACCTCGCGCGCGCCGCTGGGCTTGAAGGTGGGCGCATCGACGCCCTTGCCGAAGGCGTCGGCGGCGGTGGCCAGGCGCTCGATGGTGCGGGTCTGGTTGCGGATGAACAGGATGGCGATGGCGGTCAGCAGGATCGTCGCCATGGCCAGCCACAGCACGAAGATGTGGCCCTGGGTGGCGAAGGCGCGGTCGCGGGGGGCGAGGATGCGGATCACCCCCTGGTCGATCTTCACCCGGATGTCGACATAGGCCGGGTAGCGGGTGGTATCGAACCAGTAGGGGGCGTCCAACCGCTGGGAGAGCGCCCGGTCGATCGCCCGGTCGACGACGGCGAAGGCGTTGGTGCGCCGGCCCTGCGGCAGCTCGCGGCCCGGCTGCAGGGCGATTGAGAGGTTCAGCGATTTCTCCGCCCGGTCGGCGATCGTCGCCATGGTCTGGGGGCTGGGATCGTCCTGATAGCTTTCGACCGCCCAGGCGACCTCGCCGGCTAGGCCGTCGGACAGCCGGCTGGTGACGGTCTGCCAGTGGGCGTCGAAGAAGATCCAGGTCACTGCGATCTGCATCAGCGCCACCGGCAGCACGATGATCAGCAGCGAGCGGCCGAACAGCGAGGTCGGCAGGCTGCGCTTGATCAGCCGCTGCACCAGGCGCGGTTCGAGGCGGCGGGGAAGTTTCACTTTCCGGTTCCTCCCCTCTTGGGGGAGGTGGATCGACGCAAAGCGTCGAGACGGAGGGGGACTGCTCTTGCGGAGTCAAAGTCCCCCTCAGTCAGCCGTTCGGCTGACAGCTCCCCCAGAGGCGGAGCAATTATGCGGCGCCCAGCCATCAATCGGGCGCCAGCAGGTAGCCGACGCCGCGGACGGTCTGCAGGTAGCGCGGGGTCTTGGGATCGTTCTCGATCTTGCGGCGCAGGCGGGTGACCTGGACGTCGACGGCGCGGCCGGAGGGATCGACGGTCTCGCGGGCCAGTTCCAGGCGATCGACGGGCTCGTGCGGGTTGCGGGCCAGGCGGCGCAGCAGCGCCACCTCGGCCTCGGTCAGGCGCACCGGGACGCCGCCGCGGCTCAGCTCTCCCCGCTCCAGGTCGAAGGCGCAGGCGCCGAGCGAAAGGCTGCCGTTGGCGGCGCCGGCCGGGCGCTGGTCGGAGCGGCGCAGGATCGCTTCGATCCGCAGCAGCAGCTCCTCGGGCTCGAACGGCTTGGCCAGGTAGTCGTCAGCGCCGAGCTTCAGGCCCTCGATGCGGTCCTCGGCCAGGCCGCGGGCGGTCAGCATCAGCACCGGGGTGCGGCCGGCCGCGCCCTTGCGTTCGCGCAGCCAGCGGACGAGCGAGAAGCCGTCCTCGCCGGGCATCATCACGTCGAACACCGCCAGGTCGAAGTCGATGGTCTCGATCAGGCTGCGGGCGTGGGCGCCGCCGGGCGCGGTGGTCACGCGGAAGCCGTGCCGGGTCAGGTACTGCTTGAGCAGGTCGCGGATGCGGTCGTCGTCGTCGACCACCAGCAGGTGACGTTCGGCAGTCTCGACCGCGGCCATCAGGCGCCTCCGCTCTTCATCCGACCGCCGGCCAGGGCCGACAGGATCTGCCTGGCGCCGGCCACGCCGTCCAGGCCGCCCATCCGATAGGACCGGGCGAGCTGGGCGCGCAAGCGTTCTGAGATGCGGTCCTCGAAGGCTGCGCCGGCCTGCGTCAGGCTGACGGCGCGGCGGCGGCCGTCGAGGTCGCCGGCGATTTTCTCGGCCAGGCCCTTGGCCTCAAGGTCGGCGACGATGCGGCTGGCGGCCTGCTTGGAGAGGCTGGTCAGGTGGGCCAGTTCCTGCACCCCGACCCCCGGCCGGCGCTTGAGCAGAAAGGCCGCGCGCCAGTGCGAGCGGCCAAGACCGAGGGCTGATTCCGTCTCCAGTCCGGCGTCGACGCCGGCCCATAGCGCGGCCTCGGCGAGCAGCAGCATTTCGAGCCCGCCGTCGAGTTCCTCGTCGCGCAGAATGAGCCTTGGATCGGCTGCGACCATTACACTTTGAAACCCATTTTGTTTGACGCAGGGGGCAAGGAAGTCTGTAAGGGGGCCAGATTGAAAGGAGGACTTTCCCTCATGTCTCTAGTGCCCTTTGACGATCGCGACGGATGGATCTGGCTGGACGGCCAGTTCGTGCCCTGGCGCGAGGCGAAGGTGCACGTACTGACCCACGGCCTCCATTACGCCTCGGCGGTGTTCGAAGGCGAGCGGATGTATGGGGGAGAGATCTACAAGCTGCGTGAACATACCGAGCGTCTGTTCAAGTCGGCCGAGATGCTGGACTTCGAAATCCCCTTCACGGTGGAGGAGATCGACCAGGCCTGCAAGGACACCTGCGCCAAGAACGGCCTGACCGACGCCTATCTGCGTCCGATCGCCTGGCGCGGTTCGGAGATGATCGGGGTCTCGGCCCAGAACACCAAGATCCACGTCGCCATCGCGGTGTGGGACTGGCCGAGCTACTTCAGCCCGGAAGAACGCGCCAAAGGCATCCGCCTGACCTGGGCCAAGTACAAGCGCCCGTCGCCGGAGACCGAGCCGGTCCACGCCAAGGCCACCGGCCTCTACATGATCTGCACCATCTCCAAGCACGCCGCCGAGAAGGCCGGCTACACCGACGCGATGATGCTCGACTATCGCGGCTACATCGCCGAGAGCACGGGTTCGAACGTGTTCTTCGTCAAGGACGGCGCGCTGCACACCCCGACCCCGGACTGCTTTCTGAACGGGATCACCCGCCAGTCGGTGATCGCGCTGGCCAAGTCCAAGGGCATCGAGGTGATCGAGCGCCACATCAAGCCGGAGGAGCTGGCGGGCTTCACCGAATGCTTCGTGGTCGGCACCGCCGCCGAGGTGACCCCGGTCGGCGAGATCGGCGAATACCGGTTCACGCCGGGCGCCCTGTCGCTGGGCCTGGCCGATGACTACGCCCGCATGGTGCGCCGCGAGAGCGTGCCGGCCTAAGCGGCCCCACGATCACGCAGACAAGTTCGCCGCCTGGATCGTTCCAGGCGGCGTTTTTGTTTCTGAGCCCGATGACGAATGGGGATGGGGGGATTCGCCCTCCAGCCGCCCCTGGACCGTCGCTCGCGCTCCCCCGCAGCAGCGCCAGACCAGGTTGGCTACGAACCCCCCCGCGCCGTCGCCCCCCATGGCGTCGACGAGGGCCGATGCTGCCAAAGCAGGGGGAGGGGGTCTAGTGCGGGGGCGCCACAGGCCGGGCGCGACAACGGCCGCGCCGCCCTTTCGAGCGGCGCGGCGCTGCGATTGCCGTCAAATCAGCCAGGTGTTCGGCCGCGGATAGGCCTGGTCCTGCGAAACGTAGACCAGACCGATGATGCAGCGGACGGCGAACCAGACCCCGACCGCGCCCCAGAGGAAGAGGAACAGCATCAGGAACGGGATCCCGATCAGCACCAGGGACAGCACCGCGCTGATCCCGATCAGCAGGCCCAGCGACAGGAAGATCGCCAGCCCGATCCAGAAGGTGCGGATCTGGAAGTCGTAGTGGCTCCGCATCCGCGGGCCGGCCTTGTCGAGGTTGATGTAGGCCACCACCAGTCCAACCAGGATGGTCAGGCCGTTCACCAGCCCGAGCAGGTAGAGGCCGTAGACCACTGCCGGCAGGACGCGGTCCTCGGTCGTCACAACGGTGGTTTCGGTTTGGCTCAATTCAGTCTCCCAAGCGAAATGCCTGAACAGGATGTGGCCCTGATCAGCGCGAATTCCAGCTTAATTCGCGTTCATGTCGCTTGGTCGGGCGGCGATTACCGCGGCTTGCGCCCCAGCCACGGCAGCACCGCGGCGCCCAGGATCACCACGAAGACCAGCCGCGCGGCCAGGGCGACGCCCAGCAACCAGGCTCCGGCGACGCCGGCGGCCAGCAGCACGGCCGCCGCGCCGACCGCCATCAGGCCCATGATCCAGAGCACGGCTTCGGCGTTCGGCGAGGGGCGGCGGATCGGGCGGTCAGGGGCGGCCTGGGACAGGGCCGTCAGAAACGCCTCGAAGGTCTCGGCCTGGTCCTGCGGGCGCAGGGCCTCGCCATAGGTGAGGGCCGGGATGGTCAGGCGGCGGCGCTGGAACTGCAGCACCGCGCCGCGGCCGGCGCGGGTGACGCCGCGCAACTCGGCCAGCGGGAAGCGGCGCTCGCGCCCGGTGCGGCGCTCGACGATGGCGGATTTCTCGATCGTCCAGACGGTTTCGCCCTGCAGCGGCGAGAGGCGCGCGGCGTAGCTGGCCATCAGCCCCGGACGACGGTGATCTCGACCCCGGCGGCGGCGGCGTGGGGCGCCAACGCCTGCGGCTTTTCCACCCGCACGCGGGCGCGCATCACTCGCGGATCGGCGAGGCAGGCGCGGGCCAGGCGCTCGGCGAAGTCCTCGACCAGCTGGATGTGGCCGGCGGCGGCGATGGCGCGCGCCGACTCCCCGATCGTCTCGTAGTTGACGGTGTCGGCCAGGCGCGTGGCGCCGGCGGTCGGCACGTCGAGCTCGACATCGACGATCAGCGGCTGGGAGGCGCCCTTCTCGTGGGCGTAGACGCCGATCTCGGCATCGACCTTCAGGCCGGTGACGAACACCTTGGTCATGACCACGCGTCCCTGCGGCTCGGGGGACGGAGCCTCAGGCGAACTTTGCTGCAACGATGGAAGAACCAAGGGGGCTCCGTTCCCGGGGAAGCGGCTCAGGCCAGGTGCTGGCCCGCGTCGACGGCGATCATCTGGCCCGTCACCGACCTTGCGTCAATGAGGTACCGCAGCGCATGGCCGATCTCGGCCGGATCGACCGGGCGCTTGAGCAGGGTGCCTGCGACTTCGTCATCGAAATCGCTGCCCTGCTGGTGGATCGAGGGCAGGGTGGGGCCAGGGCCGATGCCGTTGACCCGGATGCGCGGGGCCAGCTCCTGGGCCAGCATCTGGGTGGCCGCCCAAAGCGCGCTCTTGGACAGCGAGTAGCTGAAGAATTCGGGGCCGGGCGCGAACACCCGCTGGTCCAGGATGTTGACGATCTGGCCCGTGCGATCGGCCGGCAGCCGGCGGGCGAAGGCCTGGGCCAGCACCAGGGGGCTGCGCAGGTTCGTCTCCAGGTGGGCGTCCCAGGAGGCGCGGTTCATGCTGGCGAAGGCGTCGTTCTCGAACACCGAGGCGCAGTTGACCAGCAGGGTGACGGGGCCGAGTTCGCTCTCGGCCGCGCCGACCAGCGGGGCGGTGGCCCCCTCGTCGCGCAGGTCGCAGGCGTGGATGGAGGCCTTGCGGCCGCGGGCGCGGACGTCGGCCGCGGCGGCCTCGGCGTCGTCGTCGATTGTGCGGACGTGGATGGCGACATCGAAACCCGCGTCGGCGGCGGCCTGGGTCAGGACCCGGCCGATCCTGCGCGAACCCCCGGTGATGAGGGCCGCGCCGCGCGCGGTGTCAGCCAACGAGCGCCCTTAGTCGAGCCGGCCGAACTCGAAGTAGTTCAGCCCGCCGATGACGACGATGAAGGCAAGGATGGTCAAGATCGCGGTCATAGCAAGCTCCGGCGTTATGGGACCGGCTTTAGAGCGGGCGGGGGGCGTTCGCAAGGGGGAGGTCAGGGCCGCGGGCCGACACCCGGCGGCAGCGGGCCGCTGGCGCCCTCGGCCACCACCCAGTCGCGGAAGGCTACGGCGAGAGGATCGGGCGTCGCGCGGGCCCGCACAAACACGCAAGGAGTCAGCGCCTGGACGAAGCCGAACGGCGCCAGCGGCGCGCCGCTCTCGATCTCGGCCTTGACGGCGAACCAGGAGCCGATGGCGCAGCCCAGGCCCGCTGCGCCCTGCAGATAGCGAGCGAACTCGATGACGCCCGTGGGCGCGGGCAGATCGACGCCGGCCGCCTGCTCCCATTCGCCCGGATAGGTCCGTGAGATCAGGCGGGGCATACGCATATTGCGCGGGCCAATCGCCGTGCGCATGACGCTGGCGAGGGCGCCTGGCAGGGGCTGGCCTTCGCGCTCGATCCGAAGACCTACGGGGAGTGAGGCCGGCCTGTCCGGCGAGGGAACCGGAAGCCGCCTCAAGCCTTTGCTTTGGCGGGGCGTCGCCCTGCGGCTTCGCCCGACGGCAGGAGCATCTAGATGATTAAAGACCAGGAGTCCTTCGAGGCGGCCCTTCAGCGGGTGGCGGACCTTCTGGAACACCCCCCGGCGCACGGCAGCCGGGAGGACCACGAGTTCCTTCAGCTGCTGCACGACATCGAGGTCTTTCATCCGACCGCGCTGACGGCGCCGCCGGATTCGAACTTCGCCCAGCTTGGCCGCGACGCGAAGGCGCTGATGTCGCGGGCCAACGACTTCCAGGCCAAGCGCGAGGCGCGCGAGAAGCGGGAAAAGTGGATGACCTTCCCCGAGGACGGCGAAGGCATCGGACCGACGACGGGCGTCTAGCGCCTTTAGAACTTGCGCACGTAGGCCACGGCCCAGGCGTCGGCGGGGGCGTCGTCGCCGAACTCGTGGCGGGTGTAGTCGATCCGCACCCCGTTGGCGCCGGCGAAGAAATACTGCGCGCCGACGCCGAAGCTGAAGGCGTCTTCGGTGCGGTCTACGTCCATGGATTGGCCGAGATAGCTGGCCTTGGTGTTGAGCTTGGCGTAGCCGAAGCCCAGCCGGGCGAAGACCTCGGCGTTCTCGGTGATCGGCAGGAAGCCCACCGCGTAGAGTCCCGCCTGGTGCTGGAGTTCCTCACTCCAGGCGTAGCCGAGGACGGGCATGTCGACCTGGTCGTCATCGACGCCGAAGGCAAGCTCGCCTTCAATTCCCAGGTGCGGCGCGAGGCGCGCGCCGAAGCGGCCCTGGACGGCGCCCAGACTCGTGTCGAGCTGCTTGGTTTCGAACTGCGCATAGCCGAGCGAGCCATAGAGATCTGCGGCGTGGGCCGAACCGGCGACGGCGCATGCGGCGGCGAGCAGCGGCAGCTGAGTGAGTTTCATGGGCGCTCCCTAGCGGTGTGTTTTCATTTTGTCGCACCTTATGCGGGTGTCGTTGGGGCGGAAAGATGTCCGTCGCTTGCCCAATCCCGACTGCGCAGGCCAAGCTGGCGAAAACGCCGGAGGAAACGCCATGCCCCTATCGCCCATCGCGCCGGGCGACCTGACCAAGGTCGCCGTGGGGATCGATCGTCCGGAGGACGTCGTGGTCGGCCCGGGCGGGCGGGTCTTCGCGTCCGACCACCAGTGCGCGGTGGCCGAGATCTTTCCCGACGGCTCGTTCAAGCGGATGGGTCCCAAGGGCGGGGCACCGAACGGGATCAACATGGACCGCCAGGGCCGGGTGCTGATCGCCAATTTCGGCATCTATGACCGCGAGGACGGGCCGCTGCAGCGGTTCGATCCGGCGACGGGAGCGCACGAGACCCTGCTGACGGAAGTCGGCGGGCGGCGGCTGACCAGCGCCAACTATCCGGTGATCGACCGGGCCGGGAACATCTGGTGCGCCAACTCCACCCATGCCGAGACTTGGCCGCAGGCGCTGGACGGACGCGCCGACGGCTTCATCTTCGTGCTGCGGCCGGACGGCTCGAGCGAGGTCGTGGCCGAGGGGCTGAAGTTCCCGAACGGCATGGCCCTGTCGGCCGACGAGCAGTACCTGTTCTGCGCCCAGACCAGCGGGGCGGACGTGCTGCGTTTTCCGGTCCACGCGGGCGGCAAGCTGGGGGCCGGCGGCCGCTACGGGCCGGTGCTGGGCAAGCTGCAGGCCCCGGGCCCCGGGGTCGATCACAACGATCTCGGCTACACTGACGGGATAGGTCTCGACGCCGAAGGCAATCTCTGGGTCTGCCTGCCGGCCGCCAACAAAGTGGTGGCGATCACGCCGGCGCTGGAGGTGACGACGGTGATTCACGATCCGTCGGGCGAGGTGGTGAACCATCCGACCAACGTCACTTGGGGCGGCCCGGACCTGAAGGACCTTTACATCGGCTCGATCCGGGCCGGTTATGTCCTGAAGGGCCGCAGCCCGGTTGCGGGACAGCCTCACGTGCACCAATTGGAGGGGCGGGTTTCGGCCTGAATTCCTCAGGGTTTGAAGGTTGCCTCTTCCACAGTGATCAATGATCACTAAAATGCTTGTTTGAAGCCGTCGGGGGATCTCGTCGGCGCGCCAATAATCCAACGAACGCCTCCGGGAGGACGTCATGCGCGAGTACCTGCAGTTCTATATCGACGGTCAATGGGTCGATCCGGTCGAACCCAAGACGCTCGACGTCATCAACCCGGCGACCGAGAAGGTCGCAGGCAAGATCTCGCTTGGCTCGGCGGCCGATGTGGACAAGGCCGTGAAGGCCGCCCGCAAGGCGTTCGCGACCTGGTCGCAGACCACCCGCGAAGAGCGTATGGATGTGCTGAACCGCATCCTGGCCGAGTACCAGAAGCGCTTCGGCGACCTGGCCGTCGCGGTCACCGAGGAAATGGGCGCCCCGGCCAGCCTGGCTCAGCGCGCGCAGGTTCCGATCGGCATGGGGCACCTGGGCACCGCGGTGGCGGTGCTGAAGGACTACAAGTTCACCGAGGACCGCGGACCGACGATGATCGTCAAGGAACCGATCGGCGTCTGCGGCTTCATCACCCCCTGGAACTGGCCGCTGAACCAGATCGTCTGCAAGGTGGCCCCGGCCATCGCGACCGGCTGCACCATGGTGCTGAAGCCGTCGGAAGTGGCGCCGTTCACCGGCCACATCTTCGCTGAGATCATGCATGCCGCCGGCGTGCCGGCCGGCGTGTTCAACCTGGTCCAAGGCGACGGCGTCGGCGTCGGCGTGCCGCTGTCGAGCCATCCGGACGTGGACCTGATCTCGTTCACCGGTTCGACCCGCGCCGGCATCGAGGTGGCCAAGAACGCCGCCCCGACCGTCAAGCGCGTGGCGCAGGAACTGGGCGGCAAGAGCCCGAACATCGTCCTGGACGACGACGCCTTCGCCAAGGGCGTGGGCCGCGGCGTGGCCACGGTGATGACCAACTCCGGCCAGTCCTGCAACGCCCCGACCCGCATGCTGGTCCCGCAAAAGCGTATGGACGAGGCGATCGCGGTGGCGAAGGAAGCGGCCGCCCAGGTCACCGTCGGCGATCCGAACGGCAACAGCCAGCTCGGCCCGGTGGTCTCCGAAGTGCAGTTCAATAAGATCCAGAAGCTGATCCAGGCCGGCATCGACGAGGGCGCGACCCTGGTCGCCGGCGGCGTCGGCCGTCCGGAGGGCCTGGACGTCGGCTACTATGTCAAGCCGACCGTGTTCGCCAACGTCACCCCGGACATGACCATCGCCAAGGAAGAGATCTTCGGCCCGGTGCTGTCGATCCTCGGCTACGAGAATCTCGACCAGGCCGTCCAGATCGGTAACGACACCGAGTACGGCCTGGCCGCCTACGTTCAGGCGGCCGACCTCGCCAAGGCCCGCGAAGTGGCGTCCAAGCTGCGCGCCGGCCAGGTGTCGATCAACGGCGGCGGCGGCGACCTGATGGCGCCGTTCGGCGGCTACAAGATGAGCGGCAACGGGCGCGAGTGGGGCGATTTCGCCTTCAACGAGTTCCTCGAAGTGAAGGCCGTCCTCGGCTACGCGCCGAAGGAAGCCGCCGAGTAAGGACGACGACGCCTCTTCCTTCAGGAAGGGACCATCCTTGAGGCGGGCCGGCGAGAGAGGATCTTGCCGGCCCGTTTTCATAAGACATTTCAACGGCCCCCGCGTGAGAAGGCCGTGCGCTGAGCGCAGTCATTAGGAAGAACCAGATGCTCGACCCCAACTTCAAAGCGATGATCGACGCGGCCGCCGAGCAGGCCGCGAACGCCCCGCCGCTGGACGCCGTGCCGCCCGCCATGATCCGCATGGGCTACCAGATGCAGCGCAAGGCGACCGACCAGAACCCGCCGCAGGACGTCACGACCAAGGACCTGCAGGTCGGCGGCGGAGCCGGTTCGATCCCAGCGCGGCTGTACACCCCGGCGGGCGCCCAGACCCCGAGCGGCGGCCTGGTCTATTTCCACGGCGGCGGCTTCACCATCGGCGACCTGGAGACCCATGACGGCCACTGCAGGCGGCTGGCCTCGCTGGCCGGCGTGCGGGTGCTGGCGATCGACTACCGGCTGGCGCCGGAGCATCCGTTCCCGGCCGGCCACGACGACGCGCTGGCGGCGACCAAGTGGGCGTTCGACCACGCCGCCGAACTGGGCATGGATCCCAAGCGCATCGCGGTCGGCGGCGACTCGGCCGGCGGCAACCTGGCGGCCTCGGTCTCCATCGACCTGAAGAACGATCCGGCCCGCAAGATCGCCTTCCAGCTGCTGCTCTATCCGGGCATCTGGCCGGAGGTGGAGACAGCCTCGCGCAAGGAGCTGGACGGGCCGATCCTGACCAAGGCGGCGCTGGCCTGGTTCGACAAGTCGCTGGCCGCGATCGGCCATGCACAATCGGGCCGCGCCTTCCTGGGCGGCGCCAAGCTGAGCGGCGACCTGCCGCCGGCCCTGGTGGTGACGGCTGGGTTCGACCCGCTGAAGGACGAGGGCCGCGACTATGCCCGCCGCCTGACCGAGGCCGGTGTTTCGGCGACCCACGTCGAGTATCCGGGGCTGATCCACGACTTCTACGTCATGCCCGACGTCTCGCCGGCGGTGCATGAGGCGGTGAAGGAAACCGCTGCGGCGCTGAAGGCGGCGGTGGGATAGGCGGCAGCTAACCCCTCCCCCTTTGGGGGAGCAATTAGAGGTCCGACAGCACCTTGCGGATCGCGCCGGTGAGCTGGGCGAGTTCGGCGTCGGTGGTGACGTAGGGCGGGGTCAGGTAGACGACCTTGCCCATCGGGCGGATCCAGCAGCCATGCTCGGCGAAGGCCATGCAGAGCGGGCCGCTTTCGACGTGGCGGTCGAACTCGACGACGCCGATGGCCCCGTAGGTGCGCACGTCGACGACGCCGGGGGCGGCGCGGCAGGGCTCCAGCCCGGAGGCCAGGGCGGCGTTGATGCGCGCGACGTCGGCCTTCCACTGGCCGGTCTCGAAGAGGTCGAGGCTGGCGTTGGCGGCGGCGCAGGCCAGCGGGTTGGCCATGTAAGTCGGGCCGTGCATCAGGGCCGCGCCGGCGTCGTCGGACCAGAAGGCCTCGAACACCCGGCTGCGGGCGATGGCCGCCGAGAGCGGCAGGGTGCCGCCGGTCAGCGCCTTGGACAGGGTGACGATGTCGGGCGTCACGCGCGAGCCGGAACAGGCGAACAGGTCGCCGGTGCGGCCGAAGCCGACGAAGATCTCGTCGAAGACCAGCAGCAGGTCGTGCTTGTCGGCCAGCCGGCGCAGGGTGCGCAGCACCTCGTCGGAATGGAACAGCATGCCGCCGGCGCCTTGAATGCGCGGCTCGACGATGATCGCGGCGATCTCGCCGGCCTTCTCACCCATCAGGGCGTCGAGGGCCGCTTCCGAGGCGGCGTCGACCGGCAGGGCGGTGACGATCTGAGACGGCATCACCCCGGAAAACAGGCTGTGCATGCCCTCATCGGGATCGCAGATGGTCATCGTCGCCAGGGTGTCGCCGTGATAGCCGCCCTGGAACGACAGGAACCGGGTGCGGCCGGCTACGCCGCGATTGATCCAGTACTGCAGCGCCATCTTCATGGCGATCTCAACCGCCACCGAGCCGCTTTCGGCGAAGAAGACGTGGTTGAGGTCGCCGGGCAGCAGGCCTGCAAGCCGGGAGGCCAGCCGATAGGCCGGTTCGTGCGCCAGGCCGCCGAACATCACGTGCGGCGCGCGCTCCAACTGCGCGGTCACCGCCGCGCGGATGTGCGGATGATTGTAGCCGTGACAGGCGGTCCACCAGGAGGCGACGCCGTCGATCAGTTCGCGGCCGTCCTCCAGGATGATCCGCGCGCCTTCGGTGCGGGCCACCGCCAGCGGCGCGGGCGCCGTCTTCATCTGACAATAGGGGCGCCAGACGTTGCGGGCGCCTTGGGTAAGCCAGTCCGGTGTCGGGAAAGTCATGAGCCGTGGCTTTAACCGAACGCCGGCCTCGTGCATACCGCGCGCCGTGATGGACAGCCTGACCGCCTTCGCCCAGTCCAAGCTCGATGCGCTCGAGGCGCGCAGCTTGAAGCGCACCCTGGTCCCGACCCGCCGGTTGGACGGGTTGTGGGTCGAAAGGAATGGACGGCGGCTGCTGTCGTTCTCGTGCAACGACTACCTGAACCTGTCGCATCATCCGGCCGTGAAGGCCGCGGCGCTGGCGGCGGTCGAGGAGCACGGGGTCGGATCGGGCGCCTCGCGGCTGGTGACCGGCGACAACCCGATCTTCGGCGAGCTCGAGGCGCGGCTGGCGGCGCTCAAGGGCGCAGAGGCCGCCTGCGTGTTCGGCTCGGGTTACCTGGCCAATTCGGGGATCATTCCGACCGTCGTCGGCGAGGGCGACCTGATCCTGATCGATGACCTGGCCCACGCCTGCATCTGGTCGGGCTCGCAGCTGTCGCGGGCGAAGATCGTACCGTTCGCCCACAACGACGTCGCCGATCTGGCGGCGAAGCTGGCCGCCTATCGCGGCGAGGCGGACCGCGCGCTGATCGCCACCGACGGGGTGTTCTCGATGGACGGCGACGTCGCGCCGCTGGACGAGATCAGCGCCCTGGCCCAGGCGAACGACGCCTGGCTGCTGGTCGACGACGCGCACGGGCTGGGCGTGGTCGGCGAGGGACGCGGGACAGCGGCGATGTTCCCCACCGCCAAGGTCGACCTGGCGATGGGCACCTTCTCCAAGGCGCTGGGCGGTTATGGCGCCTATGTCTGCGCCAGCGCCCCGGTGATCGACTTCATCAAGACCCGCACACGCACGGTGGTCTACACGACCGGCCTGCCGCCGGCGAACGCGGCCGCGGCGCTGGCGGCGCTGGACGTGATCGCTGCGGAGCCGCAGCGGGTGGCCGCGGTGCTGGCCAAGGCGCGGCGCTTTACGCGAGCGCTGAACCTGCCGCTGGCGACCAGCGCGGTGGTGCCGATCGTGCTGGGCGAGGCGGGCCGCACCCTGGCGGCGGCGCAGGCGCTGGAGGCGCAGGGCTTCCTGGTGGTGGCGATCCGCCCGCCGACCGTGCCGGCCGGTACGGCGCGGCTGCGGGTGGCGTTCACCGCCGGACATCCGGATGAAGAGATCGATCGCCTGGCGGCGGCGGTGCGCCCGCTGATGGAGGAGGCCTGATGCGCCAGCTGTTCGTCACCGGCGCCCATACCGACGTCGGCAAGACCTATGTCGCCTGCGCCATGCTGCGCGCGGCCCGCGCCAAGGGCCTGAGCGTCGCGGCGCTGAAGCCGGCGGTGAGCGGGATAGACGAGGCCGACTGGGCGCAGAGCGATCCGGGACGGCTGCTGGCGGCGATGGGCCGGCCGCTGACCCTGGCCGAGCTGGACGCCATCGCGCCGCTGCGCTTCACCGCCCCGCTGTCGCCGCCGATGGCCGCGCGGCGCGAGGGCGTGGACCTGCGGATCTCGACCCTGACCGACTTCTGCCGGGCCGGACTGGCGGCCAGCGCCGCGGACCTGATGCTGGTCGAGGGCGCCGGCGGGGTGATGTCGCCGATGGCCGAGGACGGCACCGGCCTCGACCTGATGGCGACGCTCGGCCTGCCCAGCGTGGTGGTCGGCGGATCGTATCTTGGCGCGATCAGCCATACCCTGACGGCGATCGAGACCCTGCGTGCGCGCGGCCTGCCGATCGCCGCGGTGGTGGTCAGCCAGAGCGGCGAGCCGGACGCGCCGGACTTCGCCCAGACGGTGGACAGCGTGGCCGCCTTCGCCGGCGAGGTGAGGATCATCGCCGCCGCGCGGGGCGAGGAGCTCTGGGCGCGCGAGCTGGTCTGAGGCCGCGCCCCGCCTGAGGCGTTCTGCTGCGCGGGGAGCGGATGGGCGCTAGTCGTTGGCCTCATTGCGCTGGCGCTGGGCGTAGGCGAGCACGCCCATGCCTACCAGCGCCGAGAGGATCGAACCGGCGATGACGCCCATGCGCACCTCGGTCTGGGCCAGGGTGTCGTTGGGGTCGAAGGCCAGGCCGCCGATGAACAGACTCATGGTGAAGCCGACGCCGCAGAGCAGCGAGACGCCGTAGAGCTCCAGCCACTTGGCGCCGGTGGGGCGGCGGGCCAGCTTCAGACCGATCACCGCCGCCGAGAAGCCGAAGACGCCGATCTGCTTGCCGACGAACAGGCCCATGGCGATGCCGAGCGGCACCGGGTTGGCCAGGGTCGAGAGCGACAGACCCTGGAACGAGAAGCCGGCCGCGGCGAAGGCGAACAGCGGCAGGATCAGGTAGGCGACATAGGGGTGCAGGCTCTCCATGAAGTGCTTCAGCGGCCCCTCATGGCCCGGCTTGCGCGGGTCGATCGGCACGGTCATGGCCGCGGCGACCCCAGCCAGCGAGGTGTTCACCCCACTCTTCAGGCAGAAGGCCCAGGCAAGCGCGAAACAGGCCGCGTAGAACAGGTAGGGCGCCGATTTCCACTTCGACATCAGCGCCATCAGGGCGATGGAGGCGGCCGCCCCGCCCAGGGCGTACATGTTGACCTCGGAGGTGAAGAGAATGGCGATCAGCGCCACCGCGCCGAGGTCGTCGGCGATGGCCAGGGTCAGCAGGAAGATCCGCAGCGAGGACGGCAGCCGCGGCCCGGCCACGGCCAGCGCCGCCAGGGCGAAGGCGATGTCGGTGGCGGTTGGGGTCGGCCAGCCCTGCGGGGCGCCCCCCTGGCCGAGGTTGAGCATCAGATAGACCCCGGCCGGGGCGATCATGCCGCCGAGCGCGGCCAGCACCGGCAGGGCCAGGCGGCGGGGATTAGATAGCTCGCCGCGCAGGATCTCGTGTTTGATCTCAAGCCCGACGACGAAGAAGAAGATCGCCATCAAGCCTTCCTTGATCCATCGGTAGACCGGCTTGGCCTCGTGGAAGGCCCCGATCTGGATGGTGATCTCGTGCTTGATGAAGGCGAAGTAGTGATCGGCCCAGGGCGAGTTGGCCAACGCCACGGCCAGCAGCGCGGCGGTGGTCAAGATCACGCCTGAAGCCGTTTCGGTCTTCAGGAAGTCCAGGGTCAGTCGTCTCGCCATGGCTCCGGTTACCATGCGGGCGCCGCGTGAAATACCTCAATCGGTCGTTGCTGGCGTCGATGTGATCGCGCATCTGATGGACATGCCCGTCTCGCCCGCCTATCGCCCCGATCCGCATGTCCAGGACCTCGGACCGGTGTTCTTCGATCCGGTGGCGGCGGCCGATTTCCCGATGACTTTCCTGCGCTTCCGCAATGACCGGGCCGCGGCCAGCGTGGGACTCGACGCGCTGAGCGACGACGAATGGGTGGCGCACTTCGGCCGTTTCGAGCCGCTGCCGGGGCAGCTGAGCGCCCCTCTGGCCATGCGCTATCACGGCCACCAGTTCCGTGTTTACAACCCCGACCTTGGCGACGGCCGCGGCTTCACCTTCGCCCAGATGCGCGAGGTCGGGACCGGGCGGCTTCTGGAGCTGGGGACCAAGGGTTCAGGGACGACGCCCTGGTCGCGGGCCGGCGACGGACGGCTGACCCTGAAGGGCGGGGTGCGCGAGGTGCTGGCCACGGCGATGCTCGAGGCGCTGGGCGTGCCGACCTCGCGCTCGTTCTCGCTGATTGAGACCGGCGAACAGCTGATGCGCGGCGACGAGCCGAGCCCGACCCGATCCTCGGTGCTGGTGCGGCTCTCGCACAGCCACGTCCGGTTCGGGACCTTCCAGCGCCAGGCCTATCTGCAGGACGCGGCCGCCACTACGCGTCTGGTCGAGCATGTGGTCGAGCTCTACTACCCAGAGCTGGGGAACGCTCCGGACAAGGGTGCGGCGCTGCTGGAAGCCGTGGCCGGACGCGCGGCGCGGCTGACTGCGCGCTGGATGGCCGCCGGGTTCGTGCACGGGGTGCTGAATACCGACAACATGAACATCACCGGCGAGAGCTTCGACTACGGCCCCTACCGGTTCCTGCCGCACAACGACCCGAACTTCACGGCCGCCTATTTCGACACCGCCGGGCTGTACAGCTTCGGCCGCCAGCCCGAGGCGGTGTTCTGGAACCTGCAGCAGCTGGCCGGGTGCCTGGCGCAGGTCAGTCCCGACGAGCCGCTGATCGCGGCGCTGAACGGATTTGGGCCGCGCTATCGCCGGGAGTTGGCCGGGGCGCTGCTGAACCGCCTGGGGCTGCAGCGCGGCGAGGCGGCCAGGGAGGTGGCTTTCGCCAACGCCACGTTCCGCGCCATCGCCCAGGGCGGCGAGCGCCTGCGCTGGGAGCCGTTCTTCTTCGACTGGTTCTGCGGCGACGAGGCCCGGGCGCTGGCGAGCGCGCGCGGCGACATCTACGGCGGGGAGGACTTCGCCGAGTTCCGCGAACTGCTGAAGGGCTTTGCGCCCGAGCGGCCCGAGCGGCTGGCCGATCCGTACTTCGCAAGTCCTGAGCCGCAGGAACTGCTGATCGATGAGATCGAGGCGATCTGGGCGGATATCGCCGAGCGGGACGATTGGAGCGCGTTCCACGCCAAGCTGGCGGCGATCGAGGCGGCGCGGACCGCCTGGGCGCTGAGCTAGGCGCTGGGAACCATCGCCGCCGCGCCGGGTTGCCCCTGCCTCAGCAGGAGGAGTGTTCGTCATGCCTCGCGGAGACAAGTCGAAATACACCGACAAGCAGGAACGCAAGGCCGACCATATCGCGCAAGGCTACGAAGCCAGGGGCGTGCCCGAGAAGGAGGCCGAGCGCCGGGCCTGGGCGACGGTCAACAAGGACGACGGCGGCGGCAAGGCGCCGGGCGGTTCGGGCCGCGGCAAGCACACCGGCCATCCGGCGGCGCACAAGGGCGGTCGGAAGGGCGGGGCGGCTTCAGCCGGTCGCACAGCCGCCGAGCGCTCGGCGTCGGCCAAGAAGGCCGCGGCGACCCGCAAGCGCAACGCCGAGCATCACGCGGCGCATTGAGGACTAGAGGATCGTCAGATCCACTTGCGAAGATTGGGCCTCGACCGCGTCGAGCCGCGCGGGATCGGCGAGCAGGGCGCGCAAGGCGAAGCGGGCGCTCGCCCTGGCCTGCGCCTGAGGGGAGGCCGGCAGCGTGGCCAGGACGCTGGTCTCGCTCATCTGCAGCATCTGTTCAGCGGCCAGGTCGGGCAGGTCGCACTGCAGCGCCCCGCTCGCCAGTCCCGCCTCGATCAGCCGCCGATAGTGAGCGACCAGCGCCGCGCGCGCCTGCTGCGCCGGCCCAAACTGCGGCTTTTGCAGTTCCGGCAGGTAGAAGATCGCCGGCAACGTCCGGTCTACCGAAGCGACGAGAGCTGCTTCCTCAAACAGGCTCTTGAACAGCGCGACTTCGGGCGGGAGGGCCAGGGCCGCCAGACGCGCGTAGAAATCGAGCGAAGGGGCGGCGAGATAGACCACCAGTTCGTTCAGCAGCGCGTCCTTGTTGGGGAACAGATTGAACAACGAGGCCGGCGCCGCGCCCAGCGCCTGGGCGATCATGCGGATGCTGGCGCCGGTGTAGCCCTCGGCGCTGATGAGCCGCGCGGCGGCCAGGAGCGCCTCGTCGCGGGTCAGGTGGGGCCGCCCGTCGCCGCGCGGGCGGCCGACGGGGCGACGGGCGGGCGTCGGCGTCATGGAAATCCCATACTCCCGACGGCGTAATCCGTCCAATTTAAAACGATCGATCAAAATAATTGACTCCCGGTCCTTCGGCGACGTATCGAGCGACAACGCCAAGGGAGGCGACGAGATGGAAGCGAGCCTATTGCCCGGCCTCAGCGCCGAGGAGATCGCGCGGTCGCGGCGGCAGCTGGAAGACGCCTGGACGCTGCCTGCCGCCGCCTATGTGCGTCAGGATATCCATGCGCTGGAGACCGAGCGGATCCTGCGGCGCAGCTGGACGCCGCTGGCGCGTGTGGACCAGGTCCCTGAGCCCGGCGACTTCATCGCCATGGACCTGGCCGGCCAGCCGGTGCTGTTGGTGCACGGCTTGGACGGGACGTTCCGGGTGATGGCCAATGTCTGCCGTCACCGGGCCGCGCCAGTCGCGCAGGGGACGGGGCGGCGAAAGCTGTTCACCTGCCCCTATCACGCCTGGAGCTACGACACCGAAGGACGGCTGGCGGCCGCGCCGCTGATGGAGGGGGCGAGGGATTTCCCCTCCGACGACTGCCGCCTCACCCAGTTCCGCAGCGAGGTGTGGGAAGGCTTCGTGATGGCCAATCTCGACCCGCAGGCGCCCCCCTTCGCGCCGCAGGTCGAGAGCCTGCGCCGCTACTTCGAGGCGTTCGGCGTCGGCGACATGGTGGTCGCGCGAACCCTCACCTACGACAGCGGTTGGAACTGGAAGGTTCTCGTCGAGAATTTCATGGAGGCCTACCACCACCTGGCCGCCCACGCGCAGACCCTGGAACCGGGGTTTCATGCCCGGGATTCCTCGGTTCCCGACAATGACGGGCCCTGGTCAATCCTGCACATGCCGGCAGCGGCGCCCGATCCCGGCCGTCCGCGGCTGGTCCAGGGCCTGCCGGACTGGCAGGCCGGGGCGCTGTTCGCGGCGGTGGCGTTCCCGCACTTCATGTTCGCGCTGCATGGCGACGGCATGGCCTGGTACCAGGTCCTGCCCACTGCGGGCGACCGCTTCGTGCTGAAGATCCACGTCTGCGTTCCGCGCCATGTGCTCGAGATGGAGGGGGCTGACGACGTGCTGGCGCATCTGGAGCAGGCGACGGCGGCGATCCATGCTGAGGACATCGTCGTCAACGACCTCGTCTGGCGCGGCCTGAACGCACCGGCGAGCGGCCAGGGGCGACTCTCGCCGCTGGAGCGGTCGATCTGGCAGATGAACCAGTGGTGGCTGGCCCGGATGGGCGCCTAGGCGCGTCGGCGCGAGGCGGCCTGGGACAGGACCACGCCGAAGAGGGCGATGGCGCCGCCCAGCGCCTGCAGCGGACCGAGCGCTTCGGAGAACAGCAGCCAGCCGAGCAGGGCGGCGACCACCGGCTGGATCAGCACCACCACCGAGGCGGTGGCGGCCGGCAGCCGGCCGAGCGCCCAGGCGATCGAGCCCTGGCCAGCGACGTGCATGACCCCCAGGCCGAGGACTGCGCCCCAGCCGCCGAGCGTCAGCGGCAGGACGTTCTCGCCCATCAGGACGGCGGCGACCAGCAGCAGCGGGGCGCTGGCGGCGCTGGACCAGAACATCACCCGCGCAGCCCCGACGCTGCGGCGGGCGGCGCTGATGGCCAGGAAGTATAGCGCGTACCAGAGCGCCGTGGTCAGGGCCAAGGTGTCGCCCAGCGGCGGGTTGGCGCCGGGCGCGTGGGCGCCACGTCCGACGGCCATCAGCCAGGCGCCGGCGACGGCCAGGGTCACGGCGGCGACGAACAGCTTGGCCGGCCGCTGCTTGAGGAAGATCCAGGCCGCGGCGGTGACCACCACTGGCGTCAGGTTGGTCAGCACCGTGGCGTTGGCCACCGAGGTGAAGTGGATGCTGTAGTGCCAGAAGCCGAGGTCGCAGGCGAAGGCCAGGCCCGCCAGCAGGGCGAAGCGGTTGGGGCGTCCGACCCCGCCGTCGGTGCGCAGCGCCATCAGGCCGAGCAGCGGCATGGCGAAGGCCACGCGCCAGAAGCCGACCGCGGCCGGGCCGGCGTCGGCCAGCCGCACCAGGATCGGCGCCAGGCCGATGATCGCCGCGCCGGCGACCAGCACCGCCAGCGCCTGGGCCTGGCCGCGGTCGCGCGAGGCCGTCATCTCAGTCAAATCCCATCTCCGCTCGCAGCTCGCCGGGGCTCACGCCGCGGGCGCGCAGGTCGCGCAGCGTCTCGGCGTGGTCGCGCTTGGCGAAACGCTTTCCATCGGGACCGGTCAACAGGCGATGATGGCGATAGATGGGCGTCGGCAGGTCGAGCAAGGCCTGCAGCAGCCGCTGGACGTGCGCGGCCTCGAACAGATCCTGTCCGCGGATCACGTGGGTGACGCCCTGCAGCGCGTCGTCGACCACGACGGCCAGATGGTAGGCGACCCCGACGTCCTTGCGCGCCAGCACGACGTCGCCGCCCGCCAGGCCCGGGTCGATGGCGACGGTCCCATGCTCGCCGCCGGGGCCTTCGCCTTCCTCGACGAAACTCAGCGGGCGGCCGGCGAGGGCCTGCTCGGCGGCGTCGAGCGAGAGCCGCCAGGCGAAGGGGCTGCCGGCGGCCAGGCGCTCGGTTTCCTCAAGGGGCGGCAGCGGCCCGCCGCGGAAGGTCTCGGCCCGCCCGTGCGGGGCGCTGGCGGCGGCCTGGGCCAGTTCCTTGCGGGTGCGGAAGCAGCGATAGGTCAGGTGGTCGGCGGTGAGCGCGGCGAGGGCGGCTTGATAGTCGTCGAGATGCTCGGACTGGCGGCGGACCGGGGATTCCCAGGCGATGCCGAGCCAGTCGAGGTCCTCGTAGATGGCGTCCTCGAACTCGCGCCGGCTGCGGGTGACGTCGATGTCCTCGATGCGCAGGATGAAGCGCCCGCCCACGGCGCGAGCGGCCTCGAACGCGGTCAGGGCCGAAAAGGCGTGGCCACGATGCAGGTAGCCGGTCGGCGAGGGGGCGAAGCGGGTGACGAACACCCGATCAGCTTTATCCCTGGTGGGTCTTGCCGAAAATGCCCATGTGCTCGAACACGCCGCGCAGGAAGGCGTCGTCGCCGCCCAGCGACTCCTTCAGATGGTCGAACTGCCGGAAGGAAAACATCTCGGCCAGGCCGTGAGCCGCGCTCCAGGCCGCGGTCGTGGCCAGCTCGAGTTCCTGTTCGTCCATCGGGCCGGCGCCGGCCTCGATCAGGGTGTCGCGCACCTGACAGTAGGCGCTGTCGTTCTGCGCGTGGACGTGCTCGGGCAGGCTGTCCTTGTCGCGCGAGCAGTCGTACATCACCCGATAGAGGGCGGGGTTGTCGCGGGCGAAGCGGACATAGGCGACGCCAAGCGAGGTGAGCTTGTCGCGCACCGAGGTCTGGCTGGCGCGGGCCTGGGTCATCTGATCGTTGAGCAGGTCCCACCCCTCGTGGGCGACGGCCTCGAGCAGATCGCTCTTGTCCTTGAAGTGGTGGTAGGGCGCGGCCGGGCTGACCCCGGCTTCGCGCGCCACGGCCCGCAGCGACAGCGCCGTCGGCCCCTCGGACTCCAGCAGCCGCTGGGCCGCGTCGATCAGCGCGCGGCGCAGGTCGCCATGGTGGTAAGGGCGATTGTCGGCGGCTGCAGCTTCTCTCATAGCGGTCACTCTAAAACTGAATCTGGACGCCGTAAAGATCATCTTGACGACGTTCAGATCGCTGTTATCTTAGCGGTGTTCAAATTACAAAGCCCTCGCTCCCCCGAGGGTGCCAACTTGGAAGGTGTGTGTGATGTCTCTCGCTCGTTTCCATCGTTTCGAACGTCTCTTCGACCGTATTGCGCCGGTCGTGCTGATCGCCCTGAGCGTCAGCCTTGCGGGCGCTACGCTCGCTGTCGGCGCGTAAACGGCCGATCTTCCAGTCAGTGTCGAAAGGGGGCCGGCTTCGGCCCCCTTTTTGTTGCGCGATCCTCTAAGGGCAGGGCCTTATCCAGTCTCGGGGAGGGGCGGATGTCTCGCGATCTACTTGGCGACATGTTCGGCGCGCTGGCGACTGATCGCCAGGAGGCGGCGCGCGTGGCGTTGCGACAGGTGGCCGGTCGGCGGTCGATTTCCAGCCTCTCGTCGGTATCGGGCGGTGCGTCGGGCGCAGCGATATTCCGCGCCGAGATCGAGGGGCGGAGCTATCTGCTGCGGGTGGAGGGCCCCGAGCTTCCGGGCTTGCCGCGCAATCCACATCGGCACGAATGCGCGCGGCTGGCCGCCGAGGCCGGGATCGCCCCGGCCATTCGCCATCTCGACGAGACGTCGGGGGTCATGGTGACCGACTTCGTCGAAGCGCAGCCATTGGAGGCGTTTCCAGGAGGAGAGCTGGCGCTGGCGCGGGCGCTCGGCGAGCTTGTCCATCGGGTCCAGTCCGGCCCCGCGTTCCCGCCGCTGGTCGACTATCTGGAGTTGATGGAACGACGGCTGGCAGGTCTTGTAACCTCTGGGCGGTTCGTCGCCGGGGCTCTGGACCCCCATGGTGAGCGTCTCGCGGCCATCCGGCTGGCGCGGCAGGAAGAGCCGCCGTCGCTGGCGCCGAGCCACAACGACCCCAATCGCGGCAACATCCTGTTCGACGGTCAGAGACTCTGGCTGATCGACTGGGAGTCCGCCTACCGCAACGACCCTTTCGTAGACGTCGCGATCATGCTCGACAGCCTGGCGAGCGGCCCCGCGTTCGAGGCCGGCCTGCTGGAGGCCTGGCTCGGCCGGGCCCCGAACGCGACCGATCGGCGGCGTCTGGAACTGGCCCGTTCGCTCGCGCGACTCTACATGGCCTGCTTCCTGCTCGACATCGGACCGCCGGCGGCTGCGGCCGCCGCCATCGACGCGCTGGATCCGGCCGACGTGCTAGGGGCGATCATCGCCGGCAGGCTGGCCCCGGGCACGCCCGAGACGGCGCAGGCTCTGGGGCGGATCTATCTGAGCGGCTTCCTGACTGGCGCGGCCGTGCCGGGTCTGGCCGCGGCCGTCTCCGCCGCCATGGGACTGCCGAAGGCGAGCTGGGACCCGCCTGCATAGTTCCATGCATTTCTGAATAGCTTACATTGTAAAATGTATCTGTACATCGTTCAGATGTGGGCCTATCTAAACATCGTCCAGATGGACCTGGGCCGGCGCCGCCGCCCCGGATCAACCAAGGGAGTGCAGATCATGACCATCCTCAGCCAACTCGGCCGCATCTTCGACGCCAGCGTCAGCGTCGTCTTCATCGCCATCAGCCTGGGCTTGGCCGGCGCCACCGCCGTAGTTGGCGCCTGATGCTTGGGCAGCGCGCCCCGTCCGCCCGGACCTGCGCCTCCGGACGGGGCCGCCGAGCTTCATTTCATGGAGCTGTCTCAAAAACCGGCCTATAATTCCCTGGCTACGGGAATTCCCCCAGTGGGCGATTCGCCGAGCGCTCGGATCGCGAAAGGGGGCCTGTCTTCAGTCTCTACGCGTACGACATAGGGGGGACCGCCCCCGCCCGGAGGGCCGACCATGCAGGTGCTTAACCACCCGCCGTCCGGCTGGCCCTGCCTTGTGCTGAATGCGGACTTCCGTCCCCTCAGCTACTATCCGCTGTCCCTCTGGCCGTGGCAGGAGGTGATCAAGGCGGTGTTCCTCGATCGCGTCGACGTCGTCTCGACCTACGATCAGGAAGTCCACTCTCCATCCTTCGCGATGAAGCTGCCCAGCGTGGTGTCGCTCAAGCACTACGTGCCGCAGGATCGGCCGCCGGCCTTCACCCGCTTCAACCTGTTCCTGCGCGATGCCTTCAGCTGCCAGTATTGCACGGCCGGCGAGGAGCTGACCTTCGACCACGTGGTGCCGCGCTCGCGCGGCGGGCGCACGACCTGGGAAAACATCGTCACGGCCTGCGCGCGCTGCAACCTGATGAAGGGCGGGCGCACCCCGCACGAGGCGCACATGCACCCGTTCAATGCGCCGCGCCGCCCGAGCGCTCACGAGCTGCAGGAGCGCGGCCGCAGGTTCCCGCCGCATCACCTGCACAAGAGCTGGCTCGACTACCTCTACTGGGACATCGAGCTGGAGGCCTAGATCAGCATCGAGTTCGGCGGCAGGCCGATCAGGCTGCGGCCGTGCAGCTCATTGGCGGTGTCGACGTCGAAGACGACGTGGCTCGACAGCACGTTGAGGTCGCGCACCGACCGCTGGAACGGCTGGTCAAGCATCTGGGCGCTGGAGCCGGCGGATTCGCCGAGCAGCGCGACCGCCTCGCGGCAGACCGAGACGGCGTAGGCGATCAGGGCGCGGGTGCGCACTCGTTCGGCCACCTGTTCATCGCCCCCCAGCGCGCCGGCCGCGACGTTGTCGCGACCGGCCTGGCGGATGATCCCCTCGGCGGCGTCGATCATGGCGCTGGCCCGGCCGAGCCGCATCTGGGCGGCGGGCTTGTCGCCCTGGTTGGAAAGGCCGCCCATTCGCACGTGGCCGGCCAGTCGTTCGCGATAGGCGCCGAGCGCGCAGCGCGCCGCCCCCACCGCCGAGATCGCCGCCGTCATCGCCAGGAACGGCAGCATCGGCATGCTGTAGATCGGGTTCGCATAGCCGCGGGAGCCGGGCCCGCGGCCGGCGGCGATCAGATCGAAGCGCGCGGTGCGCGCCTCCGGCACGAAAAGGTTCTGGACGACGATGTCGTTGCTGCCGGTGCCGACCATGCCGGCGACGCGCCAGGTGTCGAGCACGCGGGCGTCCCCGGCCGGCAGCAGGCAGCTCAGCAATCGCGGCGGCCCCTCGTCGCCGGTCAGCAGCGCGCTGCCGACGATCCAGTCGGCGTGCATGACGCCGGTGCCCCATTTCCAGTGCGCGGTGACCTTGTAGCCGCCGGGGACGCGCACGGCCTGGCCGGGCGGGGCGCTGACCACCGGGGCGACGACATAGGGATAGTCGCCGCCGAACAGGGCCTGTTGGGTCTCCTGCGGGAAGTGGGCCAGGAACCAGTTGTGCTCGGCGCAGAACGAGGCGGCCCAGCCGGTCGAGGGGCAGGCCTCGGCGATCGGCAGGCTGATGTCGATGAACTGGTCGGTGGTGACCTCCAGGCCGCCGAACGCCTTGGGGACGAACTGGTAGAAGTAGCCGGCCGCGCGCAGGGCGTTCCAGATCTCGTCGACCGGGCGGCGCAGGCGCTCGGCGTCCGGGGCGGCCGCCGCGATCCGCGGGGCCAGCGCCTTCATGCGCTGCACCAGCAGTTCGGGGGTCAGCTCGGCGAGGGCCTGCGCCGAGAGGAAGTCGCCGCCCGCCGGGATGCGGCGGTCGGCGAGCGGCGGGTCGATGCTGTCATAGCTCATGGCCGGCCTCAGGCGACCGGCGGGGCGGTGTAGGAGGCCATCTGGGTCAGCACCTCGTCGGGCGTGGCCAGCAGGCGCTCATAGACTTCCTTCGGATAGACCATGTGCGGCATGGCCGGGTCGTAGGGCGGCTGCGGCACCGGCGAGGGGCCGTCGTAGGCCGCCGGCGCCTTGAAGCGGGCAGCCTCGTCCGGAGAAATGCCGGCCTTGGCCAGCACCGCCGGGTCGATCCAGGCGGCCGGGTCGAGCGTCTTCTCCGAGGTCGCCACCTCCAGCGTCATCTGGTCGGGACCGGCGAAGTAGATCGACTTGCACATGCCGTGGTCGATCGGGCCGATGACGTTGACGCCCTTGCTGCGCATGCGGTCGCGCATGGCGATGAGATCGGCCTCGGTCTCCACGCCGAAGGCCAGGTGCTGCAAGGTTCCCGCCGCGCTGGGCAGGGCGCCGGAACCGGCGTGCGTGCGGCCCAGCTCGATCGGGATGTCGGCCACCGCCGGCAGCTGCACGATCGAGAAGTAGCAGTGGTCGTTCAGGCGCAGGAAGGCGTGCAGCCCGCCGGGAACGCCGTGCATGTCGAAGAGCGCCACCAGCGGACAGCCCATGACCTCGGAAAAGAAGGCGATGTGCTTCTTGATGTCCGCGGCCATGAAGGCGAGGTGGTGAATGCCGTTGGGTTGCTGGCTCACTGGGCTTCCTCCCGGGCTCTGCGGCCCTTTTCAGTCAGGAAGCCGCCGAGGACGGCCTCCAGGATCATCTCGTCGTGAATCTCGCGGGCGGCGGCGACGTCGCAGTCGAAGGTCGTGCGCATCATCGGCGCCAGGTTGATCACCCCGACCGCGGCGGTCTGCAGCGTCACCACGATCTGTTCGGGCGGGTAGGGGGCCAGGTCGCCGGCGGCGACCGCCTCGGCGGCGATGGCCGCCAGCCGGCGGTTGCGCGGGCCGAGCAGGTGGCGGTCGAGCCATTCCAGCCGCTCGCCCCCGGCCATGCCTTCCAGCGCCACGATCCGGCCGAGCGCCGGGTGCTTCCAGCTGATCTGCAGGAAGAGGCGCATGGCGACCCGAAGCTGGGTCAGGGGCGGGGCGTCGGCGGCGGCCTCGATCAGCCGCTCCTCCTCCTGGATCACCGCGCGCAGGCCGAGCATGGCGCTGCGCCAGAGGTGGGCCTTGTCCTCGAAATGATAGTGCAGCGCCGGCTGCGACACGCGCGCGGCCCTGGCGATGCCGCCCATCGTCACTCGCTCGAAGCCCAGCTGTGAGAACTGGTCCAGCGCGACCGCGCGGATGCGCGCGGCGGTAGCTTCGCCCTTGGTCGTCGCGGCCCATTCACCGTCGTGCGGCATGACGATTGACTCTGTAATCAGCTTTTCTGATTTTGTAGTCAGAAATTGAGGGCGCCACAAGCTGCGCCCCAGGGGAGGGACAGATGGCGGTCGTTCGTGAGCCCTACGGCTTCGTCCATGCGGACAAGAGCCGGCTGAAGGAGGTCTATGGCGGACCGACCGGCCAGGTGTTCGTCGAGTGCATGCGGGTGCGACCGGACGTCGGCGAGTCCAAGACCGTCATCCTGTTCAGCCATCCGGTCGGCGGCGGCTCGTTTCTGCCGCTGGTCTCGGCCCTGGCCCGCGCCGGGCGGCACGTCGTCTACTGCAACCCGCGCTATCGCGGGAACGACACGGCGCTGATCATGGAGAAGTGCGTCCTCGACCTGGGGGCCTGCATCGCCGATCTGAAGACCCGCTTCGGCTACGAGAAGGTGGTGCTGGGCGGCTGGTCCGGCGGCGGATCGCTGTCGCTGTTCTATCAGGACCAGGCGCAGACCCCGACCATCACCCATACGCCCGCGGGCGACGAGGTCGACATAGTCGGGGCCGGGCTGCAGGCCGCCGACGGCGTCCTGCTGCTGGCCGCGCACATCAGCCGCTCGGTGACCATGACCGAATGGCTCGACCCCTCGATCCTCGACGAGGCCCGGCCATTCGAGCGCGACGTGAGCCTCAACCTCTACGATCCGGCGTTCCCAGAAACCGCGCCCTATTCGCCCGAGTTCGTGCAACGGTTCCGGCAGGCGCAGATCGACCGCAACCGGCGGATCACCGCCTGGGCCAAGGCCCAGCTCGCCGAGCTGAAGGCGGCCGGCGATCCGGACGCCGAGCGCTGCTTCGTGGTGCAGGGCACGATGAGCGACGTGCGCTGGACCGACCCGACCCAGGACCCGTCCGACCGCCGGCCCTACGCCTGCTATCTCGGCGATCCGAAGATCGTGAACGACGGGCCGGTGGGGCTGGGCCGCTTCACCACCCTGCGCTCGTGGCTGTCCCAGTGGAGCTATGACGAGAGCCGGGCCAACGGGGTGGTCAATGCGGGGCGGATCTCCTGCCCGGTGCTGGTGGTCAACAACACCGCCGATCTGGCCTGCACGCCCAGCCATGCTCAGCGCCTGTTCGACGCCGTCGCCTCGGCCGACAAGAGCCTCGTACACATCGAGGGGGCCGACCACTACTACGCCGAGCGTCCGGACCTGCTGCCGCGCGCGACGGCGGCGATCGGCGAATGGCTCGACGCGCGAGGTTTTTGAGCCTGGGGCCGACCCTCGGAACGCGGCCGCCCCCGCTTCGGGGTTTCGCCTGATGCCGCCGGCGGCTCATCGGCCTGTAGCCTGAGCATCCAGGGCGTGTGCGGCCTGCTGCAGGCGCCGTCAGTTCGCGATGGGCCCCATCGCTGTGCCGACAGGGTGAGCCCCGATGTCCGTCGCGGATGCAGCTGCGCTCGTCAAACGCCTCGTCATCCTGACCTGCGTGCTCGGTGTGATGTGGCTCGGGGTCTGGATCGCACCGGCCTTCGGCCAGGAGCAGCATCCCCCGACACGGCCGAAGGTCGGCCTGGTGCTGTCGGGCGGCGGGGCGATGGGCATGGCCCATGTCGGCGCCATCCAGACGCTGGAGACACTCGGCATCAGGCCCGACCTGGTGGTCGGAACCTCGATGGGCTCGATCGTCGGCGGGCTTTACGCCTCGGGCATGAGCGGCGCCGAGCTCGAGCACGCCATCGAGACCATGAACTGGGATCTGATCTTCGACACCTCGCCGCCGCGCGAGGGGCTGACCTATCGCGAAAAGCAGCTGCAGGCGGCGTTTCCGGTGAAGGCAAGCATCGGGGTCGCGGGCACGCGGCTGCGCTCGCCCGACGCGCTGATCTCGGACGCCAACCTGTTGCTCGAGCTGCGCCGTCTGGTGCGTGTGCGCGCCGCCGTCCCTACCTTCGACGATTTGCCGATCCCGTTCCGGGCGGTCGCGACCGATATCGAGACAGGGCAGAAGGTGGTGCTCGACCGCGGCGAACTGGCCGGGGCGATGCGGGCTTCGATGTCGGTGCCGGGGGTGTTCGCCCCCTACAGCCTGAACGGCCGGCTGCTGGTCGACGGCGGCATGTCCGACAATGTGCCGATCGACGTGGCGCGCGAGATGGGGGCGGACGTCGTCATCGTAGTGGCCACCCAGACGCCGATGCTGCCGGCCGATCAACTGCGCAGCCTCGGCGGCATCCTCGGCCAGACCGTCACCATGCTGATCCTGGCCAACGAGCGCCAGCAGCTGGCGACGCTGAAGCCCACCGACGTGCTGATCAGCGTCAACACCGGCGACCTGACCGCGGCGGACTTCAAGCGCGGCGCGGAGTTCATCGCGATCGGGAAGGCCGCGTCCGAGAAGCAGCTCGGCGGCTTGCGCCGCATCGCCGCGCTTGTCCCGTCGCAGCCGGCGATCAGCATCGCCAAGCCGCCGCCGACCATCGACTACGTCAAGGTGGAGAACGACTCCCGCCTGTCGGACAAGATCCTGCTACGGCGGATCGAGCCGTTCGTCGGCAAGCCGATGGCGCCCGACGAGGTCGGGACGGCCATGCGGGACATCTACGCCATGGGCATGTTCTCCCGCGTCGACTACCGGATCGAGCAGGACCCGGGCGGGCGCACGGGCCTAGTCGTCAACGCGGTTCAGCGGCCGGGCGACGCCAACCGCCTGCGTCCCGGCGTGACCATCGCCGCCTCCAGCGAGAGCGGCACCGAGTTCGACTTCTCCGCCGAGCTGCGCCTGGTGCAGCTGGACAGCTATGGATCGGAGGCCCGCTTCGTCGGCGCGCTGGGCGAGCGCATGTTGTTCTCGGCCGAGTACTTCAAGGTGCTCGACAGCTACCAGCGTTGGTTCGTCGACGTGATGGGATCGGTGCAGAAGCGTCCGATCAAGGTCTACGACGACACCGGCTTCCGGCTTGGCGAGTACGACGCCTCGTATGGCCTGTTCTCGCTGGCCCTGGGGCGGCAGTTCGGGACCGTCGGCGAGCTGCGGGCCGGCATCGACCTCGGAACCGGATCGGCCTCGCTGCAGGAAGGCGACCTGACGCCGAGAGATTTCGACCTCGACTGGGGTCAACTGGCCTTCGTCGCCGGGGCCGACACGCTGGACAACCCGTACTTTCCCAGCCGGGGCATGAGCGGGCGCCTGCAGTGGAACGTCGGCCTGGAGGGGCTGGGCAGCGAGACCGACTTCCAGACGCTGAGGCTGGACAGCATCTTCGCCGTCAGCAGGGGACGCCAGGCCTTCAATCTCAATATCTCCGGGGGCGACACGATCCAGGGCGACCTGCCGCTGGCGTCGCTGTTCACCCTGGGCGGGCCGTTCAGCTTCCCCGGCTATTCAGTCGAGGAACTGACGGGCGAGACCTTCGCCGTCGCGCGCGGCATGTACCGCTACAAGCTGACCGACAGCTCCAAGAGCCTGTTGAAGGTGCCGCTCTATGTCGGCGCGACCTTGGTGGCCGGCAACGCCTGGGCGCGCCATGGCGATGCGGAGGCCAGCGACCTGCGGGTCGGCGCCAATGTGTTCCTCGCGGCCGACACCGTGATCGGACCCGTGTTCATCACCGCCGGAGCGGCCGACGACGGGCGCACGGCGCTCTACTTCTTCGTGGGAAAGCCGTTCTGAGAGTCGAAGATCTTCTTGACACTGACCGGTGGTCAGTAGATGGTGACCAAAGGTCAGTAGGAGGTCCGCGATGGACAAGCCGCTGCGTCGCCGCCTTCGGCCGGAGGCGCGGAAACTCGAGATCATCGAGGCGGCCGAACGGCTGCTGCTGGCCCAGGGCCCGCGCGTGCGGGTCGAGGACGTGGTCCGCGAGGCCGGCGTCGCCAAGGGCACCTTCTTCCTCTATTTCCCGACCTGGGATGATCTGCTGGAGACGGTCCGCGAACGGCTGGTCTCGGCGTTCGACGCCGCCAATCCGATGCCTACCGAGGTCGAAGGACCGATCGACTGGCCCGAACTGGTCGAGGCCCAAGCCTGCGCCTTCATCGATTTCACGCTGTCGCGGCGCGGGTTCGGCGACGCGGTGTTCCATTCCGAGTTCGCTGAGCGCCGGCCGTTGGCCGACAACGGCGTCATGCGCATCGCTGCGGTGATCCGCGCCGGCCAGGAGGCGGAGGCCTTTGGCCCGGTCGATCCGGACCCGACTGCACGGCTGCTGTTCGCGGCGATCCATGAGGCGGCCGACACGATCGCCGCCGGATCCGACCACGACGAGGTGCTGGCCGCGTTGAAGAGCCTGCTGCGCCGGGCGCTGGCGCCCTGACCATCCCCAAGGAGGACCACTGATGAGTGAGACCCCCGTGAACGTGCGCTACATGGTCGACGACGTGATCGTGTCCGCCGATTGGTATGTCGAAAACCTCGGCTTCAGCCGGTTGCCCAATGCCTCGCCGGCGTTCGCGGCGGTGGAGCGAGGGCCCCTGAGGCTGTTGCTGAGCGGCAAGATGAGCTCCGCCGGCCGGCCGATGCCGGATGGCCGCCAGCCGCAAGCCGGAGGCTGGAACCGCTTCCAGTTCATCGTCGACGACATCGAGGCCGAGGTGGAGCGGCTGCGCGGCCGCGGCGTGCAATTCCGCAACGACATCGTCACCGGCCCGGGCGGCAAGCAGATCCTGGCCGACGACCCTTCCGGCAACGTGGTGGAGCTGTTCCAGCCGGCGGCCTGGGGCTGACCCTCAGGGGGAACTTCGCTGCGTAGCGGGCGGTTGCCCCAGCGGAGGCAGCGACGACCATGGCCCAGGCCAGGCATACGCGCGCAGAAAGCGAGACGCAGGGACGGCCGCGCTCACGGCTGGACGGCCACCGGGCGATCCTCTGGATCCTGGCGCTGGCGTTCGCGGTGTTCGTTGTGGTGTTCCTGACCAGCCCGAAGGAGACGGCCGATCCGGTGACGGGCGCGCCGCCGGGCGAGGTTCCGGCGGCGCAGCCCTGAGGCGGTCTATTTCGCGGGCAGCACCCGCTGGGCGATCATTTCGCGGCCGGTGCGGCTGATGCCGTACAGCACGCCGCGGTCGGTTTCGTCCCAATCGATCGCCTGGCCTTCGGTGGCCACGCCTATGGTGTCCATGTGGTCGAGCACCGCGCCGCCCTGCGTCGGCAGGGCCAAGACGTAGAGCTCGGGATGGTCGTGGCCGGTGATGTAGAGCTTGCCGTCCGGGCCCCAGGCGCCGCCCGACGAGCTCATCGGCTTGAAGCGGTCGAGCACCGACTGCGGGAAGCTCCAGCTCTGCGTCTGGCGCCAGTCGTCGTCGAAGCGGACCAGCACCGAGTGGCGGTGATCGCGCGGGGCCTCGCCGCCCTTGCCGTCATAGTTGGCGAAGGCCGCCCACCAGGCGCCGTCCTTGCGGTCGACCCAGGTGATCGAGCCGCGGCCGGGACCGAGGGCGACCGTGCGCAGGTGCTTCATGCTGACGGGATCGAAGAACTCGACGGCGCTCCAGTGCGGCACGGCCGGGAAGTTGGAGCTGGCGCAGACCAGCTCCTTGTCGATCACCGCGCAGGAATTGATGTGCGGATAGCGGACCGGGTCGCCCTTCCATTCGGCGAGCTTGGCGCCGGTCTTCTTGTCGTACTTGGCGATGGTCGAGTTGGCGACGGCGTAGACGTGTGCGGCGTCGACCGCCACGCCCTGCCGCGCCTCAGGCGCCGCATAGCGGCGCAGCACCTCGGCCGTGCGGGACGGAGCAGGGGCCTCTTGGGCCACGGCAGGGGCCAAGGCGGGGGCCGAGGCGGCGAGCGCCCCGGCCAGGATCAGCGAACGGATCATCCCGCGCGCGCCTAGAAGTTCACCGCCGCGCCGACCCAGTAGGTGCGGCCGTAGTTCGCCCACTCCTGCAAGTAGCGGCGACCCGGGCCGGTCACTTCCTGGCGGCCGGTGTTGGACAGGTTCTGGCCCTCGACGAACACCGTGAAGTGGTCGTTGAAGCGATAGGACAGGCTGGCGTCGAAGACGTGGCGGCCCTTCCAGTACTGGTCGGAGTTGGGGTTGGCGTCGTTGATCGTTTCCAGCTGGCCGCCGATGTAGTTGTGCGAGACCCGGGCCTCGAACGGACCGCGCTGGTAGTAGATCGATTCGTTGGTGGTGATTTCCGGCTGCTGGAACAGGCCCGTGACCCGCGGGCCGGCCGAGGTCAGGAATGTGAATTCGGTGTCCAGCCAGGTGATGTTGCCGTTGAAGCCGAAGCCGTCGAGCGGCGCGGGCAGGAAGGTGAACGCCTGCTGCACGGCGAACTCGACGCCGCGGATCTTGGCGCTTTCGGCGTTGCGCGGGGTGGAGACCAGCACGCTCTCCGGGCCGCGGCCGACGTCCAGGGTCTCGGTCGAGGACAGGGTGAAGATCTCGTTCTCGATGTCCTTGGAGAACACCGCCAGCGAGATCATGCCGTCAGTCGGGTAGTATTCGACCGACAGGTCCAGGCCGCGGCTCTCGCGGGCCTTCAGGCCCGGGTTGCCGCGCGACAGGGTCGGCTGGCTGCCGTCGAAATTCAGACCCTCGGTCGCCGCCAGCGATTCATAGTCCGGTCGGCCGATGGTGTTGGTCCACGCGGCGCGGACGATGACGTCCTCCCGCGGCTTCCATTCTAGGTGCAGGCTGGGCATCCAGTTGCCGTAGGAACCGGAATTGCTGACCGGAGTCAGCACCCCGCCGGTGGCGCGCACGGCGTCGGATTCGACCTCGGTGCGCTCGTAGCGGACGCCACCGAGCACTGTGAAGTCGCCCCACGAGTAGCTGGCCTGAGCGTAGGCGGCGTAGATGTCTTCCTGGACCTTGTAGTCGCCGGTCGGGGCGGCGGTGGTGGTCGTGAACCGGCTGCGGTTGGCGTTGAAGAAGTCCATCGCCGCGCTGGCGTCGATGCGCGGCGAGAGCAGGTAGCGGTCGGCGATCAGTTCGCTGGGGCCGGGCTTGTCGACCTCGGCCAGGGTGTAAACGAAGCCGGAGCCGGCGCGGTAGTTGATCTGGCTGGAATTGTACTCGCGCTTGGTCGAGCGCAGCAGGCCGCCGAACTTGGCCTTCAGGTTGCCGTCGGCGTTGCCATCGTCGAACGCGAGGTCGAAGCGCGCCTGGGCGGTCTTCTCGTCGGTCTTGGTCAGCGAGTCGCGGTGCTGCTGCAGCAGGTAGTTGGCCGGGTTGCGGGCGGCCGCATCGTTGACCGGCGCGAACACCGGGAACAGCGGGTTGGTGGTGTCGTAGTTGAAGGCGTAGTTCGCGCCCTGGGCGTCGACGGTGCGGAACTCGACCGAATGATTGGGAACTTCCAGGCCGGCCTGCGAGTAGACGAGGTCGCCGCTGGCGGTCCACTCCGGGGCGAAGCTCCACTCGAAGCCGCTGCGCAGCAGGCCGATCTCACGCTTGGTGATCGGCTGGTTCAGCTGGATGACGCCGCGGCCGCGAGCGAAGGAGCCGCTGGTCTGGGTCTGGTTGGCGACGTTGCCGAGCGGTTCGAGCCGGTACTCGATACGCTCCTCGTCGTCCTCCATGCGCGAGAACAGGCCGGCCGCTTCCCAGCGGAAGTCGTCGGTCGGCCGGTACTCGATCTTGGCGTTCACGCCGCTGCGCTGCTTGGTGTTGTTGTACCAGAACAGCCTCTGAAAAGTCGGCACCTGGATGCCGTTGCCGAGCGGCGAACCGGAGACGACCGGCGCGCCGGCGGCGGTGTATTCGCGCACCGACGGGCTCTGCGACTCGACCTGCGGAATGTCGTAGTCGAGCTGCTCGTGCGAGGCGCCGATCACGACGCCCCACTGGTCGGCGTCGCCGAAGGTCGTGCCGGTGGCGAAGGCCAGTCGATAGGACGGCTTGTCGTTGCGGACATCGCCGCTGCGCTCATACATCCCGTAAGACGCCAAGCCGTTGAAGAACGGGCGGCCCATGTCGAAGGCGCTGCGGGTGGTGACGTTGATCACCCCGCCGATGGCGTTGCCGTCGTTTTCGGGCGTCACCGTCTTGATGACTTCCAGGCGGCCGGCCATCACCGAGGGCACGATGTCCATCGGCACGGTGCGGCCGCTTTCGTCGACCGAGGCGACCAGGGCGCCGTCGATGGTGGTGCGGTTGTAAGTCGAGCGCAGGCCGCGGATGACCGGGAAGCGCGGCTCGCCCTGGTCTTCCATCACCGAGATGCCGGGGATACGGCGCAGGGCGGCGGCGGTGTTGTGGTCGGGCAGCTTGCCGATGTCGTCGGCCGAAACGACGTCGGCGACCACGAACGACTCGCGCTTCACCTCGATGGCGGCCCGCTGGGCTTCGCGTTGGCCGGTGACGACGATTTCCTCGACGGCGGCCTCGTCATTGGCGAACGCCGGCGTCGACAGCGCCGTACTGGCGAGCAGAAAAGCAAGGCAACCCGTGATGCGCGGGACAAAAGGCATGTGCACCCCCGAAGAACTGGAACTGGCGCGGACCAGTAGGGAGGGCGCACGACGGTCCGGTGACGGACCTATGAACGGAATGCGAAACCGGTCAGGCTTGATTGAGCCAGAACAGGGCGAGCACGAGCTGTGCGATCAGGATCGCCAGCAGGGCGCTGGCGAAGGGCTGTTTGCGGGTCTTGTGGCGGAAGACCTGTTGGGCGAGCGCCGCGCCGAGGCCGCCGCCGGCCAGGGCGAGGGTGAGCAGAGTGCGCTCCGGGATCCGCCGCTCGCCGTGGCGGGCGCAGGACTTGTCCCATCCCATTGCGGCGAAGGCGGCCAGGTTGGCCAGCGCCAGATAACCGAGGGCGGCGATCACTCGGGCGCGCGCGCCTCGCGCCACATAGCCCACATCTCGGGCGCGTCCGGCGTGGCCTTGAGCACCTCGACCACCTCGAAGCCGTAGCGGCGGTAGAGCGGCACGTTGGCGGGGCTGGAGCTTTCCAGATAGGCGGGCAGGCCCTTGGCGTCGACGCGGGCCAGGCCCGCGGCCAGCAGGCGCGAGCCGACCCCCAGGCCCTGGGCGTCCGGCCGCACGCCCAGGAACCAGAGATAGGCGTGGGGCGGGGCCTTCGGGTGGTGGGCGTCCATCATCCGGCGCATGGCCGAGATGCGCGACAGGCGCGAGAAGCCGGTGGCGCCGATGATCCGGGGCAGGGCGCGCAGCTCCTGCAGCAACGGGGTCGGCCCAAGGCTTTCGGAGGGCAGCCAGATCGAGGCCGCCCCGCCGCCGGCCGGGCGGAACACCTCGCCGTCGGCCAGGCCCATGGCGATCAACGCCTGGAACAGCTTCAGCCGCGCGGCATCGTGTCGGGCGTCGGCGCGCAGGAACCAGTTGAACACCGGGTCGGTGGAAAAGGCGGCCGAGAGGTCCTGGGCGACGGCGCCGATGTCCGCCATGCCGGCGGCGACCGGGGCTTCGGCGCCCCGGCGCAGGTCCAGGATCTCCGCTTCGGTCATATCTTCTCGCTGATCTTGATGGCGGTGCGGCAGCCGGCACGGATCACCGCGGCCAGCAGCGGATAGCCGGGCGCGTCGCGCGCGCCTTCTTCGAGGGCGTGGTCGCGATGGGCGATCTCCTCGTCGCGGAACTTGGTCAGTTCGGCGGCGAGTTCGGGCTCGCGGCCCTCCAGCTCGGTGATCTGGGCGGCGTAGTGGCGCTCGATCACGTCCTCGACCGCCTCGGTGCAGGCGTGCGCGGCCTTCTCGCCGAGCAGGGCGGTGCCTGCGCCCAGCGCGAAACCGGCCACGCGCCACAGCGGGGCCATGGCGGTGGGGCGGACCTTATGCTCGTTCAGCAGCTTGTCGAAGCGGGCCAGATGGTCGGCCTCGTCCTGCTCCATCTCCGCCAGTTGGCTGGCGATCCGCTCGCGGCCCTTGCCGGCGCGCAGGACCGCCAGTTGGCCGCGATAGATGTGGACCGCGCCCAGTTCGCCGGCATGGTCGACGCGCAGGATCTCGGCCAGGCGGCCGGCCATCGCGCCGACGCCGGGGCGCGGGGGGATCGGCTTGTCGCTCATGACGGCTTCCTTTTCTCGTGACGCACGGCCAGCAGGCTGAGCGCGGTCAGGCCCAGCGAGGCCAGGGCGTTCCATCCGGCCATCGACAGGCCCAGGAACACCCAGGCGGCCTTGTCGCAGGCCGGGGGCGCGATCTTGGCGCCGCCCAGCAGGTCGGCCATCTGGCCGGCGCTGACCGAGCCGCCGCCGCCCGAGCACGCGGTCGGGCCGGGCCACCACTTCCACTCGACGCCGGAATGATAGACCGCCAGGCCGACACCGAAGGCGAACACTGCGGCCAGGGCGGCGTCGAACGCCCAGCGCCAGCGAGCGCCGGCGGCCATCCGCGTGACCAGCATTCCGGCCAGGGCCAGGCCCGCGGCGACCCAGTAGACCTCGCGCGCGCGCAGGCAGAGCGCGCAGGGGGCCAAGCCGCCGAAGGTCTCGAAGGCGTGGGCGACGGCCAGCATCGCCAGCGAGGCGACCAGGGCGGTCAGCCGCCAGCGTTCGAGGAAGGGGTTAAGCAACGCGCTCATCGGCGGGATATGACCTCAAAAGCTTCACCGCCCCAAGCGATCAGATGAGCACCTTGAGGACCACGATCAAGCCGACCAGGGCGATCAGGCCGAGGGTGCCGTAGAGCGCCATCCGCTTTTCGAACTCGGCCAGCATGGCCGGGCCGAAGTACTTGAGGATCGCGGCCACCGCGAAGAACCGCAGGCCGCGGGTCAGGACCGAGGCCCAGATGAAGGTGACCAGCGAGAACTGCGCCAGGCCCGCGGTGATGGTCACCAGCTTGTAGGGGATCGGGGTCGCGCCCTTGATCAGGATCACCCACAGGCCCCAGTCGGCGAACCACTTCTCGAACGCGGCCTTGCCGTCCGGGTGGCCCATCAGGTTCAGCAGCCACATGCCGACCGGCTCAAGATAGAAGCCGATCGCGTAGCCCAGCAGGCCGCCCACCACCGAGGCGGCGGTGCAGATGCCGGCATAGACGAAGGCGCGGTCCGGGCGCGCCAGCACCATCGGGGCCAGCATCACGTCTGGCGGAATCGGGAAGAACGAACTTTCGGCGAAGGAGACGACCGCCAGGCTCGCGGGGGCATGGCGAGATCCGGCCAAACCCATGACCCAGTCGTACAATTTGCGAAACATGCTGATCCGGCCCGACGTTCGTCGCCTTGCTAGCAGGCCGCTGGGCGCTTGTCTCGGGCCGCGCGCTCAGGCAATTCCATCCTTATGCGCGTCCTTACTCTCGCCGCGGCGATCGCAACCCTGATGACCAGCCAGGCCCAAGCCGCCCCGCCACCTGCGCCCAAGTGGGCGATCGTCGTGCACGGCGGCGCCGGCGTCATCGAACGCAGCCAGCTGACCCCCGAGCAGGAGAAGGCCTATCGCGCCGCCATGACTCGGGTGACCGAGGTCGGCGCCAAGGTGCTCAAGGACGGCGGGTCGGCGATGGACGCTATCGAGGCGACCATCCACCTGCTGGAGGACGATCCGCTGTTCAACGCCGGCCGCGGGGCGGTGTTCACCGCCGAGGGCCGCAACGAACTGGACGCGGCGATGATGGACGGCCGGAGCCTGAAGGCCGGCGCCGTCGCCGGCGTCACCCGCACCCGCCATCCGATCTCGCTGGCCCGCGTGGTGATGGAGAAGTCGCCGCATGTGATGTTGATCGGGCCGGGGGCCGACGCCTTTTCCAAGGCTCAAGGGTTGGAGCAGGTCGATCCCAGCTACTTCTTCACCGAGCGCCGCTGGAAGAGCCTGGAGAGCTTCCTGAAGGCCAACAACCTGCCGATCCCGCCCAAGCCGGCCGGCGGGGCGCCCGATCCGGCCCAGGGCCTGGCCCACGATGAGGGCAAGAAGGGCACCGTCGGCGTCGTCGCCCTCGACAGCCATGGCGACGTGGCGGCCGGGACCTCGACCGGCGGCACCACCGGCAAGCGTTGGGGCCGGGTGGGCGACGCCCCGATCATCGGCGCCGGCACCTACGCCTCGAACACTTCTTGCGCGGTCTCGGCGACCGGCACGGGCGAGTACTTCATCCGCCTGACCGTGGCGCGTGAGGTCTGCGCCCTGGTCGAGCTGAAGGGCATGAGCCTGCAGGCCGCCGCCGACCAGGTGATCCAGAAGCAGCTCACCGCCCTGGGCGGCGACGGCGGCGTCATCGCCGTGGCCCCCGACGGCCAGATCGCCTGGAGCTACAACACCTCGGGCATGTACCGCGCCAGCGCCGCGGAAGGTCGGCCGTTGACGGTGGGCATCTACAAGGACGAGCCCTAAGTTAGGGCCATGGCCCATATCGACCCGCAACTCGACCTGACCGAAGCCGCCGACGAGGAGATGGAGCGCGCCTGCGCGCTCAGTCGGCGCGACATGGCTGCCTGCACGCCCTGGGGCGACACATACGAGGGCTACACGCCGGCCGGCCGCGACGTGTGCTTCGAGCGCAATTATTTGTGGGTCGACGAGCCGGGCGGAGACATCTGCGTCGAGGTCGTGGTCTACTTCCCCGAAGCCTACGAAAGCGGCGTGCGCGTGACACGTACGGTGGGCCGGGAGGAATGAATGAAGCTCGCCTCTCTGAAGGGGGGACGTGACGGCCGTCTGGTCGTTGTCTCGCAGGACCTCGCCTGGTGCGCCGATGCGGGCGCGATCGCGCTGACCTTGCAGGCCGCGCTGGACAACTGGGGCGATATCGAGCCGCAGCTGCGCGGCCTGGCCGAGAGTCTGGAGCACGGCTCCATTCCCCGCGAACGGTTCCACGAGCACGAGGCGGACAGCCCGCTGCCGCGAGCTTATCAGTGGGCCGACGGCTCGGCCTATGTGAACCACGTCGCCCTGGTGCGGAAGGCCCGCGCCGCCGACATGCCGGGCAGCTTCTGGACCGATCCCTTGATGTACCAGGGCGGCTCGGACGGGTTCCTCGGCCCGCGCGATCCGATCCCGCTCGCCGACGAGGCGTGGGGCTGCGACATGGAGGGCGAGATCGCCGTCGTCACCGGCGACGTGCCGCTGGGCGCCAGCCGCGAGCAGGCGCTGGCGGCGATCCGGCTGGTGATGCTCTGCAACGACGTCTCGCTGCGCAACCTGATCCCAGGCGAGATCGGCAAGGGCTTCGGCTTCTTCCAGTCCAAGCCGGCCTCGGCCTTCTCGCCGGTGGCGGTGACGCCCGACGCCCTGGGCGAGGCCTGGAAGGACGGCAGACTGCACGGCGCGCTTGAGGTCGAGTTGAACGGCGCGCCGCTGGGCTGCGCCGACGCCGGGGTCGACATGACCTTCGATTTCGGGACTCTGATCGCCCACGCGGCCAAGACCCGGGCGCTGGGCGCGGGCACGATCATCGGCTCGGGCACGGTGTCGAATCGTGGTCCTGACGGCGGTCCAGGAAAAACCATCGCCGAAGGCGGCGTCGGCTATTCCTGCCTCGCTGAGTTGCGGACGGTGGAGACCCTCGCCCAAGGCGACCCCAAGACGCCGTTCATGAAGGCGGGCGACGTGGTGCGCATTGAGATGCGCGACGGGCGGCGGCATTCCATCTTTGGAGCGATCGAGCAGCGCGTGGCGGCCTCATGACCGGACCATCCCACATCGTCGAGGGCGACCAGGCGGCCGCGTCGCTGCAACTGGACGCCTATCTGCCCTATCGGCTGTCGGTGGCCTCGAACGCGGTCAGCGGCCTGATCGCGCGGGCCTATGAGGATCGCTTCGCGCTCAGCGTGCCGCAGTGGCGGCTGATCTGCGTGCTGGCCGAGGACGGCGGCAAGACCCAGCGCGAGATCGTCGACCGCACGGTGATGGACAAGGTGACGGTCAGCCGGGCGGCCCGCGGCCTCAGCGCCAGACGGCTGATCGGCCGGTCGGAGAACCGGGCCGACGGACGCTCTCACGTCCTGACCCTGACCGAGGAGGGGCGGCGGCTGCATGCGGAAATCGCGCCGCTGGCGCTGGCCTACGAGGCGGCCTTGATCTGCGGCCTGGCGCCGGCCGAGGTCGCCCAGCTCAAGCGGCTGCTGGCGCGCCTGCAGCACGCGGCCGGAACCCTGGCCGGCGGCGCGGCGCCGCTGGCCGATCCGGGGCTGACCGGGCTCTAGCCTAGTGCGCCGTTGCGGCCTTCAGGCCCCAGCGGTGCGAACCTTCGCCGAAGCGCAGGTGGAAGCCGTAGAGCGCGCGCCGGGCCTCGTCGCGCCAGATCTCCTCGAAGGAGACGATCACGGCGCTTTCGAAGTCTTCGGGGATGTTCTTCACGTCCACCCCGACCTCGCGCGCGACATTGGCGATGACGTCGCGACGGTGGGCTTCGCCACCGAAGTACAGAAGCGTCTCGCGGATGCGCTCGACGAGATGTTCGCTCGTCGGACGCTTGGCGGCCTTGCGCCGCGGTTGCTTGAGAGTTTGGTCCATTCTAGTCCCCACCCAATGATGGAAAGCTAGAACCACCGGTTTATCGGAGGGTTAATCGCCGTGCTTAATGTCGCCTTCAGGTTGAGGGGGCGTCAGCCCCCTCCCAGCGCCACGGCCGTGTGATAGACGATGAACGAGGCGAGGTAGGCCAGCGTCACCATGTAGCCGAACATCACCGTCGGCCAGACCCAGCTGTTGGTCTCGCGCTTCACCACCCCCAGGGTCGGGGCGCACTGCGGCGCGAAGATGTACCAGGTCAGGAACGACAGGCCCGTGGCCAGCGACCAGTGGTTGGCCAGGGTCGTGGCCAGGGCGCCGACATTGTTCTCGGCGTCGCCCACCGCATAGACCGTGCCCAGTGTGGCGACGGCGACCTCGCGCGCGGCCATGCCGGGAATCAGGGCGATCGACATCTGCCAGTTGAAGCCGATAGGGGCCAGGACCGGCTGGATGAAGTGGCCGATCATGCCGGCGAAGCTGTAGTCGATGGCCGGGCCGGTGGCGCCTTCCGGCGGATAGGGGAAGGTCGACAGCACCCAGATGATGATCATCATCGGCAGGATGATGCGGCCGGCGCGGTTGATGAACATCTTGGCGCGCAGCCAAAGATTGCGCAGCACGCTCTTGGGCTCCGGCAGCTTGTAGGTCGGCAGTTCCATCAGGAACGGCTCGACAGTGCTGCGCCAGAAGATCCGGCGGGTGACGAACGAGACGATCAGGGCGCTGAGGATGCCGGTGGCGTAGAGCCCGAACATCACCAGGCCCTGCAGGCTGAACAGGCCCCAGACCTGGGTGTTGGGAATGAAGGCCCCGATGATCAGCGTGTAGACCGGGATCCGCGCCGAGCAAGTCATCAGCGGCGCGACCAGGATGGTGGTGATGCGGTCCGGCTTGGAGTCGATCACCCGCGTCGACATGATCCCCGGGATCGCGCAAGCGAACGACGACAGCAGTGGGATGAAGGCCCGGCCATGCAGGCCGGCGCCGCCCATGATCTTGTCCATCAGGAATGCGGCCCGGGCCATGTAGCCGAGGTCTTCGAGCATGATGATGAAGAAGAACAGGATCAGGATCTGGGGCAGGAACACCAGCACGCTGCCCACCCCGGCGATCAGGCCGTCCGAGACCAGGCTGTGCAGCAGTTCGTTGGGGATGTACTGGCCGACCGCGACGCCCAGCCAGCCGAAGGCGGCCTCGATGGCGTCCATGGCTGGGGTGGCCCAGGTGAACACCGCCTGGAACATCAGGAACAGCAGGCCGAGCAGGATGGCCAGGCCCGCCACCGGGTGCAGCAGCACCGCGTCGAGGCGGCCGGTCCAGGTGTCGGGGTGCTCGGGCGGGCGCACATAGGTGCGCACCAAGCGCTGGGCCTCGGCGTGGGCCTGGCGGATTTCGGCCGCGTTCGGTTCGCGCCAGACGTTGTCGGCGGCCAGGTGTCCGGCCTCGACCAGGGCGTCGACCTGGGCGAGCAGGTCGGAAATGCCGCGCTTGCGGGTGGCCACTGTGGTGACGATCGGGGCGCCGATCTCGCGCGAGAGGCCCTCGATGTCGATCCGCAGGCCCTGGCGCTGGGCGATGTCGTACATGTTGAGCGCCAACACCATCGGCCGCCCGACCTGCTTCAGCTCCATGGCCAGGCGCAGCACCAAGCGCAGATTGGTGGCGTCGGCGACGCAGACGACGATCTCGGGCGGCATCTCGCCGGCCAGGCGGCCGAGCACCGCGTCGCGGGTCACCGCCTCGTCCGGGCTGCGGGCGCGCAGCGAATAGGTGCCGGGCAGGTCCAGCACCATCAACTGGCGGCCGGCCGGCGAGGTGACGACGCCTTCCTTCCGCTCGACGGTGACGCCGGCGTAGTTGGCGACCTTCTGGTGCGCGCCGGTCAGGGCGTTGAAGAGGGCGGTCTTGCCGGAGTTCGGATTGCCGACCAGGGCGACGCGGGCCGGGGACAGGGTCTCGCTCATGCGGGGCGCTTGCCCAGCAGCACGTAGACGTCTTCGGCGTCGCGGCGGCGCAGGGCCACGCGCATGTCGTCCAGCCGCACGGCGATCGGGTCGCGGCCGATGGCGCCCTCGTGGATCACCTCGATGTGCGCGCCCTCGACGAAGCCGAACTCCAACAGCCGGCGCTGCAGTTCCTCGACGCCGACGCCGTGCGCGGTCGAATTCTGCTCGGCGCGGACTTCGAAGATGACCCCTGCGTCCCCGACGGACGCTTCGCTCAGGCGCACGACGACGCCCTCCGTTGCGGCTCCAACGGCCGCCGGCCGGGTCGAGATATTGTTCATCCAGAAATCCCTACGCGCACTCTTGAGAATGATTATCATTTGACCGCCGCCCCGTCGAGAGCTTTACCGAGGTCTAGGCTGGACTGGCGCCGGGGGCGGCTAGCCTTCGCCGTCGCCGCTTGATAAACGGATCGCCCTCACGCATGCGGGCGTGGTGAAACTGGTAGACGCGCCGGACTCAAAATCCGGTTCCGAAAGGAGTGTCGGTTCGAGCCCGACCGCCCGCACCAATCCTTCCGATTTTCCAGCGGGGAGCAGCCGGCGGCCGCGCTCGGTCCAGCGAGCATCGGCGCCGTGGCCAGCGCAGGCCGCATGTGCCGCTTCCGATAGGGAAGGGCGCCGCTGCGGGCGGAATTTCTCCCGCGGTTCGCCGTTGTATCGGCTGTTGAAAGCCGCCCCCAGGCGGACTTTGATCCCGCGCAATGCGTTGGCGATCCGGGTTTGACCGAATGTGATCGGATGTGGAGGACCTGAGATGCGCAAGGCAATTCTTGTTCTTGTTTCCGCTTCACTTCTCGCTGGGCCCGCTTTCGCCCAGCAGGATCGCACGCCTCAAGGCGCGCCGCCGAAGACCGAGCGGACCGACGCTGCGCCTACGCCCGAGATGTGCAGGGCCCTGATGAGCCGGCACATGGAAGGAAGGCCGCCGAACGGCCATGGACACGAACGGATGGGACCGATGACGTGGCCGGACGGAAAGCCGCTGACGGCGGCGGAAATGGAGAGAATGCACCGGGACTGCGCCGCGAAGATGCACAATCCCGCCTCTCCGCCGCCGCCGAGATAGCAAGTTTTGGCGTAGGAACTGGCGGGTAGGCCGCTGATCTTGCGATGGCGCTCTGCTTGTCGAGCGTCGCCCTATGTATCGGCGATCCGCCGCGTCGCGTGCACCCTGATCGCCTTGGTTCTGGTGCTGCCTATCCCGTTCGCGAATCTGGCGCCGGCTGCTGCGCTGGGGGGCTTCGCCCTTGGCTTGTCGCGTAGAGACGGACTCGTGGTGCTCAGCGGATACGGGCTTTTGGCGCTCGCGTTCCTGGTTGTCGCGTTAGGCGTTCATGGCGCGGCCGTGGGGATAAGGCATCGAATGAGCTAGTCGCGCTTCAGCGCTGGCGACCGCCACGCTCAATTGACCCGGATCAAGGCCTGGGCACGGGCCTTGGCCCATGGTCACCGAGGAGGCGGCTTTGTTCGGCCAACGGACGGAACACGCCGCATGTCACAAAGAGGCTATGCTGTGGCGTACGATGATCTGTTGGTCTGCTTTAGCAGCTACCCCGAAGCCACCCCGCCAGGCGTGGTCAGCGAGGCCGCGCGGGTGACGGCGGCGCTTGGAGCCTCCGCCTGCGCGGTGGCAGGCCACATCGAGATACCCCTTAAGAGCAATCAGCTGGCCGAGATGCTCCTGCACCTCTCCGATCTGGCGCGAGACGAAGAAGCCAAGAGCCTGCAAAATGCGCAATCGGTGATGCAGGGCTTCAAGAGCGCCGCGCAGAGCCATGGTCTGTCGGCGACAACCACGATCATCCACGCTGAGCTTCACACACTCGTCGATCGTCTTACCCAAATGGCGCGCACGCGCAGCCTGACGATCCTCCCCATCGAGGCGTTTGCATCGGTCCCGGGCGGGCTCGCTGAAGCGCTTATCTTCGGCTCGGGCCGCCCGGTGGTGGTGTTTGCGCACGGCCAACGCATGCCGCCCCGTCCGCGCTTTGAGCGGATCGTCGTCGCCTGGGATGGCGGGCGGGCCGCCGCGCGCGCGGTTGCGGACGCAATGCCGCTGCTGCGTCGCGCCGAGGAAGTGTCCATCCTCGCCGTGATCGGCGACAAGCCCTCCGTGCCGAAGGGCGCCCTTGGCGAACTGGTCCGTCATCTTGCTGCCTGCGGAGTGGCTGCGGTCCCGCAAGAGGTCACTAAGACCGATCCCGACATCGGCCGCGTGATCAACGACTATGCCGTCGCGACCGGCGCTGACCTTCTGGTTATGGGAGCTTTCGGGCACTCCAGGGTTCGGGAATTCGTGCTCGGGGGCGCAACCCAGAGCCTGCTCACCGAAGCGAGCATTCCGGTCTTCATGTCCCACTGACCGGCGGGCCGGGGTTGATGTCCAGGCGCCTCCAGGCCTCGTGCAGGAGCGGCAGCAGGCTCTTGTGAATCCGCGCTAGCGCGACTTCGGCGCCGCAATACTCATAGGCGTCGATCTCGGGCGCCGAGCGCGGTGTTCCCCGGCGATCCGTGAACTCGAAGGTGTTGCTGCTGGCCTTGCTCAAATCGAGATCGGCCTCGGCCATCCAACAGAACGTCAGACCGCCTCGCGAGCGCTTGACTGGTGAGAGCGGAAGAAAGGGGCCATCGACCTCTAGGCCGGTTTCCTCCCTGAACTCACGCCTGGCGGCCGCCAACGGTTCTTCGTCTGGACCGATATGGCCCTTGGGAAACGACCAGGCGCGGAGGTCCTTCCCGCGCCAGTACGGACCCCCGGGATGCACCAAGAGGACTTGAGGACCGCCAGGGCGTCGGCGGTAGACGAGCAGGCCGGCGCTGCCGGCGTTGGCGCCGCTGGCCCTTTCCGCCGCACTCACGCTGCGGGCCGCGGAAGCGCCTCCTCCATGATCTCTACATCGCTCACAAGGTGGTGCACGTCCTTGGGATGGCAAAGTTCCGTGCCGGAAGCTCGAACCGCGGCGGCGCCTCCGGCGACGCCAAAGCGGAACGCTTCCAAATCCGATCGGCCCGTCGCCATGGCCCACACCATCGCGCCGAGGAAGCTGTCGCCGGCGCCGACCGAGCTGACCGGATGGACGGGCAGCGCTGCCGCGCGCCAAGCTCCTTCTCCGGTCACGAGCAGCGCCCCCTCCGCGCCGAGGGTGACGGCGACGGCGGCGACGCGGCGATGCTCTATGAGCCCGCGGCAGGTGGCGAGCAGCGCGTGGTCGCTGTCGAGCGCCTCGCCGGAGATCTCGCGTAGTTCGCGCAGGTTGGGTTTGATGAGATCGACCCTGGTTTCAAGCGCGGCGCGCAAGGGAGCGCCGGAGGTGTCGAGAACGAAACGTGCGCCGTGGTTGCCGGCGACTTCTGCGAGGCGCGCGTAGAAGTCGTCGGGTACTCCGGGGGGCAGGCTGCCGCTGGCGCAAATGATGTCGGGGCGAGAGCTCAAATTCGCCAGGGCGCCCAAGCATTCCATCCACTCGGGGCCCCGAAGGCGCGGGCCCGGAAGGACGAATCGATATTGCTCGCCCGAGCCCTCATCAAGCACCGTGAAGTCTGTTCGGGTCTCCTCGGCGATCGCGATGGGATGCGCGCGGACGAGCTCGTCCGCCATCAACTGGTTGAGCAACTGTCCGACGTGGCCTCCGGCTGGATAGACGGCGAGGGTCGGAACCCCAAAGCGGTGAATGACCCGCGCCACGTTCACGCCGCCGCCGCCAGGATCACGCCGAGACGACCGGCAGCGCAGTTTATGGGTGGGTTCGACCCGGGCGGTCGATGCGCTGAGGTCGACGGCGGGATTCATGGTCAGGGTGACGACGAACGGCATCGGCATGTCCTCAAATAGCCCGGCCAGCCTCGATCATCGGAGCGCAGGAGGGCTTGATCGAGATCAAGGTCGGTCAGCGCCGCTAGCGCAAAGTGCGCCGATCCAAGCCAACGGCGGTTCAAGCTCCGATGAAGACCCAGTCCCCCTTTGCGGTCCCGTCCGACCTTCCTCCCGACTTGGCGCGTGTACTGGCCTATTGGCGGGGCCTGCTGCGCGGTAACGCCGACATGCCGTTTGCCGATGATGTAAATCTCGCCGACCTGCCAGATTTGGCGGGTCGTCTCTTTCTGGTCGGCGCCTTCGCCCGTCCGGAGCGATTTCGATTCGATCTCATTGGCGACGACATCAAGTGCGACGGCTGGACGGGGCTCTTTCTCGACGAGGCGTCGCCGGTCACGCCGTTTGAGTTCCTAAGCGCGCAATGCGCGGCCGCCCGAGAAGCCGCCTCTCCGACCTACTACGGGCGCGGGGATGCTCAGGGATATGGGCGACTCCTGCTCCCACTTTGGGCCGACGGCCGCATCTCAATGTTGCTGGGTGCTGTCGATTTCGCCTGATCGGCGCCGCCGCGCCGACCGGCGAACCGAACTTCAAGCGCCGATCTCGATGTTGTTTTCAACTTCGGTGACCCCGGTGGTCGACCACGCCGCCTGCTCGGCCATGTGTTGCTCATGCCAGGTATGGGCCGTGCCGCTCAGGATGACCTTCGAACCTTCGACTGCGATGTGAATGCGAGACCGCTCGACCTCGGCGTTTCGATGCAGTGCGCGGGCGATGACCTTGCCGACATCTTCGGCCGCCAGCTTCGGATCTAGGCGCAGTTCGTTTCTCACGCCCTTGACCCCAGCTAGCTGGGCGACGAGTTTTTCGGCCGCCTGGCGCTCATATTGCCAGTCGACCTGGCCCCTGAGGATGATGGTCCCCTCGCTGACAGTGACCTTCACATTCCGTAATCTCGGCGAGGCGTGCCAGGCCAGGGTTTCGGAGGCCCGCTCGGCGATCGCCTCATCGGATTGAGTCTCCGCCTCTGGCACCCGCACGTCCAGTTCGAGCACGACGGCCCGCACACCCCTGATCCGCTGGGTTCGGGCTTCCGCCAGCCTTTTGTGATTGAGCGATGGGACGTGGCCGGTGAGGGTCACTACGCCCGAATGGGCCGCGACGCCGATCGAAGCGGCATCGACGCCGGGTTCATGTTCCAATTCCTCTTCGACAGCCCGTCGAAGGTTTTGGTCCTCAATGGAACTGGTCATACCGCACCTATCGAGATTGCACCCCGCGAGGATGTGGCAGTCGGCCAAGGCCGCATGTGATCTGAGTCAATTCGCGGCCTCGTTCGGATTGATTGCGCTCAATGCCGGGCGCCGCGTCGCGCTCATCGTCGGACCATCGACATGGAGTGCGGGCGATGACCTCGAGCTTCCGATACATTCGCGCCTTCGACGATCTGACGCTCGACGACCTCCCGCTGGTCGGGGGCAAGACGGCGTCGCTCGGCGAACTGCGCCGACTGCTGTCAGACGGACCGGTGCGGACGCCAGACGGCTTTGCCGTCACCGCCGACGCCTACCGACAGGCTATCTCGAGCTCGCCACGCTTGGATGAACTTCAGGCTCTGTTCCGGGGCCTTGATGTCACCGACGTCGGGACTCTGGCGCGGACCGCCGCACGAGCCAGGGAAATCGTCTATGAGGCGACGGCCGAGGCTGCGCTGGCGGACGAAATCAAGCAGGCCTATCGGGATCTGGAGCGGCGCTATGGCCCGGACCTGAGCGTCGCCGTGCGTAGCTCTGCGACCGCAGAGGACTTGCCGGACGCCAGTTTCGCCGGACAACACGACAGCTTCCTGCATGTCCGAGGTGAGGAGGCCGTGGTCGAGGCCAGTCGTCGCTGTTTTGCGTCATTGTTCACCGATCGGGCGGTGGTCTACCGGGCTAATCTCGGGTTCGACCATTTCAAAGTCGCTCTTTCGGTCGCTGTCATGCAGATGGTGAACGCTGACGATCAGGTCAGCGGAGTGATCTTCACGCTCGATCCCGATAGCGGCTTTCGTGACGTGGTGCTCGTGTCGGCCTCGTACGGTCTGGGAGAGGGGGTGGTGCAGGGCCGCGTCGATCCCGACGAGTTCTATGTCCACAAGCCTACCTATCGCGACGGCGCGCGCGCAGTCTTGAGCCGCCGGCTCGGCGCAAAGCAGCTCCGCTACGCTTGGAAGCATGGCCGGGGCGGCGCGTCGGTGCGCACTGCGCCGACCTCTACCGCGGAACGGCGCCGCTACTGCCTCGCCGATGACGATGTACTGGCGCTTGCGGGAGCCTCGATCCGGATCGAACTGCACTATTCGGAGCGTGCGGGGCGTCCTGCGCCCATGGACATCGAGTGGGCGCGAGATCGCGATGGGCGGCTGTACATCGTGCAGGCGAGGCCCGAAACAGTCGCCTCGCGCCGGCCGGCTGATGAGCTCGAGAGCTTTCACCTGGCGCAAAAGGGTGTGACGCTGGCGCGTGGCCGCGCGGTGGGCGAGCAGATCGCATCAGGTCCTGTCCGGGTGATCCGCAGCACGGCCGACCTTGTCGCCTTCAAGGCCGGCGAGGTGCTCGTGGCCGCGGCCACCAGTCCAGATTGGGAACCTGTCATGAAGATCGCGGCGGCGGTGGTGACCGACCGCGGGGGACGTACCTGCCATGCCGCGATCGTCGCTCGCGAACTTGGCCTCCCGGCCGTCGTCGGCGCCGGCGACGCGACAAGACGGCTGGCAAATGGGCGGTTGGTGACCGTCTGTTGCGCCGAAGGCGCCGAGGGGCGCGTCTATGACGGAGAGGTCCCCTACAAGATCGAGCGGCTTTCGTTCGAAACGCTCCCGCACACCGAAACGCCGGTGATGCTCAACATAGCTCAACCTGACCTCGCCCTGCGCGCTGCGCAGCTTCCGAGTGGAGGCGTCGGTCTTGCGCGGCTGGAATTTATCATCAGCCAGCAGATCGGAATCCACCCGATGGCCGTCGCCCATCCCGAGAAGGTAGCGCTCGGCAAACGCGGCGCCATTATGCGTCGGGCTCGAGCCGACGCCTCGGTTCACGACTTCTTCGTCCGCTCGCTTTCGGAGGGCGTGGCGCTGATCGCCGCCGCCTTCCATCCACGTCCCGTGATCGTCCGCTTGTCGGACTTCAAGACCAACGAGTATGCGCGGCTGCTCGGCGGGCGCGAGTTCGAGCCGAAAGAAGAAAACCCGATGATCGGCTTCCGCGGGGCAGCGCGCTACGCTCATCCGCTTTACGCCGACGGGTTCGCCCTCGAGTGCGAAGCCCTGGCGCGGGTGCGCGACGCCATGGGGCTGCGCAATCTCAAGGTGATGGTGCCGTTCTGCCGGCGGGTGGAAGAGGCGAAAGCCGTCCTGGACGCGATGGCCGCGCACGGTTTGGCGCGAGGCCATGACGGGCTCGAGATCTACATGATGTGCGAGATCCCGAACAATGTGGTCCAGATCGACGCCTTCGCATCGCTCTTCGATGGTCTGTCGATCGGATCGAACGACCTCACCCAACTCGTGCTTGGCGTCGATCGCGATTCCGACATCGTCGCCTTCGACTTCGATGAACGCGACCCCGGCGTGCTGGAGATGCTTCGACAGGCTGTCCAGGGCGCGCATCGCGCTGGCCGCCCGATCGGCGTGTGCGGCGAGGCGCCGGCGACCTATCCGGAGATCGCCGAATTCCTCACCCGTCTTGGCGTCGACAGCCTCAGCGTCAATCCGCAGAGTCTTGGCCGGACCCTGGCGACCGTCGCTTCTGCGGAGGCCGCCCGGGCAAGCCGACCAGGCTCGCGGTCCCACCGAACCGTAGGCGGGACGGCGCGTCGCTAGGCGCGGCCGATGCACGAAACCGTCCTCGGACCTGGATTGGATGACGCCGAAGCTGCGCGGCGGCTGGCGGCCTTCGGACCCAACGAGCCGCCGGCCGGCCCGCGACGGACCTGGTTGAGGATCGCGATCGAGGCGTTGCGCGAGCCCATGTTTGGCCTGCTGCTTCTTGCCGCCGCTCTATACCTCCTGCTTGGCGACCTCGGCGAAGGGCTCTTTCTGGCGGCGGGCGCCGCGCTCTCCATCGGTCTGGTCGTGTTCCAGGAGGCTCGGAGCGAACGCGCTCTGGCCGCCTTGAAAGCGCTCGCCGCCCCCAGCGTGCGGGTGGTGCGCGGCGGGACCGAGCGGCGCATCCCAGAGCGCGAGCTGGTTCCTGGTGACTTGATGCTGGTGGGGGAGGGGGAGCGGCTGGCCGCCGACGCGTCGCTGATCGAAGGCGATGTGCTCGACCTTGATGAGTCCGTGCTGACGGGGGAAGCCGCTTCCGTGGCCCGTCGCCCGCGCCGATCGGGCGAGACGTCTGCGGACGACGAAGCGTGCCTGCTGCAGGCCGGCGCCCTGGTTCTCAGCGGCGCAGGAACGGCGGAAGTGCTGCGAACGGGCGGGCAGACGGCGCTTGGCCAGATTGGCGCGGACCTCGCCCGTATCGAGGAAACGCCGAGCCCCCTACAGATGAAGACGCGGCGGCTCGTGGGCTGGCTTGGGGGCCTCGCCATTGGCTTTTGCGTCTTGGTGGCGCTCGCCTACGCCCTCAGAGATGGTGACTGGGTGGCGGGGACGCTCGCCGGGATCACCGTCGCGATCGCGCTGATCCCCGAGGAGTTCCCCATGGTGCTGGCGATCTTCTTCGCGCTTGGCGCCTGGCGCCTGGCGCGACGGCAGGTCCTGGTGAGGCGGACGGCTGCGATTGAGACGCTTGGCGCGACCAGCATCCTGTGCGTCGACAAGACCGGCACCCTCACCGCCAATCAGATGACCCTGGCGAGACTTTGGGTCGACGGACGAGATGCGCCAGCCGAAGACGCCGGCGGTCCAGGTCCTGCAAGGGCGCTGCTCTTGTCGGCCGCTCGCGCCTCGAGTCGGCAGTCCATCGATCCGATGGACCGAGCCGTGCTCGCCTTGTGCGCGCCAATCGAAGGCAACGAGGCCGCACGCCTTGTAAGCTCGTGGCCGTTGCGACCGGAGCGGCTGGCGGTCGTGCAGTTATGGGAGACTGCGGATGGACTGAGTGCGGCGGCGAAGGGCGCGCCTGAAGCCATTTTCGACATGTGCGAGCTCGGCGAAGCCCGTCGAATGGAGCTGAGCTTTGCGGTTCAATCGCTGGCCGAACGCGGGATGCGGGTGTTGGGGGTGGCCAGGGCCGCGGTCGCCGCCGGATCGATCCATGACCCAGCGCTTTGGCCGTTCGAATTTCTGGGCTTGCTCGGATTTGTTGACCCTCTCCGGGCCGATGCGCCTACGGCGCTGGCGGAGGCGCGAAATGCGGGCGTCCAGGTCGCGATGATCACGGGCGACTATCCAGCGACCGCCCTGGAGATTGCGCGGCAGGCCGGGATCGACACTAAGCCTGGCGTCCTGTTGGGACGGCAGATCCAGGCGCTGTCGCCAGACCAGCTTCGCGCGAAAGTTCGGACCGTCCGCATCTTCGCTCGTGTGCCGCCGAGCGAGAAGCTTCGCCTCGTCGAAGCGCTGAAGGCGAATGGAGAGGTGGTGGTCATGACGGGCGACGGCGTCAACGATGCGCCAGCGCTGGAAGCCGCGCACGTCGGCGTGGCGATGGGGCGGCGGGGCTCAGCGGTGGCGCGGGAGGCTGCCGACATTGTTCTGCTGGACGACAGTTTCGCCTCGATCGTTGGGGGCGTGAAGCTTGGGCGGCGGATCTTCACCAATCTGCGCAAGGCGCTGGGCTACATCACCGCCATCCATGTCCCCATAGCTGGCCTGGCCCTTGCGCCATTGATGTTCGGGTGGCCGCCACTCCTGTTGCCGATGCATGTCGTTCTCCTTGAGTTGCTGATCGATCCGATCTGCTCCCTGGGGTTCGAGGCCGAACCGAGCGACCCCGATGCGATGCGCCGGCCGCCGCGGAAAATCGCCGAACCTTTATTTGGGCGGCGTCAGGTGCTGACCGCTGGCCTGCAGGGGACTGTAATCCTGGCGACCGTGCTACTGACGTACGGGCTGGCCCTTGCCGACTTCGGCGAAGCCATGGCGCGGGGCGCGGCGTTCGCGGGGCTCGTGGTGGCCAATCTATCGCTGGCCTATGCGACCGCCGCCACGGGCGCCGCTGGCCCCTTCCACCGATCCCGCCTCGTCTTCTGGGGCATATGCGCGATCGCCGTGGCCGGATTGGCCGCCGCGTACACGATCGCCCCATTGGCCGGAGTGTTGGGGGTCGCCATGCCGGCCGGAGCGCTTTGGTCGTTCGTCCCGGCATCGCTCCTGGCGGGAGGTTGGCCGATCCTCATCCGTTCAGCCTCGAGACGACTGCGCCGCTCGCAGGCCGCGATTGCTTAAGGTCGAGCTTCTCGCCGACCTTTGATTGGGATCAAAGGTCGGCGCACTGGAACCGCTCAGATTGGCGAAACGCCGGACGGAGCTGCGTCATGAGCATTCGCGACATTCTGGTCCAAGTCGACGAGCATGAAACATCGGCGCCGCGTTGCGAGCTGGCGGCTGTGCTGGCCCGAGCTTGGGACGCCACACTGACGGGCGTCTATTTGGTTACCCCCTATCCAAGCGACGTCTTCGCTGCTGAAAGGTTGGCCTACCTCCCCCGGTCGGCCGCGGAGGCGCTGAAGACGCAGCATGACCTAGTCGCCAAGCGCGCCGCCGAGGCGGCTCAGCAGATCCTTCGGCGTGCGGCGGACGCCGCCTCGACCCCTTTCGAGTGGCGTCAGATCGACGGCGGCGGCGACAATGAACTCATCCGTGTGGCGCGCCGCACCGATCTTGTGGTCTTCCCGCCATGCGCGATGACCAGCTTGGGGGGGCGCGTGATCGAGGCCGCCACGCTGGGTTTGGCCTGTGGCGGCCCAGTGCTCATCGCGCCTGAGGCGTGCGCCTGGACTGAGCCCCCCAAACGGATTCTCGTCGCCTGGAAGAATACTCGGGAGGCCGCTCGAGCGTTACACGACGCTTTGCCTTTTCTCGAGACGGCGGAGGAGGTGACGGTGGTCATGGTGCGCCCCTCTGGCGAGGAGAGCGCCGAAGCCGCCCTCTCCGAGCATTTGAAGCGTCATGGCTGCAACGCGCGGATCATGGTCGAACGTCACGAAGACCTGTCCGCCGCCAGAATACTGCGTCGCCAAGTAGAGGCGCTCGGAGCCGATCTCGTTGTCATGGGGCTCTATGGCCGTCCGCGGGTGAGCGAATGGGTGCTGGGGGGCGTGAGCCGCGAGTTCCTCGACGACCCGCCTGCGCCGTTGCTGGTGTCGCACTGAGATGCGCCAGATGGCGGACTTGCTGATGGTGGCGGGCAATGGCCCGGCCGACGCTTACCACGCAAGATCCTTAGCCTTGGCGCGACGCCTCAAGGCGCGGATCACCGGCGTGTTTGTGCGCCCTGTCCTGCCTCTGCCCTATGGCGTCGAAGGCGGGTGGATGTCGGACGACCTGCTTCGCCAAATGATCGCGGCGCGGCGCTCGGCCGCGGAAGACGACGAGGCGCGAGCGCGCGCCGACCTCATGGAAGCGGCCGGCCAGGCCGGGCTCGAAGCCGACTGGGTCGCGGTTGACGCCGTTGGACGATTGGTTGAGCGCGCGCGGCTGAGCGATCTGGTGATCGCGCCGGTCGGTGGACTTGCCGGCGGCGGTGACGTGGACTTCGACGCGGGCCGACTGGGGCTAGCCTGTGGCCGGCCGCTAGTGGTGATATCCCAGACCGAGCCGGCGAGATCCATCGCCCGCCGCGTCATGATCTGCTGGAGTGGGACGCGCGAGAGCGCCCGGGCCTGGCGGGACGCTTGGCCGATCATCCTGGCGGCGGACGAGGTCGCCCTGGCGCTCGTACGTCCCAAGGTCGATTTCGACGACCTGGCGGAATTGAGATTTCGGCTCTCGCGGTGGGAGCGGCGTGTCGACACCCTCGTCGAAGCCGCCGACGAGGGGCTTGCGGCCGAAGTTCTTCGCCGCCATGCGAGCGAATGGGGATGCGATCTGCTGGTCATGGGCCTCTACGGACGGTCGCGCCTGTCGGAACAATTCTTTGGCGGGGTGAGCCGCGAGTTCATCGCCGATCCCCCGTGTCCGCTACTGGTGTCACACTAGATCGTCAGCCTCCGAGCGTCGGTCCGCCGATCAGCTCGCGGATGGTCGCGAACAAGGCGTCTGTCAGCAGGGGCTTCTCGACGATCGGTATGGCCAAGGTCGTCGCCCGAATCCTCAGATGCGCCGGCAGGTTGGTGGTGATCAAGACGGACGGCGTAGCGACACCCGATGCGCGCAGCCGCATGATGAGCTCCAAGCCGGTCGTGTCGGCCAGCTTCTGGTCGATCACAAGGCAGGCTGCGTGCGCGCCGTGGGCCGCCTCGAGCAGTGCTCTTCCGGTCGCGAAGGCGCCGACCTGGTAGCCCTCCAATTCCAGGGCGAACCTCAGTGCGTTGAGGACTTCACGGTCGTCATCGGCGATCAGCACAAGGCGGGGGTCGGGCGGGGTGATCATCTCCATCCCCCGAACAGCGGGAACAAGACCACCTTGGAGGATTCGGCAGGCGCCGACTTGATATGGCGCAAGTCCCTCAGAGGCCGGCGGACAATGCGATCCGCATCAGTTCGGAGAAGTTACGGGCGCCTGTCTTGGCCATCAGATTTGCCCGATAGATCTCGACGGTTCGGGGACTGATCTCCAGTTCATGTGCGATCACCTTGTTTACCTTGCCGGCGACGACGCCAGCCAGCACGTCTCGCTCTCGGGGGGACAGCGCCTCCAAACGGCGTTCCGCGTCGAATCTAGCGTCGTGAGGATCATGACCGCGACGAAGGGCCTCCTGCACTGCAGAAATCAGGGTCTCGTTCGCGAAGGGCTTTTCGATGAAGTCGATGACGCCAGCCTTCATCGCCTCGACGGCCAGGCCGATATCTCCATGACCGGTCATAACGATCACCGGCGAAACGACGCCCTCTGACTTGAGTTTGCGAACAAGCTCAAGGCCGGTCATGTCGGGCATGCGCACGTCGGTGATGATGCAGTCGGCTCCGCGTCCTCCAGCCGAGTTCAGGAAGGCGTTGGCCGATTCGTGCTGCCGAGATTCAAAGCCCTGGACGTCCAGGAGAAACGCAACGGAGTGACGCATCGCTTCATCGTCGTCGATGATGTCGATGACCGGCTTAGCGCTCATCGGACGTCTCCAATTCCGCCAGGGGCAAAGTAAAGCAGAAGGTGGCGCCGCCGTCCTCGTTGCTATCGGCCCAGATCCTTCCCCCGTGAGCCTCGACGATCGTTCGGCAGATCGACAAACCGACACCCATGCCTTTGAGCTTGGTGCTGACAAACGGCTGGAAGAGCCGCGCCAGCACCTCCGGATCGACGCCACTTCCGGTATCCGCGACCGAAACGCGGGTCGAATGCCGATCATCAGGGTCCGTTGCCACGGAGATGGTCAAGCGACGAACGGGGTGGCCGTCCATGGCGTCGATCGCGTTGCGGATCAGATTCAGGGCCACCTGCTGGACCTGGACCTTGTCGACGACGACTTGGCCGACATTCCGTTCGAAGCGCAGGTCGATCCGCACGCCCTGTTCACGTGCCCCGACAAGGGCGAGGGCGCTGGCCTCTTCCATCAGCCGCACCGGATCCTCGAGCGTATGCTGGGTCTCTCCTCGCGCCACGAACTCACGCAACCGCTTGATGATGTCGCCCGCGCGCAGGGCTTGCTCGTAGGCGCGTTCGAGCGGCTCCTTGAGGCGTCCCGGATCGAGGCCCGGAGAGGAGAGAAGGGTGGCTGACCCCCTCATGTAGTTCGCAATGGCCGAGAGCGGCTGGTTGAGTTCATGGGCGAGCGAGGAGGCCATTTCCCCCATAGCTGATAGACGTGAGACGTGGACCAGCTCCGATTGCAGTTCCTGCAAGCGGCGCTCCTGAGCTCGGCGCTCGGTCAGATCCCGGACGAAGCCCGTGAAGAACCGGCTCGGTCCGACTCGCGCTTCGCCCACGGCCAGTTCCATCGGAAAGGTGGAGCCGTCCCGGCGCTCGCCGACGACGATCCGGCCGGTGCCGATAATGCGCCGCTCGCCCGTCGATTTGTAGCGGTCAAGATAGCCGTCGTGTTCTTCGCGAAACGGCGCCGGCATCAGCATATTGACGTTGCGCCCGATCGCATCGGCAGGCTGCCAGCCGAACAACTTCACCGCCGCGGCGCTGAACGATCGGACAATTCCATCTTCGTCGATGACGATCATGGCCTCCGGCACGGTGTCGAGGATCGACTGAAGGTGCACCTCCCTGGCGCGCGCCGCCTGGCTCTGACGGCGTGCATGGTCGCCGACCATGCCGAGTATCGGCCCGAGCAGGGCGAAGAAACCTAGGTCGAGAAGGTTGGCGGTGCTCCACGTCGCCTCACGCAGGAAGGCCCAACTGATGGCGATGCATAGGGTGGCGGCCAAGTAGGCGGGCATGCTGCCGCCGATCAAAGCGGCCGCTAGGACAGCCGGTGTGTAGATGATGACCAAGGAGCGATCTGCGAAGTGGGGACTAAGCAGCCACTGCAGGACGCCACCAACCGCTGCTCCAGCCACGGCCACCGCAAACCCGACCAAGGTCGTCCGCTCGACGGACCTGTCGCGCCTTAGGGACACTGAACGCCCAACCGGCATAGCAGAGCTCCTGGATCTCCCCAGTCGACAGGTCAATGCAAGGCATTGATCAAGGTGCGCGCCGACTGCGGTGAGATCGCGCGAATACTGGCGCCAAAATATGAGCGTGAAAATGCGAGACCAGAGCCATTTCTACGCGCTGGTGTGGATCAGGTGTTTCTTTGCACTTGTCCCCGTAGGGCGTTTCTAGGCGGTCGCCGGGGCAGGCGATCGACCGCCAGTTCCCCTCAATGGCTCAGCAGAACGAAGCGGCGATCCTGCTCGAGCAAGCTACGGGTAACGCCACCGAAGGCCCACTCACCGAGCCGCGTATGCCCGTAGCCACCGGCCACTACGAGGTCGGCGCCGAGCTGAACTGCTCGTGCGAGAACCGCTTCTCCCGTCTTGCCCGGAGGACTTAGGACTTCCGTCCGCGCCTTCACCTGATGGCGGGCCAGTGCAACAGCAATGTCTTCAATCCTGGCCATAGCTGGCCCGGGATCGGCCTCCGACGAACACTCCAGGATCAGGACATCGCAGCTCCGCTGCAAAAGCGGTAGCGCATCGGCGACCGCACGACGTGCCTCGCGGGTATCCTTCCAGGCCACGAGGACCGGCGCGTCACTGAGGTAGCTGCCGCTGGACGGGCAGACCAAGACCGGACGTCCGGCCTTGATCACCAGAGGGCCGACATCGACTTCGGTGTAGCGATCGGGATGGCTGGAGCTCGGATGTCGAACGACGATGAGGTCCCCGCCGCGCGCGGCTGCGGTCAGGGCCACGGTCGGCTCGGCCCAACTTGTTCGCCAAGTCTTTTGCCGATCGCCCGTCGCCGCATCGAACACCCGGCAGGCGGCTTCCATCGCCATGTCGTGCTGCTCGCGCAGGATGGCGAGCCATTGACTATCGACCGCGGCATAGGCTCCGCCTGATCGCCCGGCGAAAGGGGGCACAGCTGCCGCTCCAACGCCGACAACGGTCGCTTGGAACTCGTCGGCCAGACTGGCTGCACATTGGACATGTGCGGCGAGGTCTGCTTGCGGCGGCACGTGGCATAGAAGGCTCTTGAACGGCATGGGGCCTTGCTCTTCAGCTAGGCGGCCACCAGCCGCGAAAGCCCCGCTGGTCGAACCACCTGGAAGTTCCTGTAGCCGGCGAACCTCACGAGGCCGTCTGACTGAAGCTGGGTCAGGGTTCGCGAGACCGTTTCGATCGTCAGACCAAGATAGTCGGCGATATCCTGCCGGCTCATCGCCAGCGGCGTAAGGTCAGACTTCGCCCGCTTGGCGGCGCTCATCAGGAAGCTCGCCACCTTTTCGCAGGCGCCCCTGCGGCCCAGAATAAAAAGATGCTCTTGAGTGCGAGCGAGCTCCTGCGCCGTGGCCGTCCAGATCAAATCCTCCAGCCTCTCACGCTGGTCGCCGCAGTGCCGGACCGCTGAACGTTTGGCCGCCAAGATGGTGCAGTCGCCGAGGGCGTCGGCCGAAAAGCTGTGCTTGTCCCCGGGTTCCATTCCGAACAACTCACCGGGATAGTAGAAGTCGCCGATCTGTCGTCGACCGTCGCTGAGCAGGCGGTTGGTTCGGACGGCGCCTTCCAACACCTGATAGATTAGGTCGGCGTCTTCTTCCTGGGCGTAAATCTCTTCCTCGGCGGCGAAGTGCATGCGCACGCCGATAGCGCCAAAGGCGTCGATGGATCGCGCGGAGGGAAGTTCATTGAACACCTGGACGGGCATCGTCGGTCTCCCTGTCGATACCCAAATCGGTACGACCGGTGAGCGAACGGCGATATTCGTGGTCGGTGCTTAAGGACCCTCGCTTAAGTAGATCTACGGAGGCCGGGCGAAGCTGCCCGATCGGGGCCCGATTGATCGAGGTCAAGACGGTGACGTCCGCATCGTGGCGTTCTGCCGCCGATAGGAGAGCAGCCCGATGACAAGATCCAAGTCTCAACGGCTCGCGCACGCTGCAGAAGGTATTCTGCAGGACGCTGGGCAGGACCTACGAGCCGCCGCAGGCCGCTTCGTGGAAGAAGCCGGCGAGGCGGCCTCCGCTGGCGCCATCGGCCTTGCTCATGCCGCCGAGGAGTTCGTCGAGGACGCCGCCGCGTGCTCCCGCGACCTTGCAACCAAGGCCCGAAGAGAAGCCGCACGGCGGCCCCGGGTCGTCGCTGTGCTGGCGGGCGCCGCCATCGCGCTTGTGGGCCTAGGTCTACTGCGCCGGATCGGTCGCGCTTAGGGCCAACCAGGGTGAAGTGACATGAACACGGACGCGCCAGGGTCCCAGGCGATCAAGCTGACGTTCCACGGAGCGGCCGGATGCGTGACCGGCTTCTGCGCCCTCATTGAAACAGGCGCGGCCCGATTGCTCATCGACTGCGGGATGTTTCAGGGATCCAAGACCCTGAAGGCCCTCAACTACGACGCGTTCCCATTTGACGCCGCGACGATCGACGCGGTTCTGCTGACCCATGCGCATATCGATCACTCGGGGCTGCTCCCCAAGCTGATGAAGGCCGGCTTCGAGGGGCCGATCTATGCGACGGCGGGGACCCGCGATCTCTGCGCCGTGATGTTGCCGGACGCCGGGAGCATCCAGGAGAGTGAGGTGCGGCATCTCAATCGCCGCAACCAGCGACGCGGCCGACCGGCGGTCGAGCCGATCTATACCGAGCGCGACGCGGTCAAGACGCTTGAACTCTTCGAGCGAGTAAAGCTGAGCGAGGAGACCCCGATCCTGCCCGGGGTCAGCGCGACCTACTGGGAGGCGGGACACATATTGGGTTCAGCTTCCATCGAACTGAAGGTCGAAACCGCTGATGGACCGATATCGCTGCTGTTCTCCGGAGACCTTGGCCCGGGCGGACGCGACTATTCCCCAGATCCGGAAGGCCCCAGCGGGGTGGATCATCTGATCGTGGAATCCACCTACGGTGACCGCCGCCGGCCAATGATCGATCCTGCCGAGCGGCGTCGCATCCTGGCCCAAGAACTTGCGGCGGCTCATGCCGCCGGCGGCCCACTGTTGATCCCGGCATTTGCCGTCGAGCGATCACAGGAACTCCTCGCCGATATCCTGACGATCATGAAGGAGGGCCGGGCGCCCGAGGCGGACATCTTCCTGGACTCGCCGTTGGCGATCGAAGCGACCGAGGTGTTTCGCCATCGCGGCTGGAACCGCTCAACCGGGGTCAACCCGTTCGAAGGCCTTTATGCGCGCGACAGGCTCAAGTTTCTTCGCGCGCCTGATGAAAGCGACGGCCTCGATCGGCTGTCAGGCTGGCATATCATTCTCGCCGCGAGCGGCATGTGCGACGCTGGCCGGGTGCGCAAGCATCTCAAGCGTCTCTTGTGGCGTAAGCAGGCGACGGTGCTTCTTGCCGGATACCAGGCTGTCGGCACTCTTGGGAGATTTCTGCAGGAGGGCGCTGCGCGGGTGCGCATCGAGGGCGATGATGTTCGAGTCCAGGCCCGTATCCGGTCGCTCGACATCTATTCAGCGCACGCCGACGCTGATGGTCTGGTTGGTTGGGTGAAAGCCCGTGGCCCTGTGAAAGGCACGGTTTTTCTGGCTCATGGCGAGCCCGACGCCCTGCATGGCCTGAGGTCGCGTTTGACTGCGGCGGGTCTTGTTCCGCAATCCCTTGTCATCCCCGACCTGGACGAGAGCTTCGTCTTGCAGGGAGGGGCTGTGAGCAGCGAGGGCGGGCAACAGCCGCGCTTGCCGGCGACGGCTGTCGCCGCGCTGGATTGGCACAATGAACGTGCGGCGCTCCTTTTGGAGTTCGACGCCTTGCTCGAAGGGGCGCGTTCCGACGCCGCAAGGGCTGCGCTGATCGATCACATGCGCGCGGCGCTCGTTGAAATCCAGGACAGGCGTAGGCGGGGCGCTTCTCTTCCTGCCACGTGACGGGGAGAGCCTTGTCGCAGGTTCACAAGCTGCTGTTTCTGATCGCCTCCAAGGGGCGGTGGAGACTTGTGCTGCCGGCGTCAGATGGCCGGTATGCAACCTGTGTGCGTGCGGGCCCCGAGATGGCGGCCCAGCAGCTGGCGCGAAAGGCTCGGCACATCCTGGCCGAGCACCATCTAGAAGGGCTTGTCATCGTCGCACCTGAAGATGAACTCGACACGCTGCGGGGCGAGCTTGAAGCGCTTTTGGTTCTCGTCGGCGTCCTTGCCGAGGATCTCTATGACATGTCGGACGATGAGCTGGGACACGTCCTGGACAAGGCGATTCACGCCCCCTGGCCCGAGAGATGAGCCCAGGGGCTAGGCCAGACCAGTGACTTGACCGAAGTCAAAACCCGTCGGGCCGCGCCATCTATCGTGACAGTCGGAGATGACCGAACCCTTCGGCTGACCTGACGAGATGGCGATGATGGATCAACCAACTTCGTGCGACGATTGCCGGCTGTGGCGAGAAGCCGATCACCGTATCGCCAATCACCTGGCCATGCTGGCCGCCTTCGTGCGGCTCAAGGAACTGGAGATCGACCGCGAAAGGGTCACGCCCGAAGCAGTGCACCTGCTTTTGGAGACCATCAGGACCCAGACCGACGCGGTCGCCAGCTTACACCGAATGCTGAGCGCTCAGGGCGCCGACGCCGCCGCAGACCTTGCCCGCCACTTGCAGGCGACCTGCACGCCGCTCGCCGCCCTGCTGGCCGGCCGCGTAGAGATCGGGGTCGAGTGCTCACCCGATTGTCTTGTGACCCCCGACAAGGTGCTTCCCGTCACTCAGATCGTGTCCGAGGCCGTCACCAACGCCGTCAAGTATGCCTATCAAGATGGTTGCGAAGGGAAGATCCACGTGCGCGGACGCAAGGACGGGGCGTCGGTGGTCGTCGAGATCGCTGATGAGGGGCCGGGCTTGAAGAGCGGGCTGGACCCGCGCTTCGGCGGCGGGCTCGGCCTGAGATTGATGCGCGCGCTCAGCAAGCAGCTTGGCGGCGAACTGGAGTTCGTTTCGAAGAGTTCTGGGCTGGTCGTACGGGTGACGTTCCCAGCGGGGCTGAACAGCAACGGTGCGCAGGCGCCGCGCCGCTAGTTGAAAGTTGGCGGCGGGAAAGGGGCCGTCCGTGACGGCCTCCTTTGCCGCTTTGTGCTATCCGACCCTCAGGTGATCGACGACCATCTGAACGCCCGGCGCTGACCAGGCCCACATCGGCTTCGCGCCGGAGAGCCGATTGAATCGCCTTGGGGCCGCCGACGACCCGGCGTCTCCGCCTGATCGCTGGCGGCCCGCGCATCGACCCTGTTGAGGCGGCTATTTCAGCGGCTTTCTTCAAGTTCGAAGGTGACTTTGGCGTTGATCCGGTAGCTAACGATCTGGTCGTCGGCGACCTGCGCCTCGAAGTTCTTGATATAAATCGAGCGGACATTGCGCAGCGTCCGACTGGCCTCCTCAACGGCGGAACGAGCGGCAGCTTCCCAGCTGGTCTCGGACTCTGCGAGGACCTCAATGACTTTCAGCATCGCGATATCTCCAGCCACAGGGATCGTGGCGCTCTCATTCTGGGGCAGGCCCCAGGGCGGGAGTTGATGCAGGTCAAGCGGCGGTCAGGCGCGTTCAGGCCGCCGTATGAGCGTGTCAGCGCGGTGGGAGCCTGGCGGTGGGAACGTCGCCAATCCATTGCTCCAGACGCTCGACTGGTGTCTTGGTAAGGTCCTTGCCGAGTGTTCCGGCTAGAGAGGCCTTGTCGCGAAGTCGAGCTTCGAGCGGGCCGATCAACCGGGCCGGCGCGGCTATGAAAATGCCGGAAAATCGCTCGCGACGGCAGGTCGCGGCGGCGTGCTCGGCGACCCGATCAAGGAAGCTCTCCTTGGCCGCGCGGACCGCGTTGTCGCCTTCAATCGCCGAACGTCGAGGGGTTGTGCTTGATTGCGTCCGCGGAAGCGTTCGCGAGCGAACCTTCTCGCGCACCGCATCGAGATCCTTGAGCGCTCTCAACTCGTCGAAGGCCTCAAAGTGACCGGTGGCTTGGGACTTCCTGACGAAGCGTGCGCGACCGCCGTCGGTCAGGACGAACAATAGCTGCGATGGGGTTCTCATGTGTAACTCTCCTGCCGCCGGGCGGCTGGATCATGGCTGCAGGACTGGGCGGAGCCCTTTCGGAAGCATCCTGGCCAATTTGCTGACCTCGCCCGGGTCCAACTGTTGTCGTAGGACTGCGAAGACGGCCTGCGCCACATCCTGTCCGGCGCGTGGGAAGCCTTCAGGAAGCCGGGTTTCGACCTCATCGGCGAAGTCCGCGGCGTCGTGGATGTCGAGCGGGGATTCTGGCTCCCACCCTTCCAGGAAGAAGCCGCGGATGAGCATGGGCAGCTGGGCCGACAGTCCCAGCACGGCCTCATGCGGAAGCCTGTCGCGCAGCACATGCAGCACCGTCCGCAGGGCTTGATAGGCGTCCTGCTTCCCGCAAGGGGGTAAGCCCGCCTCAATCTGGTTCAGCCACGCATTGGTTTCCTGCACGGTGGTGTCGAACACGGCAAGTCCGGTGGTCATCGACGTCTCTCCCGGCTCAACCTCAGAGGAACGGCCTATGCGGTCGGCCGGATCTCGATCGTCCGCGGCTTGGCCTGATCGCTCCGCGGCGCCTTGAGTGTCAGCACCCCGTCGCGCATGGACGCCTCGATCTTGTCGGCCGAGACGCTGCTCGGGAGCGCGATGCTGCGGGTAAAGGCGCCATAGCTGCGCTCGCTAACCCGATAGTCGGCCTGGTTGGTTTCCTTCTCAGTCTTCTTCTCGCCGCTGATCGTAAGGATGTCGTCCTCGACCGCGATTTTCACATCTTTCCTGTCGATCCCCGGAAGCTCGACGGTGATCTCCAGCCCCTGATCGGTGTCTCGGACATCCATCCGCGGACCGTCTCCCCAACCCTCGCCGAGCCTTTCGAAAAGGCGATCAAACTCACGCTGGATGGGCGCAAGGACGCTGATTGCGGAACGATGGTTCGTGGCCGGCGGGGTCTTGGCTGGTGTTTGAGCGGTCATCTGCGTCTCCTTTGGCTTCAGCCAACTCGGGAAGCCAGCACATCACGGGGCCAGCGCCGCGGAGTTGACGCCGATCAATCGTCGACTTGCGCCGGCCTTTGCCGAGGGATTGAGCAGGCTCAAACTTGGTCGCCCCGCCATGGATAGGGTTCCCGAAAAGGAGCGTGGCATGAGCGAAAAACTGACGGATGACGTGCTCGAACTGCTGGAAGGGCGCCATGACATGACGCTCGCGAGCCTGCTGCCGGACGGCGGGCCGCACGCCGTGGTGGTCAGCTACGCCTCACGCGGCCTTTCACTCTACTTCGGCTGCGATCCATCATCTCAGAAGGCGGCGAACATTGCGCGAGATCCGCGCGTCGCCATTACGATCACCTCGCCCTACTCGGATTGGTCTCAGATCCGCGGCCTGGCCATCTCCGGGCACGCAAGGCGCCTCAATGGCGAAGCCGCGGAGAGAGCCGCTGAGTGTTTCATGAAGAAGTTTGATGAGATCGCCCAGTACATCACGACCGGAGCCGAAATCGCGCTGTTCGAGATCGTGATCCAGCGCGTGAGCCTGCTCGACTACCGACGCGGGTTTGGCCACGTCGCCCGCGGTCGCGCTTCGTCTCGTCAGGACGGAGGACTGACCTGGGACGATGCCGCTGCGTCCGCCTAGCGGGGCATGTCCGCCTTGCTACGGGCGTTCAGGCCGTTCCACGCCAAAGCGAAGAGAGCGCCAGCGATAAATCCAAGCAGCGCCGTCACGCCCACCAGGGCGCCGGCGGTGGCCCAGTCAAAGCGCGCGACCCGGAGCGGCAGGTCGATGAAGTGTAGTTTCAAGATGTAGTCTAGAAAACTCTGGCCTATGCCGAGCATGACCAGAAGCGCCCAAAGTGCGTGCCAGCTTCCGACAGCGGCTCCTACCGCCAACCCAGTCTTCGTGACGCTGAGAAAAGGCATGATGAAGCTCCTTCGGCCTATCGTCGTCATGGCGCGACCCGAGCAACCTTGACCGCGATCAATCGGTTCGTTGCGCGGACCTTTGCGTAAGACCAAGGCTCCGCTGCGCGATAGCTTGGAGCGGGATGTAGCCAGCGAGGCTGCTGCTCAAGATCGCCTGGTCAGTTCGCCACAGGTTCCAGGCGCCAGTCCTCGATCACCCGCATCAATCGGCGGGCGCCCGGCGGCTTCGTGTAGTCGACTAGGGATATGATCTCCGGCCTGGCTTCCATGATGGCGACAAGCGGCGAGCTTGGATGGGGTGTGAAGGCCGCAGATTTGGATCGCGCCTGCATGGCGCGGTTCAGTTGCTTGATCCGTTCGCCGTCCCGAACTTCCATCGCTCGAGCCGCAATTGACAGGCCGCGCGGGCTTTGAATCCCGCCAAGCGCGATGGAAACGCGGGGATCACGGTCGATATTCGCGAACTTTTGACTGTCGCGCGAGACTACGAAGTACAGCGCGTGATCAAGCCGGAGATAGTTGACCTGCGTTACATGCGGCCAGCCGTCGCTCCGGACCGTTCCGATCGACATGATCCGGTTCTCGTCCAGGATTTCGAGGCACATGGCTCGAGGGTCGAGGCCGCCGACGGTGTCAGGCGCGATGGACGGGATATGTCTTGAAGGCGTCATCGGAAGCCTCGCTGGGTTCCATCACTACGACCGTTGAACCACCAACGAGGCGCATTGGTTCTTGGGTCGCGCCTCATTGGCAGGTCGGCGCTCAGCTCTTGGAGGGCGGGGGCGGGCGGAGCGACGCCTCGGCCGCCTCAAGCGCCTTCTTGGCCTCGGCGGCGGCCTGCTTCGCCTGAACTCGGGCCGCTTCCAGAGCCGCCTTGGCGGCTGTCCGATCATTGGCGATCACGGTGGCGAGTGCATCGCCCGCCTGCTTGGCTGCCGATTTCGCCGATTGCGACGAGCGCTCAAACGCCTTGCGGTTCTCAGACGAGGCCTCCTTGAAGGCTGCGCGGCCGTCGTTGGCGGCGGCTTCCGCCGCGGCGGCGGCCTTCTGCGCGGCGTCGCGCGAGGCCGTCGCCGCCTCCTTGCTCATCTGCTCGGCCGCCTTTTCCGCCTTCTCGACCGCCGCGTTCGCGGCGTTCAGCGACGCCTGCGCGCTATCACGGGCCCGCTTCAGAGCTGCCTCGGCCTTTGCATCCAGGCTTTGGACCTCGGCCTGTGCGGCTACCGCGGGTTTGGGGGCTTCCGCGGCGGCATGGCCGGCGAAGCAGAACGGCAGCGCTGCCGCGACGAGGGTCAAGCGAAGCGACATGATTACCTCCTGAGGGATTGAGCCCGCGGAGCATGGCTTGCAGGACGGCGAGTGCTTTGCGCCTGATCAATTCAAGACGCCGCGACCTCCCGCACTAGCGCAAGGCCCGCGGCTTGACCTGGGTCAAGTCGGGGCGTCGACGCCGCGCTAGGCTGTACCCAACGGAGGCGCACATGGACTATCGCGATATCCTCATCCTGATGGATTCGACAGCTGCGGGATCTTACCGCGCCAAGTTCGGCGCAGATCTCGCCCACCGCTGGAAGGCCCATCTGACAGGGGTCTTTCTCACTAGCGAATTCATGCTGCAGTTCGGCGCGGGTGAGTCACTCTATGGCCTGCCCCCCGACGACATCGATTGGCTCTTGAGGGACCACGCCAAAGGCGTGGAGGAGGCCAGCGAGGTCGCAAAGCAGATGTTCCGAGACGGGGTCGGCGAGGGCAACGTCGAGTTCGATTTCATGAAAGTCAGCGGCGACCATCCCGACGCTTTCATCGCATGCGCTCGTAGAGCCGATCTCGTGGTCATGCCTGCCCGAATGTCGGTCTACATGGGGCAGAAGCATGTGGCGGCGGCGGACGTTGCGATGGCTAGCGGTGGGCCAGTCCTGGTGACGCCGACCGACGATTACGCCCCGCCCGTCGGCAAACGCGTGCTTGTCGCCTGGAATGGTTCGCGTGAAGCCGCGCGTGCGCTTCGCGATGGGTGGCCATTCATCCGGGGCGCTGACGAAATTCACGTCCTGATGGTCTCGCCTTCCGGAGCAGACGAGACCGATGGGATGCTGCTGCGCTTGCTGGAGCGTCACGGCGTCAAACCCAATCTCATCGTCGACAGCAGCAAGGACGAACACGCAGCGGATGTCATTGTGCGGCAGATGGCCGAACTCGACATCGACCTCTTGATCGCCGGCCTGTACGGCCATCCCAGGCTGCAGGAATGGGTGTTGGGCGGGGTCAGCCGTCAGCTCCTGCACGACGTGCCCGCGCCGCTTCTTCTTTCTCACTGAAACGCGGCGGCGCGAATAGCGAGGGCTTACAAGCGCGAGAGAGCCGCCTGAAGCTTGCCGCCTACCGCCGCAGCGACGCCGCGCAGATCGGGATTGTCGATGGCGCCCATCGAGGCGATCGGATTGACGGCCGCGACTTCAACGTCCTGGCCGTTTGGCAGAAGCTGAACCACGACGTTGCATGGCAACATGGTCCCGACCTTGTCCTCCAGCAGCAGGGCCTGATGGGCCATGGCGGGGTTGCATGCCCCGAGGATGAGATACGGCCGGAAATCGACGTCGAGTTTGGCCTTCAGCGTCGCCTGGACATCGATCTCGCTGATGACTCCGAAACCTTCGGCGGCGAGCGCGCGCCGGGTTGCTGCTACGACGTCGACGAAGTCGCCCGCCACAGACTTGGCGAAATAGTACATGTGCCGCTCCAATGGGTATTGAAGGCGACAGGCTGGCGCCGAAATGCGAGGTCGGCATTGCGCTGGCTCAAGGTCGATGGCCGGTGCGACCGCCGGCTGGCGGCTTGGCGGTATCATTTCAAAGTCTTGGCCGCCGTCGCCTAGGTGCGCGATGATCCCCGAGGCTCGCGTGCGATGAGGGCCGCGCCGGAGAACGTGATGATCACTGAGAAGGCTGCCGAAAAGGGCGCTTCCAACCCCGGGAGCCAGCTCCAACGACTGATGCGGATGGCCGAAGATCAGCCGCCGCTTTTGACGGCCGTGGTCCATCCGGTCGACGTTCTATCCCTGACGGGCGCGATAGAGGCGGCGAAACGCGGGCTGATCGCCCCGATACTCATTGGCCCCAGGGCGAGGGTCGAGGCCGCGGCCCGAGACGCCGACCGGGATATTTCGGCGTTCGAACTGGTGGATGTCGAGCACAGCCATCAGGCCGCAGCGACAGCTTGTGCGATGGCGTCGAAGGGACAGGCGGCCGCTATCATGAAGGGCGCGCTGCATACGGACGAACTGCTGGAGGCGGTCGTAGCGCCAACCTCGGGCCTGAGAACAGACCGCAGGATGAGCCACGTATTCGTTCTGGACGTGCCGAGCTACCCGCGGCCGTTGCTGATCAGCGATGCGGCGCTGAACATCTCGCCGGATCTCGCCACCAAACGTGACATTGTGCAGAACGCCATTGATCTGGCTCACGCGATGGGCGCGCCGCTACCCAAAGTGGCCATTCTTTCGGCTGTCGAAACCGTCAATCCCAAGATGATCTCGACGCTCGATGCGGCCGCCTTGTGCAAGATGGCTGATCGCGGGCAGATCGTCGGGGGGCTGCTGGATGGGCCGCTGGCTTTCGACAATGCTGTATCGCCTGAAGCGGCAAGGGCCAAAGGCATCGTCTCGCCGGTAGCAGGCGAAGCTGACATCCTGATCGTCCCCGACATTGAATCCGGCAACATGCTGGCCAAGCAGCTCTTCTACCTGTCGAACGCGCAATCGGCGGGGATCGTTCTCGGCGCCCGTGTCCCCATCATGCTTACAAGCCGCTCCGAACCGGAAGCTTCGCGCCTAGCATCTTGCGCGCTGGCGATCCTCGTCACCCAACACAAGCCCGCCAAGTATGTGAGATGAGAGAGGGGGGCTCCATCCTGACCCTGAACGTAGGGTCTTCCAGCCTGAAGTTCGCCGTCTATGAAGCCTTGGCGGGGCTGCCCTTGAAAATGGAGGGCCAGATCTCCGGGTTGAATGGAACGCCCCGGATGCGCGTCCGCGTCGAAGGCGCCACGCGGCTTGACGAGCTCTGGGGGGAACAACTGGGCCTCGAGGCCGTGCTCGAGCGGCTGTTCGACTGGCTGACGCTCGACGGATGGACAGCCGGCTTGGCGGCGGTCGGGCACCGTATCGTGCATGGCGGACGGGATTTCCGCCAGCCTCGCGTCCTGTGCGGGGAGGTCCGCGCGAAGTTGGAGGAGCTGTGCTCGCTTGCGCCCCTTCACCAGCCTTTCAATCTGCGCGGAGTGGAGATCGTGGGGCGGCGCCTCCCGAGCGTACTGCAGGTTGGAGTGTTCGACACCGCCTTCCATGCGGATGAGCCGGAGGTTGTCCGACTCTATGCCCTGCCACGAGACCTGATCGATGACGGCGTCGTGGCCTATGGCTTCCATGGTCTGTCCTATGACTACATCGCTGGCGTGTTGCGCGAGCGGGATGCAGAAAAAGCCGGCGGTCGGGCCATTGTTTTGCATCTTGGCAGCGGGGGCTCTCTCTGCGCCATGGACCGCGGCCGCAGCATCGCCACGACAATGGGCTTTTCCGCGCTCGAGGGGCCGCCCATGAGCACCCGCAGCGGATCCATAGATCCGGGCGTCATCCTATATCTGCTCCAATCCAGGGGCATGAGTCCGGCGGCCGTAAGCGATCTGCTCTACCGACGGTCGGGTCTGCTGGGCCTCTCGGGGCTGAGCGGGGACATGGTCACGCTGTTGGCCAGCAGCGCGCCCCACGCCAAGCAAGCGCTGGAAGTCTATGTCTACCGCATCGCCCGTGACATCGGCTCTCTGGCGGCCGCGTTGGGCGGCCTGGACACCCTGGTGTTCACGGCGGGTGTCGGAGAGAACGCCCCGGCGATCCGCGAGCGCGTTGTCGAGCTTTGCGGATGGCTTGGCGCAAGGCTCGACACGGCGGCGAACCAGGCCGGAGCGGGCCGGATCAACGCCGGTGGCGAAGTGGAAATCCTTGTCGTTCCGACCGACGAGCAGTTGGTGATCGCGCGAGGCGTATACGGCTGCATTCAAGGAGAGCTAGCGCCGGCTGCGCCTGGGGCGATGCAGAAGCTTGCGCGCTCCGCCGCTCGTCAAGAGGGCGACATCTGAGAGTGCGATCAGGGGATTCACGTCGGGATCGGCGGCGAGGAAGATGTCGCGCCATGTGGGCGTGAACTTCTCCTTGTATTCGCGCAACCCCTGGAACCCATAGAGGCTGTTCGCAGTGCGAAAGATCCAGGCCTCGACATGGGTGGAAATGGGCGCCACGGCGTTCAGCGGCAGCCCCGAGAGCGGGGCCATGCCAAGCTCGAAGACGCCCAGTTGCTGCGCCTTGCCCCACAGAATGAGATGCCCCAATAGCGCGTCGGTCGTCCCATGCGGCGCGTCCGCGTCTGCGCGTACCAGATCCGGGCCGAACCGGGCGCGGTCCGGTGTGATCATGACGTTTGCGAAGGCTACCACCTGTTCGCCCCGGCGAAGGACGGCGATCGGGAACTGGCGCAGATAGCCGACATCGAAGGAGCCCAGGCTGAACGTCTTTTCGACGCCGGCGTGCGCATCGAGCCAGCTGTCGGACACCGCCTCCAGATCATGCCAGGGCGTTGTCGGCGCGTCGGCCGCCAGCACGTCAAATCGCAGGTGCGAGCGAGAGGCGCTATTGAGCGCATGACGCAGGTCCTCGTGCGCCTTGCCCTTCAGGTCGAAGTGGGCGAGGTCGACGGACCCGCTTTCGCCGATCTTTTGGGCTGATAGTCCGGCGGCAAGAAGCGTCGGCAGACTGGCGGCTTCGACCGCATAAAATACAGCTTTGGCGTCGGCGGCGTCCGCCGCTGCAATGAAGGCCTCGATCGCGGCCGAACGATCGCCGGGCGGTCCGACTGGGTCGCCCATGGCGATCCAGCGGCCATGATAGGCGCGGAACATCACGAAGCTGAGCCCGGACGGGGAGAACACAAAAGACTTGTCGCCCATCCGATAGAGCAGCGCGTCGCAGGATATGCCGCTTGCAGCGTCCACGATGCGCGCTGCGCGCGCCATCTCGTCCTTGGACGGCCGCCGCGGCTCGCGCGGGCTGGGACTGGCCAGCCACCAGATCGCGATCAGCAGGCCGAGCGACGCTAGTCCGGCTGCCACCGCCGCGACGCCGAAGTCGCCGCCGGGGCGAAGCCATCGCCACCACGGCTGATCGGCCAAGGCTCGAACGTCCCGGGTCGCCAACGCCAGTACAAGGCTGGAGACGCCGGCCAAGCCTGCCGCTGCGAGCCATGCTGGCGAGATCACATGATGGAAGCCGGCGGACTGACGGTCGAACGCACGCCGGCTGAGGGCGAGCGCAGCGGCCAGGACGAGGAGCGGTCCTGCGGTGGCTACGCCGAAGCCGCGCCAGAGCTCCATCGCCGCCCCGAGCGAGAGTAGGGCGAAGGTCGCATAGAAGCCTGCCTCCAGGCGTCTCCAAAGCGCCATCGCGACGATGACCAGCAGCGCCCCCAAGAGGCTCGTGGCGAGCGGGCGGCTCGGTAGAGCCGCCATCCATGGCTCCGGGGGCGGGAGCGGCATGGGTAGGTTGGCCGCAGCCAGAAGCAGCGCGGCGCCGAAACAGAACACGAGGGTCGCCAGGATGGCCGGGGCGATGGCCTCGGCGATCCGAAAGCCGGTCGTTGTCGCCGCGCGGTCCAGCCGCCGCAGCTGATATCCTGCCAACCCCAACGCTGTCAGCGCCAGCGGGCCGACAACATAGATCAAACGATAGAGCAGAAGTGCAGCCACGTTTTCGTGGGTCGCTCCGAACCGGTGGCTGAGGCTCAGCAGGATCGCATCGAAGACGCCAATTCCGCCCGGAAGGCCGCTCGCTGCGCTGACCAGCGAGCCCAGGACGAAGATCACCATGAACGGCGCAAAATCGGCGAAGGTCGGCGCGGGCAGAAGGATGTAGAGCGCAAGGCCGGAGAACACCCAATCGGCGATCCCCGCTGCGATGGCGCTGAAGCGAAGCGCTGGGCCCGGCCTCGTGAATTCGACCCCTGGCAACAGCGCTGTTCGCCGAGGGGGACGCAGCAGCCAGAAAGTCGTCGGCACGATGGCGAGCGCCCCGATCCAGGCGAGGATCGGGGCCGCGCCTGGGATCAGGAGGATCGCCATGCCGGCGCAGACAACTCCGCCGAGGGTCACCGCTGCGCCCGCCAGGAGCGTGACGGCCGTGACCTCCGCGAGGCTTAGGCCCCACGCGCGATAGAAGCGCAGGCGCGCAGCGCCGCCCGTCGCGGCGCTGAATCCTAACCCGTTTGAGAGGGCGTAGGATACGAAGGTGGCCAGCGCGATCCGCAGCGGCGAGAGCGATCGGCCTATGGCGGCCAGCGCCCAACGCTCGGAAACCGCAAGGCAGGCGTAGCTGGCCACAGTGGCGCCTGCCGCCAGGAGCAACGCCGTCGACGAAACCGAACCAAACGCCCGCGCGATGCTGTCGAAGTTCTGCCCCTGGAGCTCCTGCCGCAGAACCCCGAGAGCGGCGGCGAAGACCAGCACGGCGAAGCTGATGCGGAAGGCGTCTGAGTCGACGACCTGGCGAAGCCACAGCAGCTTTGGCCCCCATCGCTCCCCGCGGGAGATCGGCCGATCAGAGTTGGAAGTGCGCGTGTCCATGGCCGCCTCACGATGCGTCAGCGACGTTGAGGCCTGCGATCTGGGCCGCCTTGACTTGGCGCAACGCCGGTACGGAGGGCGGAGGATGGTGTTCCTTTAGCTGAAGGACTTCACATCCCCGCCTGCGTCCGAAATCGGCGACGTGTCGGCGTTTTCGGTTGAGGCGGGGGAAGCGGCGAGGCCGACATGCGCGCCATGCGATTGCGACGAATCCGCGAGCCTCTCATCGCCGAGGTTTGCGTCGATCCGACGCCGGGACCAGGTGAGGTTCGGCTGCGGGTGCGAGCGTGCGGGGTCTGCCGCACGGACCTCCATATTGTCGATGGGGAGCTCTCGCCGATCAAAAGTCCCGTCACGCCCGGTCACGAGATCGTCGGTCTGGTCGAGGCGGTTGGTCCGGACGTGACGGATGTTCGCCTTGGGGAGCGCCTTGGCGTCTGTTGGCTGGCGGCGACATGCGGCGTCTGCCGGTTTTGCCGCGAGGGGCGGGAAAACCTCTGCGATGCCGCCGAGTTCACGGGTTGGAGCCGCGACGGCGGATACGCCGACTACGTGATCGCCAGAGCCGACTTTTGCTGCCCGATACCTGCGGAGTTCAGCGACGAAGACGCTGCGCCGCTGCTGTGCGCCGGCTTGATAGGATTTAGAGCGTGGCGGGCGGCCTGTGCGGGGGGCGGGGTTCGCCATCTCGGCCTCTATGGGTTTGGCGCCGCCGCGCATCTGCTAGCTCAGCTCGCGATCTTCGAGGGGCAGACGGTCTATGCGTTCACCCGCGACCAAGATGACCTGGCGCAGGCGCTGGCGATGGACCTGGGGTGCGCATGGGCTGGAGGTTCGAGTGAACAGGCGCCGATGGCCCTCGACGCCGCGATCATTTTCGCTCCGGCCGGTGAACTCGTGCCCCTCGCCCTCGCCGCCGTGCGCAAGGGGGGAGCCGTCGTGTGCGGCGGCATCCACATGAGCGATATCCCGAGTTTTGGGTATGAGTTGCTTTGGGGGGAGCGGCGTCTCGTCTCCGTCGCCAATCTCACTCGGCAAGATGCGAAGGACTACTTGCCATGGGCGGCTGCTGCGGGCGTCCGGCCGCACGCGATCAGTTATCCCCTGGCCGAGGCGAACCAAGCGCTCGACGATCTGCGTTCGGGCGCCTTCGCCGGCGCGGCGGTGCTTAGGCCGTAGTCCTCATCGCTGAGCTAGTGCTCACCTGCCGGCGGATGGATCCGACGGCATAACGCTTCAACAGCTCGGCCGAGGCCAGATAGATGCCGACCAGGAAGCCCAGGCCGAGCCCGACCTCTAGCGGCGGCGGTTGAAAGCCGAACCACTTCCCGATCGGCGTGAATGGCGCAGCCATGGCCACCGCCAGGGCGCAAAGCGTCGATGCGGTCAGCAAAGGACGCGGCGCATCGCGCCATGGACGACCATTTGTGCGGATGATGAATATCACGAGGATCTGGGTGGCCATGGACTCCAGGAACCAGGCAGTCTGGAACTGCGGGACCGAAACGTGGAAGGCGGTCAGGAGCAGGCCGAAGGTCAGCAGATCGAATACCGACGAGAGCGGCCCCATCACGGCGGCGAAGCGTATCAGCGCGTGCATGTCCCAGACTTGCGGCCGCGCTACCGCTTCCGGGCGCACCGTATCGAACGGGATTCCGATTTCCGAGACGTCGTAGAGCAGATTGTTCAGGAGAATTTGCGTCGGCGCCATCGGCAGAAACGGCAAAAAGAGCGAGGCCGCCGCCATGGACAGCATGTTGCCAAAGTTGGAACTCGCACCCATGCGTACGTACTTGAGGATGTTCGCAAACGTCCGCCGGCCTTCCCCAACGCCGTCGGCGACCACCTCAAGATGGGATTCCAGGAGGATCATATCGGCCGCGGCCTGTGCGACGCCGCTGGCCCCGGCGACGGACAGACCGATGTGAGCGGCCTTCAGGGCCGGGGCGTCGTTTATGCCATCGCCCAGATACCCGACGACCTCGCCGCTCGCCTGAAGGGCCTTGATCAACCGTGATTTCTGGTCGGGCGTCAGGCGCCCGTACGCGTCGACCTGGCGGACCCGCACCGCGAGCGCGTCATCTCCGAGCTTGGCGACGTCGGCGCCCGAGAGCACGGTCTCGGCCCTTAGGCCCACCAGTCCAGCGAGATGCTGCACGACGACGGGGTCATCGCCGGAGAGAACCCTGAGTTTCACGCCGGCGGCGGCCAGCCCGGCGATCGCGGCCGCCGCACTTTCCTTCGGCGGGTCGGCGAAGGCGCATAAGCCTTCAAAAACGAGATCGCCTTCGTCGGTGGGCGCGATCTTGTCCTGGGTCGGCTCAGCCGGCTTGCTCGCGATGGCTATCGAACGCAGGCCATCCTGGGCGAGCGCGCGCATCTGCTTGAGCACCGCTGCATGTTCCTGCGGACCAAAGGGGGCGACCCCGGCGGGGAGCCGGACCGACCCGCACAGCGGCAACACCGCCTCAGGCGCCCCCTTGACGATCAGCAGGGCGCCGCTCGGACCCGCGACGAGGATCGAACCAAGCCGGCGAGAATAGTCGAACGAACACTTGGCGGTCGCGCGCCATCCTGAGACGTCAGGTCGGCGGGCGGCCAAGGCGGCGTCCAGGGCCCCTCTGTCGCCCCCCAAGATCGCAGCAATCGCGCCCAGATCCGCGGGGCGAGGGTCGTCTTCGCCGGACAGGGAAAAGCTCCGGGCGAGCGCGATTTCCGCCGACGTGAGCGTTCCAGTCTTGTCGGTGCACAGCACGGTCATGGCGCCCAGGTCGTGGATCGAGGCCAGCCGCTTTACGATCACCTTTCGCGCCGCCATCCGAACGGCTCCACGCGACAGGGTCACGGTCGTAATCATCGGCAGCAGTTCGGGCGTCAGGCCCACCGCCAAGGCGACGGCGAACAGCAAGGACTGAAGCACCGGTCGGCCGAAGAGGACGTGGGTCGCCAACACCACCAGGACCAGGGCGATAGTCAGTCGAGCGGTCAGGAGGCCGAAGGCGCGTAGGTCTCGTTCAAATGGAGAAACCTCTGTTGGTTGGTTGAGCGCGGACGCAGCAGCGCCAAACAACGTCATGCGTCCGGTGCCTGCCACCAGTCCCAGGGCCTCGCCGGTCTGGGCGACAGCGCCGCGAAACAGCGCGTTGGAAGCCTGGCTGGGCGTGAGACCGGTGCTCCTCTTCGGCGTCTTTTCGACTGGATAGGGTTCGCCGGTCAGCGCCGCCTCGTTTGCAGTGAAGGCGGCGCACTCCAACACTAGGGCGTCCGCCGGCACGATGTCGCCCGCGCGGACGCGAATGACATCACCTGGGACGACGTCCTCGACGGCTACGCGCACGAAGGTTCCGTCTCGCAGCACCTCCGCCTTCAAGGCCACGGAAGCACGTAGCGCGGCGGCGGCGCGGCTGGCTTGGCCCTCCTGGAAGGTGTCCAGACCAATGGAGAGGCCGAGGATCGCAACGATGATGACCCCGCCCGTCGTGTCCCCTGTCGCGGCCGATACCGTGCCGGCTACCAACAGAATGAGCGACAAGGGCTCGAGCAGCCTCCGGACGATAGCGCGGACGAGGCCGGGCTGACGCGCCGCGGCGTCGGCGTTGGGACCATAGGTCGCCAGGCGGGCGAGGGCCTCGGCGGTCGTGAGGCCGCTTGATCGGCATCCGAGCTGCCCGCACAATTCTCCGATGGTCAGCGTCCAGAAAGGCGCTTTCCAGCTGATGTTCGAGCGGGCGGGACGACGCGGTTCCACGGCGGCGTTTGGGATTTCAGGCGGCTTTCGCGCAAACGGGAACGCCATGAGAGCTCCAACATGCGCCCGTTCGTAGCCTGCCGCGGCCGATCAGGAGTTCTGAACTCCGAAATGCTGAGCGGCGGCTACCCGGACTCGGGCGAATACTTCGGCCGCGGACTCTTCGGTGATGTCCGAAACCACGCCTCCGAAGTGGAGGTGGTCGACGACGGTCAGGCCGCAGGTTCCGGCCAGGTGATTGTCGAACAATTGGGTCAAGGCGGTCATCGCACCCGTATCGCGAACCCAATGATCGGGGGCGCCAGACGTCGTGAAGCTTATCAATCGACGGCCGGTGAGAGCGGGGGCGTTGCCGCCTAGCCCAGGTTGAAATCCGAAGCCCATGCCGAAGATCCTGTCGACGTATCCCTTGAGGATCGCAGGCGGCGCGTTGAACCAGAGCGGATAGACAAAGACGAACACGTCGACGTCCGCCAATCGCGCGCGCTCCCGAAGCACGTCGTCGCGGAACACCGGCGCCTTGGGCCCGGGGATTTCGGCGGCCTTGAGGCAGGGGTCGAAGCGCATGGCATAGAGATCGCGTACAGCGACCGAGTGGCCCAATTTCTCGGCGGCCGTGCGATAGGTTTGCGCAATCGACGCATTGAGACTTTTTCGGGCGGGATGCGCGACGATGACGGCGTGTTTCACGGTGACTTCCGTAGCCTGCGGTCAGAACGCGGGGAGGCGCGGGCGGTTCGCAGCCGCCAAACCGTCCAGGGGGTCAGCGCCATCGCCAGAAGACCAAGTGGCATCAATCCGCCGTGGATCAGATCGTAGTCGGCCGACACGCGGCTCCAATCGGCGCCCACGATCCAGCCGATCCCCAACTCGAAGGCGAGCGTGAGCAACGCCCACATGACGCCGATCGCCAAGGCCTGGGGCGTCGTGCGGATCCGCATCCAGGGCAGCAACGCCCAGGTGATCGCGAAGATGACGGCGACTCCGACCATCACCGAGAGCTGATGCAGCGCCAACTCCAGCGCCGGGGAGAGAAACAGGTGGCGCAGAACGCCCTGCAGGCTCTCGGCGGCCATCAACAGCAGCCAGACGAGGGCGCCGCGGGAAAGGGCGTTGAGGATCGCGGACATGGCGCTCCTCACCGTGCGGTATAGCCGCCGTCGATCACCAGCTCGGCGCCGGTGACGAACTTGGCTTCATCGGAGGCGAGGTAGACGCAGCCCCAGGCGATGTCGTCCGGCTCCCCGATGTGGCCGAGCGGGTGCAGCGCGTCGACCGCGAGACGGCCCTGCGCCAAGTCACCATGGGCCTTCAGATAGCCCTCGACCATTGGCGTCCAGATGAAGCCAGGGTGGACGGAGTTCACGCGAATTTTCTCTGGCGCGTAGAGCAGCGCGTCGGTCTTGGTCATGAGGCGCACCGCCCCCTTGGAGGCGTGGTATGGCGGCACGTCGGGCGCGCTGATCAGACCATAGATCGAGCTTAGGTTGATGATGCTGCCACCGCCGGCGCGGCGCAGGTGGGGGATCACATGCTTGACGCCGAAGAATACGCCTTTGACGTTCACCGCCTGGACCGCGTCCCATTCCGCTTCCGTCAGTTGGTCTGTCGGTTTGTCGGCTCCCGCGACGCCGGCGTTGTTCACCAGGATGTCGATATGGCCGAACCGCCTAGCGACCTCGCTAAGCACCTTCTCGAATTCGGCTTCGCTGGATACATCCAGGCGCCAGGCTGCCGCTTGAAGGCCGCGCTCGATGAACTCATCGACGAGCGCGTTGGCTTCATCGAGCCGCACGTCGCAGACGGCGACCGCAGCGCCCGCCTCGGCCATTCGCAACGCTGTGGCGCGTCCGAGGCCCAAGGCGCCGCCGGTGATCACCGCGACCTTGCCGTCTAGCCTGCCCATGGAGACCTCCTTAGTCGTCTCCTGAGAACCTAGGCGCCTGGAGCGCGGGGACTTTGCGCCGGATCAATCGGCGCTGCGGCGCAAGACCTCCAGACGAGCGATCATCGTTCCCGGTTCTATGAGTGCGCCGTCGGCGAGAAGCCGCACGATGCGGCCATCGCCTGGGGCGACGATGTCATGCAGGCACTCTTCGATGCGTACCTCCGCTATGGTGTCTCCACGACGGACCGGTGCTCCGTCCATTACCCGCCAGCGCTCCAACACACCCTCCGGCGCCATTGCGGTCGCCCAGAGTTCTTCGCTTATTCGAATGTCCATGTGGCTCTCCGCTAATGCGGACAAATTGACCTGCGCGGAGCAGCCTACCTTGTGGCAGATCAATCCCTCGCCAGCGACGTCCTGATGGTCAGCGCGGCATGAGGCGACGACGTACATCATCCACCAGGGCAGGGAGAGGTCGGTCGCAGTCGAGGTTGATCCAGGCGCCAAGGGATCGAGGTTCGACCTGATTCAAGGCGACCTCGACCGTCGCATCCGAAGCGTCGCCTTCGCGCTGGGCGACGCGGGCGGCCCGGACCTCCGGCGGCGCGCTCAACCAAAGACCCTGAAACTCATGGCCGTGGCTCGCGATCTCAATCCTGGCGCGGAACGAGGCATCGCTGAAGGTGGCGTCCGCGACCACGGAGATCCCGGCGCCAAGGGCCTCGCGCGCGAGACTGGCCAGGGCGTCGTAGACACTGGCTCGCGCGGCGAAGCGGTAGGAATCTTCGGCAAGCCGATCATGTGGCGTCGCTCCGGCCAGACGCTTGCGGATGACGTCGGTGCGGAGAACGCGTGCGCCGCAACAGCCGGGAAGCTCGTGGGCTACAGCACGGGCGAGGGTGCTTTTGCCGCTCCCGGACAGGCCCCCGATCGCGAGCAGCCGGGGCGAAGAGGGGGCGAGCAAGTTCCTCCCCAGGGCGCGGTAGGAGTCGGCCTCAACGAGATTTCCGGCTTCGGTGGCGACCGCCATGCGGACGGCGGCGCGGAGGGCCATAAATAGCGGTAACAATGAAAGTGCCGCTTCCGCCTCGCCGGTGGCGTCCCAGTAGGTGTTCATGGCGACGTTGGCGAGGCCCCTCAGCCCGCGTGCTCGCAGATCCATCAGCAGAAAAGCCAGATCGTAGAGGACGTCTGCGCTGGACAGGGCGGGATCGAACTCTAAGGCGTCAAACGGCGTGACGCGCCCCTCGAAGACGCAGATATTTCGCAAGTGCAGATCGCCGTGGCCGCGGCGCACAGACCCGGACTCTCGCCGCGCCTCAAGCACGGGCGACAGGCGCGATATCGTCCTCTCGAGCGCCTCGAACAGAGGTTGAGAGGCTGGGGCGACTCCAAGCGCTGCAGCGCCTTCCGCCTCCGTCTGGCGCAGGCCTTCCACGATGCGCCGATAATCGACCGCGTGTCCGGTTCGGCCCAGAGGAGCTAGAGATGCATGGAAACGGGCTATTGTCTCAGTAGCCTCGGCGATGAGATCGGGCGTGAGGGCGCCTTCGTCAGCCAGCTCGGAAAAGAGCGCTCCATCCGGGAAGCGCCGCATCTCCACCACCCAATCCTCGGTCTGGCCCTGGCCGCCGATCCGGAGGTCGCCGCGCACATCGCGGGTGATCGGAAGCACCCGCCGATAAAGGTCAGGGGCAAGCTGACGATTGACTTCTAGTTCCGCTTCGCAAGCCACGCGTCTCGCCTCGACCGACGACATGTCGCCGAACGGATGCCTGACGCTGCGCTTGAGTTTGTAGACGTGATCTCTGCCCAGGAAGACGTGCGACATGTGCGTGTCGACCCGCCGAAGCGGCCCTTCATTCCCCGCCGCGCCGCTTTCGATCGCATCGACAATCGCGCGCTGACTTTCCTGCACGGCTGACTTGGAGTTGCGCATCAACACCTCACGCCTGGTCCGTTCGCTCTCGGTCAAACGAAACTGCAGCATTCTGACATTCGGGCGTCTCGAGCACGATTGACCTGGCTCAACGCGGGCGCGGGGCGAAGCCTCAAACTTGATTTGGTCGGGCTCGCTCGGGAGAAACGGCATGTTCCCAAATCGCACGGAGGCCGGGCGCCGGCTGGCGGACGCCCTCGCCGCGCGCAACTTCGCAGCGCCGATCATCTACGCCTTGCCGCGGGGCGGCGTGCCGATCGCGATAGAGATCGGGCGACGGCTAAACGCACCGGTCGATATCGTACTGGTGCGGAAGATCGGCGCGCCGGGCTCGCCGGAACTCGCAGTCGGAGCTGTGACGGATGGCGCCGAGCCCCTTACCATCATCAATCCCGACGTGGCGCGCCTAACTGGAGCCGGCGACGAGTATCTCCAGCAAGCGCGGGCGCGTGAATTGGCTGAGATCGAGCGCCGCCGTAAGCTCTACCTTGGGGATCGTCCACGGCCGAGCCCGACAGGTCGCACGGCGATCATCGTCGATGATGGCCTTGCGACCGGCGCTACCGCTCGCGCGGCCGGCGCTGCGTTGAGAGCGCAGGGAGTTGCGCACCTAGTGCTCGCGACGCCGGTGGCGCCAGCTGAGGCGATTGCGGCCCTCGCGGGCTCGTTCGACGACATTATTTGTCTCGAAAAGCCTGAACCCTTCTATGGCGTGGGCGCGTGGTATCAGGATTTCCATCAACTGTCGGACGAAGAAGTCATCAAGGCCCTCCGAGAGTATTCGGTGGATTGCTAGCGTTCACGACGCTGATAACTCCCCTATCGGCGACGCGACGGCCACGTCTATGGGCGCGGCCTGCGAAGGCGCGCCCGATGTGTATCCTTTCGGATTATAGGGCCTCGCTCATTTGATCTCGGGAACCTCCGGGCAGGGGCCAAAACCTTTCCAGCGCGTCGCGGCGATCCAGGAAGCGCCCGTATTCGTAGTAAGGCGGTAGCTTGGAGATGCGCCGTGAAAATCGTGGTTTCATACCTTCTGACGTTGGCGACGTTCGCTGTGATCGACACCGTTTGGCTGGGCGCGATGGCCGGCCGTCTCTACCGTCCCCTCATCGGCACGATGCTGGCTGAAGAGTTCCGGCTGGTCCCGGCAGTGTTCTTCTATTCCCTGTATGCGGCCGGGCTGACGATGTTTGCTGTCTTGCCGGCCCTGGCGACTGGCGAGTGGAAGAAGGCGCTGGTCTGGGGCGGGCTGCTCGGGCTGTTCGCCTATGGGACCTACGATCTGACCAACCTGGCGACGCTGAAGACTTGGAGCCTGAAGCTCGCGATCATCGACATGGCTTGGGGCGCGACTCTAAGCGCCGGCTCCTCGGCGATCGCTTGCGTCCTGGCGATGCGTCTGCTGCGCGCCAGCTAGCGGCGCGGGGGACGCAGGAAAAAGGCGCTGGTGCGAGCGGCGTAGGCAGCAAAGGCCTCGGGGCGCGAGCGAAGCATGTGCGCCTCCAACAGCGGTACGCCGGAGACCCGCGTCAGCAGCCAGTACATGTAGGCCGGCCCGGTTAGGGCCAGCCATCCCCAGGGCCAAGCCCCGCCGATATCGATCGCCAGGATTGGCCAAGCGCACCATCCGAGCCACTCGAAGAAGTAGTTGGGATGTCGCGACCAGGCCCAGAGACCACGGTCGCAGACCGCCCCTCGATGAGAGGGATCGGCCTTGAAGGCAGCCAGCTGGCGATCGGCCGCCGCCTCGCCAATGACGGCGATCGCCAGGATCAGGGCGGCCAGACCGTCCTGCGCCGTTAGGTCCGCGCCCGGCTTGCGCGCCGCCGCCAGGACGCTAAGGGCCAGAAAGGCCGCAGCGCCGGCCTGCAACATCAGGAAGCCGAACATTCGGGGTTGGAAGCGCGAGCCCCATTCCCTGCGCAGCTGGGCGTACCGTGCGTCCTCGGGCTCCTTTGCGGCGCGCGCGGCGATGTGGAGACCCAGCCGTAGGCCCCATGCGCCGATCAAGACGGCGGCCAGGAACTGACGCGAAGACGGCGAGGCCCCATTGAGCGGAAAAAGCGCGACGAGCACGCCCGCCGCGCCCAGGCCCAGCGACCAGAACGCGTCGGCCCAGCCGCCCTGGCCCGTGAGACGTTGGACCAGCCAGGCCGCGGTCATGACAAGGACGAGAAACGCAGCGGCTCCCGTCCAGAGCGCGAGGAGGTCGACGATCACAGCCTGACGAAGGGCTGGATCAAGCGGCCAAGCCAGCCGTCGAGCAGGATCTGCCCATCTAGGGCGGCGACGCACAGACAGGGCTCGTCCGAGACGACACGCGGCCGGTGCAAGACGGATTCGTCGGCCTCCTCCAGGTCGCCGACCTCAAACCTGGTGGTCTCGGTGGCGTAGGCGCCTGAGAGGACGCACGTCAATTCGACCCCGCCGTGAGTGTGGCGGGGCGTCTCGCGGCCGGGATCGATCTTCAGCAGGATGACGCGGCAGTCGCCGTCGCGCGGCGCATGGACGTCGCGCACCCTCATCCCGGGGCCGACCCAGCGCCAGGGCCCAAGCTCATAGCGTCGCAAAGGCGCGGGCAGTTCGGGCATATCGTTCAGCGGGGCGGGCGCTCTTGCCTCGCCGGCATCGGTCTCGATGCGCGCCAAGGCCCGCGCCAGGGCATCGTGCGAGAGCGCGGAGGGATCGATGGTCTGCAAGAACTCACCGCCGACCGCCTGCAGGCGCCGTACCCAGGCGTCGTTGGCCGGTCGCAACGCCAGATGCGCTGCGACCACCACCGCTTCGGGCGGGCTGAGCGTTCCAGCGGCGTAGGCGATCAAGCGTTCTTCAGAGGGATTCTGCGTGGAGTTCATCGGGGAGACTCCTCGGAGGGTTCGAGGATGGCGCGTAGTTTGATCATGGCGTTGCGGATGCGGGACTTGACCGTGCCCAGTGGCAGGTCGAGCCGGCGGGCTATTTCGGAATGGGGATCGTCGAGGAAGAACGCCAGGCGCAGCACCTCGACCTGATCCGGTTTCAGCTGGGTGAGGGCCTCGCGTACCCGTCGGGCTTCGTCGGCCTGAACAAGGATGTCATCGGGACGCGGAAGATCGTCCTCGTCCTCGATCTGGGGCGACGGCAGGGCTCGGGCGTCGCGGCGTAGGACATCCAGGCGTCGGTTGCGGGCGATGGTGAAGATCCAGGTCGCTGCTCGCGCCTTTCGGGCGTCGAACAGGTCCGCCTTGCGCCAGACGCTCAACATGGCGTCCTGGGCAAAGTCCTCGGCCGCAGTCGAGCTGACCCCCGACTTCCTGAGCCAGGCTTTGAGGCGGGGAGCAAAGTGCTCGAACAACTGAACGAAGGCCTCGCGGTCACGCCGCAGTGCGACGGCCTCGATAAGGCGGTCGTAAAGGAACTCGTCTTCCACGTCGCCGCTCATCGCGCCAGCGGGCTTTTCAGACGATGTGAAAGACGGAGCTTTGACATGCATGGACCCTAATACGCTTGGCGGAAAAGTCTGGATCAATCCCGATCCGCTCGGGCTGTCCGGCCGTATTGGTCAGGCTCGCGTCGATGTCGGACGCGGGATTGGCCGGAGCTCCCATGTCGTCAACTATCGCCCATAGCTCCCCTGCGCCGCTGAAGATCGCCGTCGTCGGCTCCGGCGTCGCCGCCCTGTCCTCGGCGTGGCTTCTGTCTCAGCGCCATCGGGTCACAGTCTACGAAAAGGCCGACCGTCTCGGCGGCCACTCCAACACGGTCGTGGCGGAGACGCCGGAGGGGGGGGTGGCTGTAGACACGGGTTTCATCTGCTTCAACGACGCCACCTACCCGAATCTGATCGCGTTGTTCGACAAGCTGGGCGTGACGTCCCGCGCCACCGACATGTCCTTCGCGGTGTCACTGGATCAGGGAGGGTTCGAGTATGCCGCGCCGGGCCTGTTTGCTCAGCGCCGCAATCTCGTGCGGCCGCGCTTCTGGTCCATGCTGGGCGAAATTCTGCGTTTCTATCGTCAGGCGCCGGAGGATCTGGAAGGGCTGACCGATCCTCAACTCACCCTCGGCGAATATCTGAAACGTCAAGGCTTCAGCGAGGCGTTCCGGGACAATCACCTCCTGCCGATGGCGGCGGCGATATGGTCCTCGCCGGCCCACACGCTCATGGATTATCCGGCCGAAGCCTTTATTCGCTTCTGCGGCAACCACGGCCTCCTGAAACTCGTCGATCGTCCGATGTGGCGGACTGTCGAAGGAGGCAGCCGCGTCTACGTCGAGCAATTGGCTCGTGCGATAGCCGACATTCGGCTCGGCGCCGGGGTGCGGGCGGTGCAGCGCACCGGCGACGGCGTGCTGGTTCAGGATGATCAGGGGCGCGCCGAACGCTTCGACCATGTCATCATTGGAGCCCACGCGAACCAGGCCCTGGCGATGCTGGCCGAGCCGAGCGACCAGGAAAAGGAGACGCTCGGCGCGATCAAGTACAGTCGCAATCTGACCGTGCTGCACACGGACAGCGATCTGATGCCGCGCCGACGGCGGGCGTGGGCGAGCTGGAACTATATTGGCGTGGGCGATGGGCTGTGCGTCACCTATTGGATGAACCGCCTGCAGGGCCTGCCCGGCCAGGATCTGTTCGTCACCCTCAATCCGCCCCGCGCTCCCAGGGCCGGCGCGCTTTTGCGCAGCGAGATCTACGAGCACCCGATTTTCGATCCGGCCGCCATTCAGGCCCAGAAGAGGCTCTGGAGTCTCCAGGGCCGCGGCGGAGTCTGGTTTTGCGGCGCGTATTTCGGCGCCGGCTTCCATGAAGACGGCCTGCAATCGGGCCTGGCCGTTGCAGAGCAACTCGGGGGCGTGCGGCGGCCCTGGTCGGTTCGTGATGAGAGCGGGCGGATCCACCTGGCGCCACTCGACGAGAGCGCCTGGGGGAGGGCCGCATGACGCCTGTCTCCTCGGCGCTCTACATCGGCGGCGTAACGCACCAGCGACACCGGCCCGTCAAGCACCGGCTGAAGTACCGCGCCTTCTGGCTCTTGCTCGAACTCGACGAAATTGACGGGCTAAACCACAGCTTGCGCCTCTTCTCGCGCAATCGGTTCAACCTGATCTCATTTTACGACCGCGACCACGGCGACGGATCACAAGGCCCGCTGCGTGTCCAGATCGAGGGCTGCCTTCAAAGGGCCGGTGTGGACATTGGCAGCGGGCCAATCCGCATCCTCGCCATGCCTCGCCTGCTGGGTTACGTCTTCAACCCGATAAGCCTCTACTTCTGCCATGGGCCCGACGGTCGCTTGGCGGCGATGGTCTATGAGGTGACCAGCACCTTTGGTCGCCGCCATTCCTACGTGCTCCCTGTCCCAATCGACGATCAGGCCGACGGCGTGATCAGGCAGGGCGCAGCCAAGGCCCTCTATGTCTCCCCCTTCATGGGCATGGAGATGGATTACGAATTCCGCGGCCGCGTTCCGGCGCAGCGTTTCGGTCTGACAGTGAGGGGGGTGGACGCCGATGGGGTGTTGATCACCGCCGGAATGACCGCCAGGCGCCGTGCCCTGCGGGACTTCGAGCTACTTTCGGTATCGTTCCTGCAGCCGTTGATGACCCTGAAGGTCGTGGCCGCAATCCATTGGGAGGCGCTCAAGCTCTGGCTCAAGCGCGTCCCGTTGACCAGACAGCCTTCGCCGGCCCCCGACAAAGTCGCGGTCCAGGACGGCCCGCGTGAGAGCCGCCTTGGTCGATGAGCTCCCTACGGCCGCGCGTTCGGTGCAGGCGCCGGATCGATTGAGCCGGCGGCCGCCGCAAGTCGATCGGACCGCTCGCCAATTCCCAGCCCACCGAAGCGTTCGGCGATAGCCGACGTGCGCAACTGAAAAGGCCTCGCCTTTCACTGGCGAGAAGGATGCAGCATGACCCATGCCATAACACGACATCAACCGCGCGTGGCTCCGATCGTTCGAGCCGGAAGGAACGGGCATGCGCCGCCGCGGGCTGTCGAGATGCTGTTGCGGAAGCTCATGGCCAATTGGACATGGGGGCAGCTGACCCTCGATTTGCCGGACGGCTCCAGGCGTGCGGCAAGCGGAACCGAGGCCGGTCATGCCGCCGAGATGACGGTCGCCGACTATCGCTTTGCGACGCGGGTCTTCACGCGGGGCGATATCGGCTTCGCCGAGGGCTATGTGGCAGGCGAATGGGACAGCCCCGATCTCGCTGTTCTGCTTGAAGCCCTGGCTGACAACTACGATCACATTCGCCGTCTGCACGAAGGGGACATGGCGAACTGGGCGATCAATTGGCTCGGACATCAGCTGAACCGCAACAACCGCAGCGGATCCCGGCGCAACATCCACGCTCACTATGATTTGGGCAACGCGTTCTATCGGGCGTGGCTGGATCCGACGATGACCTATTCGAGCGCGCGGTTCGATCACCCGGGCCAGCCGCTGGCCGAGGCTCAGATCGCCAAGTACCGCTCCATCGCGCGCATGTTGAATTTGCACGCCGGGCAATGCGTTCTTGAAATTGGATGCGGTTGGGGCGGCTTTGCGGAGTTCGCGGCGCGCGAAATCGGGGCCTTAGTGACAGCCGTCACCATCTCGCGCGAACAATACGAGTTCGCATCCCGTCGAATGTTCGAAGCCGGCTTGTCTGAGCGCGTGGACGTTCGGCTCGTTGACTATCGGGACATTGGCGGACAGTTCGACTGCGTCGCCTCGATCGAGATGTTCGAGGCCGTCGGGCGGGAATACTGGCCGACCTATTTTCGCAAGATCCACGATCTATTGAAGCCCGGCGGGCGAGCGGGGCTGCAGATCATCACCATTCAGGACGCCCTGTTTGACGACTATGCGGCGCGTACGGACTTCATCCAGAAGTATATATTTCCGGGTGGTTGCCTGCCTTCGGAGCGGAAGATAGCGCCGATTATCTCTCGCGCAGGCCTGACCCAGATCGACGTCGAACGCTTTGGTCGTGACTATGCGGACACCTTAGCGCAGTGGGCGCAGCGGTTCGACGCCGCGTGGGATGAGATCCGCGCGCAGTCACCGACCTTCGACGAGCGTTTCCGACGCCTGTGGCGCTTCTATCTCGCCTATTGCGAGGCCGGCTTCCGCTCTGCGCGCACGGACGTAGTTCAACTCGCGCTTGGGCGCGCGGCGTAGGCGCGCAAGGCTGGCTGGGTCTGGCCAGTTGTCCCACCTTGGTTAACTACAAGAGCAAGATGGCTATCAATCGCAAGTCGATCACTTTTATCGGTCTGGCGGGTGTCCTGGCGGCCGGCCTGGGAGTGCTCGTTGCCGTCACACGGCCGCAGGAGATCCTCACCTCGACGGTGACAATGCAGAAGACTGAGCGCGTTATCGCGGTCGTCGGGCGAGCTCGGCCCGTCGATCGCATTGACGTGAGGCCGCTGTACGCCGGTCAAGTGGTTCGATTGCTGCATGACGAGGGCGACACCGTTGCGGCGGGAGAGCCTTTGGCGGTCATCAAGGCCGACGTCGAGCAGGCCCAAACTCAGTCCGAACTGGCGCGCGCGCAGTCGGCTCGCGCGCGGGCCGCCGAGGCTCTGCAAAGCTATCAGCGGACAAAGACCCTTTTTGATCGCGGCTTCGCGGCGGAGGCCGCGCTGGATCAAGCGAGCGCCGCACTGCGCGCGGCCCAGGCTGACGTGGCGGCCGCCGAAGCCACGGCAAAGGTCGCTGCGGCGCGCACGAGGGAGTTCGTCGTCCGTGCGCCCAACGCCAGCCTCGTGCTTGCTCGGCCTATCGACGCCGGCCAGGTCGTCGATACGAACACGACGCTTTTCGAGCTCGGCAGCCTGACGGGCGGCGAGATCGAGGCCGAGGTGGATGAGGCTTACGCTGACGCCATCCAACCGGGAATGGCCGCACGATTTGCGGCGACCGGCTCCAAAGCCACCTTCGGCGGCCAGGTGAGTGAAGTCTCTCCCCGGGTGGACGCTGCTACCGGCGGCCGGCTGGTCAGGCTGACCTATGGCGAAATGCCCGGTCTGGTCCCTGGCCGGTCGGTCGACGTCACCATTGTCGTGCGGCCCGCTGAGAAGGTGATCCTGGTTCCACGCAGCGCGGTGCTGGGCGCCTCGGTGGCGCCGAAAGTTTATGTCCTGGGGAAGGACGGCGTAGTGGGCGTTCGCACGGTGCGCATTGCAGACTGGCCTTCTGGCGATGCGATCGTGGAGAGCGGGTTGGCCGAGGGCGATCGCGTCTTGCTTCAACCGGCAATGGCGTCGCCGGGCGAGCGGGTACGGGGAAGGGCGGAGCGTTAGGATGTTCGCCTTCATGGTGGCGCGGCGCTACCTCGCTTCGAACCCGGCTCAGACAGCGCTGCTCTTGGCGGGCGTAGCCCTGGGCGTCGTGGTGTTCGTGTTCATTACGGCGCTTATCGAGGGGCTGGCGGTGCGCCTGACGGACGAAGTCACGTCCAACAGCGCTCATGTCAGCTTGGAGCCGGATATCCAGCGAGGGCGGATTCTCGCCACGCCGGGGGTTAGGAGCGAAGGCCCGGCTCTGGTCTCGACGTTCCAACGTCAGCAGATCCGCCAATGGCGCGCCGTCGTCGATCAGATCCGTGCTCAAGGCGGGGTGGCCGGCATCAGCCCTCAGATTACGGGAAGCAGCTTCCTGCTACGTGGGGAAGCGGTTCAACCGGTCTCGGTCACCGGCCTTGAGCCGGACGGCTTGGACGTGATCTCGCCGATCAGTACGCACATCATAGCTGGGACCGCAGTGCTCGGCGCGGACGGCGTGCTTGTGGGCGAACGCCTTGCCGACGAACTCGGCCTGGGGACCGACCAGCCGGTGCTGCTTCGCACCGATCGGGGAGCCGAACGATTGCTTACCGTTCGCGGAATATTCCGTACTGGCCTGGAGAGCCTGGACTCGCGGGTTCTATTTCTGAATCTGCAGACGGCAAGGCCGCTATTCCGGTTGCCGGAAGGCGTCTCAAACATCGAGATCAAGCTCGACCGACCGGCCGAGGCCGTCGCCGTCGCCCGCGCGCTCAAGGAAGCGACAGGGCTGCGCAGCACGCCCTGGCAGAAGAAAAACGAATCCCTGGACGACGCACTGCGTGCACAAGGCCAGACCGGTCGATTGATCCAGCTGTTTTCTCTCGTATCGATCATCATCGGCGTGGCCAGCGCGCTAGTCCTTTCGGCTTATCGCCGACGGCCTGAAATCGGGATCATGCGGGCGACAGGCATCTCATCAGGCTTCATCGCGCAGGTTTTCGTCCTGCAGGGCCTGATCATCGGGCTCGTCGGCGGGGCGATCGGGTGCCTGGTCGGATATGGTCTCTGCCAAGGCCTGGCCTCGATCGCCGGGCCGGACGGCCGCCCGGCCTTGCCGATCGCGCCCGAACGCGGGGGTTACCTGACGGTGTTCGTGTTGGCGACACTTGGCGCCGTCGCCGCTTCGGCGTGGCCAGCGCGCTCGGCGTCGAAGGTCGATCCCCTGGATGCGATCCAGCTATGAACGCACTGCTCAGCGCCAGAAGCGTCGATAAGCGCTTTCAAAACGGGGACGATGTTACGCAGGTGCTCAAGGGGATTGATCTCGAGCTCCGGAGCGGGGAACTCGTAGCCCTCGTCGGAGCCTCGGGGTCTGGCAAGTCGACGCTGCTTTCAATTCTCGGCCTGCTGCTGAGACCCTCCGCCGGCGAGATCTGGGTCAACGGAGAGCGGATTGACGACCTGCCCGAAAACAAACGCGCTGCCTACCGCAACCAGAAGCTCGGATTCATTTTCCAGGCCCATCATCTGCTTCCGGATTTCAGCGCGCTTGAGAACGTAGCCCTTCCAGCCGCAGCCCCGGCTGGGGGCATTTCCAAGTCGATCCGCGCCCGCTCAACCGAATTGCTGGGCCGCGTCGGATTGGAAGACCGAATGGACTTCCGGGCTACCCGGCTTTCCGGGGGGCAGAAGCAGCGGGTGGCGATCGCAAGGTCGCTCATCAACGGCCCGCTGCTGGTGCTTGCCGACGAGCCGACGGGAAACCTCGATCGTGAGTCGGCCGATCAGGTCCTTTCCCTGATGCGGGAAATGAACCGGCAAGACGGCGTCACGTTCCTGATCTGCACTCATGATGAGCACGTCGCATCCCAGTGCTCACGCCGCATCGTGCTCGTCGATGGGCGGGTTGGCAGTGAGAGCTCATCCTCCAACCCCTAGTCTGGACGCTTAAGGCCTTGCGGCGCTTAGCCCGGCCGTGTGGCCGATAGCCCGTACATCAGCGGAATCCTGGGCATGGACGGGGGCGGGGCGAGGCGGCCGCCGCTGAGATCCTGCATGTTCGCGAACGCCGCCCAGCCGTTCGAATAGGGGTACTCCACCAGCCGCTCGAGCGTCAGGCCGGCCTCGACCAGGGCGCTGACGACCTCGCCCACGCCCCAGTAGAATTCAAAGGCCGGATTGGGATTGCGGAACCCTTCTACCCCGGCGTGGTAGGCGTCGAGCGCCAGGGTCTCGCCGGAATCGGCCAAATAGTCGCCGACGCCGTCCGGCTCCTCGATCGGCCCTTCGGCGAAATAGTCGTGGCGCGGCGTCCACTGCGGGTCGAACACCAGCGAGAAGGGGTGGAACTCGACCATGCCGAAGCGGCCGCCGGGCTCCAGCAGGTCGGCGACCCCGCGCCCCCAGGCCTTCAGGTCCGACAGCCAGCAGATCGTGCCGTAGGAGGTGAAGACCCGTTCGAATCTGCGGCCTTCCGTCCGGGCCTTGGCGAACCAGTCGAACAGGTCTGAGCGTTCGAAGCGGGCAGCCACCCCGCTCTCGGCCGAGAGCCTGGCGGCGAAGGCGACGGCCTCGTCGGAGATGTCGACGCCGGTCACCCGCGCGCCGAGCCGGGCCAGGCTCAGGCTGTCCTGGCCGGAATTGCACTGCAGGTGCGCGAGGCTGCGCCCGGCGACGTCGCCCAGCATGTCCAGTTCTTCGGGATAGAGCGTCGATCCGCCGGCGCGGAAGAACGCCGCCTGGTCGCCCTTGTGGCTGTTGTGGGCGCGGGTGGCCTCGTTCCAGGAGCGGCGGTTGGCTTCGTGCAGGTCGGGTCGCATGTCAGCTGTTCCTCAGTGTTCGTGAACCGGCGCCCGCCGGCCCTTGGGCTTGGGGTCAGCCGGCAGGGTCCCCTGGGTCAGGTCGGCGAGGATCGGGCAGTCGGGGCGGTCGTCGCCGGCGCAGCAGTGCGACAGGTGACGCAGGGTGTCGGCCATGGCCTGCATCTCGGCGATGCGCGCGTCGAGGTCGGCCAGGTGCCGCTCGGCGATCGCCTTGACCTCGCGGCTGGGGCGCACGCGGTCGCGCCACAGCGACAGCAGCTGGGTGATCTCCGGCATCGAGAAGCCGAGCGAGCGGGCGCGGCGGATGAAGCGCAGCTCGTTGATCTCCCGCTCGTCGTACTCGCGATAGTTGGAGTCGGTCCGCGCCGAGGGCCGCACGAGCCCGATCTCGTCGTAGTAGCGGATCATCTTGGTCGTCACGCCGGATGCCTTGGAAGCCTGGCCGATGTTCATGGGGATCTCCTCTAGACGGCGACCGGAGGCCGGAAGGCCTTCAGCCGCAGGGCGTTGGTCAGGACGCTGACGCTGGACAGCGCCATGGCGCCGGCCGCCACCATCGGCGACAGCAGCAGGCCGAAGATCGGGAACAGCACCCCCGCCGCGACCGGGATCAGAATGACGTTGTAGCCGAACGCCCAGACCAGGTTCTGGCCGATGTTGCGCATCACCGCCCGGCTCAGGGCGGCGGCGGTGGCCACGGCCCGCAGGTCGCTGCGCATCAGCACGACGTCGGCGCTCTCGATGGCGACGTCGGTGCCCGCGCCCATGGCGATCCCGACGTCCGCCGCGGCCAGGGCCGGGGCGTCGTTGACCCCGTCGCCGACGAAGGCGATGGCGCCGAACCGTTCGCGCAGGGCCTTGACGGCTGCGACCTTGCCGTCCGGCAGCACCTCGGCTTCGATCTCGTCCAGGCCCAGCTTGGCGGCCACCGCGCGGGCGGTGTGGGCGTTGTCGCCGGTGATCATCGCCACCTTCAGCCCCATGGCGTGCAGGGCGGCCAGCGCCTCCGGCGTCGTCGGCTTGATCGGGTCGGCGACCGCCAGGATGGCGGCCAGCTTGCCGTCGACCGCGACATAGAGCGGGCTCTTGGCCTCGGCCCCCAGACGCTCGGCGGTGGCGGCGAACGCGCCGACGTCGAGGCCCAGCTTGGCCATGAAGCGGTCGGCGCCGACCTGCACCAGCCGTCCGCCGGCGCGGGCCTGGGCGCCGAAGCCGGGAACCGCCTCGAAGTCCTGCGGCTCGGCGATCGCCAGGCCCTTGGTCTTGGCCGCCTCGACGATGGCCTCGGCGATCGGGTGCTCCGAGCGGCTCTCGACCGCCGAGGTCAGGGCCAGGACCTCGTCCTCGCCGAAGCCGCCGGCGGCCTGCAGGTCGGTCAGGGCCGGACGGCCCTCGGTCAAGGTGCCGGTCTTGTCGAAGGCCACCACCTTGACGTCGCGCAGCGCTTGCAGCGCCTCGCCCCGCCGGAACAGCACGCCGAGCTCGGCGGCCTTGCCGGTGCCGACCATGATCGAGGTCGGCGTCGCCAGGCCCATGGCGCACGGGCAGGCGATGATCAGCACCGCCACCGCGTTGACCAGGGCGAAGGCGAGCGCCGGGCTCGGCCCGAACACCATCCAGGCGGCGAAGGTCAGCAGCGCCGCGGCGATCACTACCGGCACGAACCAGGAGGTCACCTTGTCCACCGTCGCCTGGATCGGCAGCTTCGAGCCCTGGGCGGCTTCGACCATGCGCACGATCTGCGCCAGCATGGTTTCGGAACCGACCTTGGTGGCGCGGAATCGGAAGGCCCCGGTCTTGTTCACCGTCCCGCCGACCACGGTCGCGCCGACCGTCTTCTCCACCGGGATCGGTTCGCCCGTGATCATGGATTCGTCGATGAACGAGGCGCCGTCGACCACTTCGCCGTCGACCGCGACCCGCTCGCCCGGACGCACCGCGACGACGTCGCCGGCGACCACCTCGGCGATCGGGACCTCGACTTCCTCGCCGCCGCGCACGACGCGGGCGGTCTTGGCCTGAAGGGTCATCAGCCGCTTGATCGCCTCGCTGGTGCGGCCCTTGGCCTGGGCCTCGAACAGCCGGCCCAGGAGGATCAGGGTGACGATGACCGCGGCGGCCTCGTAATAGACGTGGTCGGCGCCGGCCGGCAGCAGGACCGGCGCGAAGGTCGCCACCGTCGAATAGACGAAGGCGGCGGTGGTTCCCAGCACCACGAGCGAGTTCATGTCCGGGGTGCGGCGGATCAGGTTCGGCACGCCCTTGCGGAAGAACCGCAACCCCGGCCCGAACAGCACGATCGCGGCCAGCACGAAGCTGGCCAGCCGCCAGGGCTGCTCGCCGATGCTCGCGGCCAGCCAGTGGTGGACGCCGGGGATGAAGTGGCGGCCCATCTCGATCACGAACAGCGGCAGGGTGCCGGCCGCGGCGACCGCGACGGCGCGCTTCAGGCCGGTGATCTCGGCCTCGCGGGCCTCGCGTTCGCGGTCGGCCAGGTCCGGGGCGGCGGCGCGGTCGATATCCTCGGCGCCATAGCCGATGGCTGCGACCGCGGCGATCAACTGCGCGGTTTCGGCGCCGCCGGCCAGGGCGCGGACCTGCGCCCGCTCGGTCGCCAGGTTCACCTGGGCGTCCAGCACGCCGGGGACGGCCTTCAGCGCCTTCTCGACCTTGGCCACGCAGGAGGCGCAGGTCATGCCCTCGATCTTGAGGTCGACGGTGCGGTCCAGCGGCTCGTAGCCGGCCTTGCGGATCGCCTCGACCACGGCGGCGGTGTCGCCTTCGGGCGTCAGCTCCACATGCGCCCGCTCGGCGGCGAGGTTGACGCTGGCGGTCGCCACCCCGGGCACGGCGGCGATGGCCTTTTCCACGCGGCCCACGCACGAGGCGCAGGTCATGCCCAACACGGGGATGTCCAGCGGCTTCAGGGGTATCTGCGACATGACGGGCTCCTCGAACTCTTGATGCCCGTCATCCATGAACTCTCCCATCATGGGAGGGTCAAGCGGCGATTTTCAGTTTGACCTTCCTGTCGTGGGAAGGTGCAGAACCGCTCCAGAGTGATCCTCAAGGAGTAGATCGGATGATGAATTTCCAGGTTGAAGGCATGTCCTGCAGCCACTGCGTGCAGTCGGTGACCAATGCCGTGCAGGCGGTCGAGCCCCAGGCCAAGGTCACGATCGATCTGGCCAGCGGGCGGGTCGCCGTCGACGGAAGCGAACGCCGCGACGCCGTCGCCCAGGCGATCAAGGACGCAGGTTACAGCGTCGCGGCGGGGGCCTAACGGTCAGTTGCGGCGGCTGCCGTCTTCCCAATAGTACCGGCGCGCGCCGGGGTCGTAGTAGTAATACCGCCCCGCGCGCTCGTCATAATATTGGCGGCGGTTGACGTTGTTGTCGTGCTTGGGCGTGGTCGCCGCGCCCAGCGCCGCCCCGGCCGCGCCACCGACCAGGGCGCCCGTCCAGGAGCTGTCGACAGCGGCGCCCAGCGCCGCCCCGGCCAGGCCGCCGGTCGCCGCGCGCTCGGTCGTGGTGGTGCCGCAGGCGGCCAGGAGCAGGACCGAACCGACTGCGGCGGTCTTCAGACTGAGTGTCATCGCGAACCTCTCTGGGTTACGCCGTCCCGCTGGATCGAACGGGCGCGCGCCTAGGGTGGTTCCCTAATCCGGCCGGGCCCAGGCCTTTCCGGCCATCGCGTTTTCCTCGCCCAGCTTGAACAGCCTTCGCATGCTCTCGGGCTCGAAGTTCAGGCTGCCGCTCTCGGCGTCGCGCGGCACCTCGGCGATCTCGAATTCCATGTGGTTGCGCTCGGCGAAGGCGCGGTTGGCGGCGATGTGGGCGCGCAGGTTGGTCTTCATCATGGTGTCGAAGGCCCGGCCCAGGATGGTCGGGGCCCGGCCGCGCACCACCGCGAAGGTCGGGTCCAGCTTGCCGTTGACCAGCACGAAGATACGCCCGGGCGTCATCGCCTGGCCTTCGGGAGCCTCCCAGAAATAGAGCCCCTCCGGGATCGAGACGAACGGCGCGGTCACCCCGCCATCGACATGCATCTCGTCGATCTGGTGGCCGTCGGCGTCGCCGATCGGGATGATCACCGGCGGGAAGACGCCGGGGATGGCGGCCGAGGCGACCAGCACCTCGCGGAACAGCTTCAGCGCGTCTGGGCCGCCGCGCGAGGCGATCGCTCCCATGTCCCAGACCACGGTCTGCTGGCTGTCGAGGTTGGTGGTGGCGATCAGCAGCCGCCGGCCCTTGGCGTGCTCCTGGGCGATCTCGTGCAGCATCACCGAGGTGCAGTAGGTCTCGACCAGGCCGCGCAGGTGCTCGGGGCTGTAGAGGCTGGACGAGAACAGCACCCCCAGGCCCTGGCCCTTCAGCACCGTGCTGGCCCGGCCGCCGGCATAGGCTTCGCGCAGCGTGGCGTCCCAGCGCGGACCCAGGAAGGCGAACGGCGCGATCAGCGCCCCGGTGCTGACCCCGGTGACCACCTCGAAGCTCGGCCGGGTGCCGGCCTTGGTCCAGCCGGCCATCACCCCGGCGCCATAGGCGCCGTCGGCGCCGCCGCCGGAGATCGCCAGCACGTCGACCCGCCGGTCGCCGGTGTTCGCCAGCTGCCGCTGGGTGCGGCTGGTGAAGGCCAGCGCCGAGGCCTGGTCCGAGGCGTCGAAGCGGATGTCGGCGGCCGTCGGCGGCAAGGCGCGGTGCGCCTCGTCGGCGGTGAAGTCCTCGCGAGAGAACGATGCGCAGCCCGCCAGCGGGGCGGAGGTCAACGCCAGGACAAACGCGGCCAGTACTGAACGACGCAACATCGGCTCTGTTGCCGCACGCTGGGCGTGCGGCGTCAAGCGGCCTTCGCGCCGTTAGGGCAGCAGGATCGCCTGGGCGATCATGCCAAGGCCCACGATGCTGACCAGCCAGGCCAGCGAGCGCAGGTGGCGCACGCCCCAGGCGTAGAGCGGCACATAGGCGACCCGGGCCCAGAAGTAGATCTGCGCGCCGAGCGCGGTGGTCTCGTTCTCCTTGCCCGCGACGTGGGCGATCAGCACCGCGCCCAGGAACAGCGGCAGGGTCTCGAACAGGTTGTCCTGCGCGCGCTTGAGGCGCTGGGCCCGGTCGCTCAGCGGCGGCATCTCGCCGTCGCGCGGGCCGGTGTTCCACTTCAGGCCGTACTGAGCGGTCCTGGCGATGTCGAAAAGCAGGATCTGCGCGAAGGCCAGGACCAGCGTCCAGGCCGCCATCATCAAACCGATCGTCATGCCGAATCTCCCCGAGTTTGACCCCCAGTGTGGGGCCAGCAGCCCGTGGCGGCGAGTCGCAACCGTCGCGGCCGGGGCCGGCGGCTATGGCGCTGGGCGGGCAGGGCCTCTATGCACGGCGATTCCAAGGAGAGACCAGTGCCCGCCGACCCGCCGTCCCACGCCGTCACCCAGAGCAACGGCGCGGGGATCGCCCTGCGCGTGGCGGCGATGGCCTGCATGGCCGTGCTCGCCGCGCTGGTGAAGGCCTGCGCCGAACGCGGCGCGCCGGTGCTGGAAATCGTCTTCTTCCGCAACGCCTTCGCCTTCGTGCCGGTGCTGCTCTACGTCTCGCGGACGACCGGGTTCTCGGTGCTGAAGACCAACCGCCTGGGCGGCCACGCCACCCGTGCGGCGGTGGGGCTGGTGGGCATGGTCTGCGGCTTCACCGCGGTCTCGATGCTGCCGCTGACCGAGTCGACGGCGCTGTCCTTCGCCTCGCCGCTGTTCATGACCGCGCTGTCGGCGCTGATCCTCAAGGAGGTGGTCGGGGTCCATCGCTGGGCCGCGGTCGCCATCGGTTTCGTCGGGGTGCTGATCATGGTCCGCCCCGATCCCGGCCACATGGCCAATCTGGGCGCCGCCTTCGCGCTGCTCGGCGCGCTGGGCGCGGCCGGGGCGATGATCGCCATCCGCGAGATCGGCCGCACCGAACCGGGCCCGACCATCGTCTTCTACTTCACCCTGGCCGGCATGCTGCTCGGCCTGGCCAGCCTGCCGTTCGGGGGCTGGACGATCCCCGACCTGACCACCCTGGCCATGCTGATCGGCGCCGGCCTGATCGGCGGCACGGGGCAGTTGTTCCTGACCGAGGCCCTGCGCCGCGCCCCGGTCGCGGTGGTGGCGCCGTTCGACTACAGCCAGCTGATCTGGGCCGGGATCATCGGCTACCTGGTCTGGGACGAGATCCCCCGCGCCGCCACCATCGCCGGGGCGCTCGTGGTCGCCGGCAGCGGCGTCTACATCCTCTATCGCGAGACCCGCCGCCTGCGCCGCGGCGCCTGACGGCGCTCTGCCTTGACATTGACAGACCGGCGTTACGGGAGGACCCTTCCGGATGCCGGACGAACGCGCGTCGGGCCCTTCCCAGCCTGACTCCGGCCGTCGCGGACACACGGAGGCTGACGATGTTCAAGGGGGTCCTGCTCGCGATGATGGCGCTGGCGATGCTGGCGATCGCGACGACAGCGGAGGGCGCGGTCAGCGTGTTCGGCGGCGGCTTGGCCCAGGATTGCGCCGACGCCGCCATCCGCGGCGAGGACGATCCCAAGTTTCAGGATTCCTGCACCCTGGCGCTGGAGACCGAGTTGCTCGATCCGCGCGACCGGGCCGGCACCTTCGTCAATCGCGGCGTGCTCAAGTTGCGCCGCGCGGCCTTCTCGGACGCCGCCCGCGACTTCGATTTCGCTGTCCGCCTGCAGCCGGAAATGGGTGAGGCCTATGTCAACCGCGGCGCGGCCTCGATCGGCCGCAAGCGCTACGCCGAGGGGCTCAGCGACATCAACCGCAGCCTCGAACTGGGCGTCAGCGAGCCGGAAAAGGCCTACTACAACCGCGCCCTGGCCCACGAAGGTCTCGACGACCCGAAGTCGGCCTATTTCGACTACCAGAAGGCGTTGGAAATCGCCCCCGATTGGGACGCGCCGCGCCAGCAGTTGAGCCGCTTCACGGTTTCGCGCCGCTGATGCGGAGCCTTGCGGCCGGTTTGGACGTTTGATGACCATGCGAACGATGCTCCTCGCCCTGGCCGTTCTCGCCGCGTCCGCTTCGCCGGCTCCGGCCCAGGCGCCGCGCGATCCCGTCGCCCGCGACCTGACGATCCGCAACCAGGAGCTCCAGGCCCAGCAGATGATCGACCGACAGCGGTCGGTGGCGCTGGAGAACGACCTCAACGCTCTGGACGCGCGGATCCAGAGCCAGGAACGCCTGCAGGGTCTGCAGGCCCAGCGCGGCCCGACCCTCGCGCCGCTGGACCCCGAGGTGCGGCCGCCGCTCCTCAACATGGGCAGCTACGCCTCGATCCCCGACGCGGCCCTGGCGGCCTCGAACGCCCGGGTGCGGGAAGCTTCGCAAAACAAGCGCTGACAGCCGCGCCGTTCGGCCGCATCCTCTCGCCGGGCTGGGGCGTTGAGGGGCCACGGGAAGGATTGAGATATGCGTTGGCAGGGCGGCCGAAGAGGCGGCAACATCGAAGATCGCCGCGGAATGAGCGCGGCCGGGGTCGGGGGCATCGGGCTGGGCGGCCTGGCCCTGGCGCTGATCGGCTACTTCGTCTTCGGAATCGATCCGTCGACCACCATGTCTGTGGTTCAGGGAACCGGCGGCCAGGCCGAGCAGCAGGAGGGCGTGCGCGGCACGACCCAGGACGCTGGCGGCCAGTTCGTCGACGTCATCGAACAGTCGACCACCGATGTCTGGAGCCCGATCTTCGCGGCCGAGGGCCAGCGCTATCGCCGCCCGGCCGCGGTGGTGATCTATGACCAGGCGACCGGCACCGGCTGCGGCATGGGCCAGTCGGCGATGGGGCCGTTCTATTGCCCAGCCGACCAGAAGATCTATCTCGACCTGGCGTTCTGGAATGAGCTGGAAAGCCGCTTCGGCGCCAAGGGCGAGGCGGCGCGCGCCTATGTCATCGCCCACGAGGTCGGCCACCACGTCCAGAACCTGACCGGCGCCACCAACAACGTCGAGCGCGGCTCGCGCGGCGCAGACTCCTCAGCCGTGCGGCTGGAACTGCAGGCCGACTGCTATGCGGGCGTCTGGGTCGCCCACGCCCCGGCCGCGTCCGGCGGCCAGGTGGCGCTGGATCCCGCCGACATCGAGGATGGCATCCGCGCCGCCGCCGCGGTCGGGGACGACGCGATCCAGAAGCAGGCCCAAGGCCGCGTCATGCCCGACGCCTTCACCCACGGCTCCAGCGAGCAGCGCATGCGCTGGTTCCGCATCGGGGTGGAGAAGGGCGATCCGGCCGCCTGCGACACGTTCCGGGCCGGACGGCTCTGACCCAGGCCCTGTCCCGGTCGGCTTGAGAGCCCTTCTTATCCACTCACCATGATCCAACGTGAGTGGGAAGGGCTCTAGTCGGGCGCCTTGAGGAACTCGACGTAGAAACGGACCGGGCCGGTCAGCGCGACGTGGTGCTTGATCTGCGGCTCCACGACGCCGGGCCGGCCCTCCGGGGTCAACAACCGCTCGCTCGCCTCGCGTCGTGGATCGGTGACGCGGTAGAGCAGGGCTCCCTCCATCACCTGGATCCGTCCCCAGACCCCGGCCTTGGTGTTGTGCTCGCTGAGCAGGCCGGCGGGCGTCGTCGTCGCGTCGAACTCCGGGGTGCGGCGATAGGCGACCACGTCGTCGGGAAATCTGTCGGCCGGCCTGGTCATGGCTTGATCCCTCTGCTGGGTCCGCGGAGAGTGGCACGACTTCCGGCGGGGCGCAGTGATCGTCGTCAAAGGCGCGGCGACCAAGGGGGCGAGCCATGATCACGTCGCGTCTACATCCCTTCGGGCCCGAGATCTGGCTCGCGGACGGCGGCCAGGCGCAGGTCGCCGGGTTTCGCTATCCGACGCGGATGGCGGTGATCGGCCTGACCGGCGGCGGCCTGCTGGTCTGGTCGCCAGTGGGGCTCGACGACGACCTGGCCGCGGAGCTTGCAGCGCTGGGCGAGGTCGCTGTCCTGGTCGCGCCCAATTCGCTGCACGACCTGCATCTGGCGCAATGGAGCTCGGCGTTCCCGACCGCTCGGCTGTACGCCGCGCCGGGGCTGGCGGCCAAGCGGGCCGACCTGCGCATTGACGTCGAGCTTGGGGAGACGCCGCCAGGCGACTGGCCGGCCGACCTCGACTACGTGCTGATGGCCGGCAACGCGATCACCACCGAGGCGGTGTTCTTCCATCGCCCCAGCCGCACGGTGCTGTTCACCGACCTGCTGCAGCAGTTCCCGCCCGGCTGGTTCACCGGCTGGCGGGCGCTGGTCGCGCGGCTGGACCTGATGACGCAGCCCCAGCCCGCGGTGCCGCGCAAGTTCCGGGTCGCCTTCACCGACCGCCGCGCCGCCCGCGCCAGCCTGGCGCGCATTCTCGATTGGCCGAGCGACAAGGTGGTCATGGCCCATGGAACCCCCGTGGAACGCGACGGTCGCGCGTTCATCGCCGGCGCCTTCGGCTGGCTCACAGCCTAGGCGCGCTGGGCGAACAGGCCGTCCAGCATGACGTCCAGCAACTGCGTTCCCGGCGACCAGCGATGCTCGCTGACGGTGATCAGGTTGTGCGCTACGCCGATCATCATGCAGAGCAGCGCCTCGCCCTTGGCGGTCTTGTCGCCGGGCGCGATTTCGCCGGCGGCCTGGCAGTCGGCGATGGCTTCGGAGAACACCGCGTGGCGGTTCGCGGTCTCCGGCAGGTGGGCGTAGAAGACCTCGCCGTCCTCCACGCGGTCGTCGTTTAGATAGACCAGCCGGTATTGGTCCGGATGCGCCAGCCAGTAGGCGAGATAGGCCTGGCACATGGCGCGCAGGCGCTGCTGCGGGGTAGCCGCCATCGCCGCCGCTTCGACGACCGAGGCGAACAGCGGGTCGAAGAACTGCTCCCAGACGTGGCGCAGCAGTTCGTTCTTGTTGCGGAAATAGCCATAGAGCGCCATCGGCGAACAGCCGGCCTCGGCTGCGACCTTGCGCATCGAGACGCTTTGGAAGCCTTCGGCCGCGAACAGGCCGCGCGCGGTGGCGATGATGCGCTCGCGCATGGCGTCCACCTGCTCCGGCGAACGCCGGGGCCGTCCCCTCCGAGCCTGCGTCATCCGTCCTCCGTGGCCGCACGAACCCTATTGCACGATCGTCGTTCGTCGATTTAATTATACGCGTATAATTAAATAATCGGAGGCGAGGATGCAGAACCAACCTGATCGGCGCGCGGTGCTTACGGCGTCGATGGCCGGCGCCGGGGCCATGGCGGTCGGCGGATCGGCCGGGGCGTCGACGCCGGCGGCCCAGACCGCCGACGTGATAGTGGTCGGCGGCGGCTTCTCCGGCCTGGCCGCGGCCCGCGCGCTCAAGGCGGCCGGACGCCGGGTGGTGGTTCTGGAGGCCCGCGATCGCGTCGGCGGGCGGGTCAAGCCGGGCCGGATCGCCGGGGTGACCATCGATCTGGGCGGCATGTGGCTCGGTCCGACCCAGACGCGGCTGGCCGAACTGGCCAAGGGCTACGGCGTGGCTGCCTATCCGACTTTCCTCGACGGCAAGAACCTGTTCGAGGTGAACGGCGTGCGCGGGATGGGGCGGGGCGAGGACTCCTTTTCGGCCCTGCCGCCCGACGCCCTGGCCGACTTCGCCGCGATGGTCGGCGAACTGGAGCAGATGGCCGGCAAGCTCAAGGGCGTGGCGCCCTGGGCCGCGCCCGAGGCCGAGGCGCTGGATCGGATCACCTTCGCCACCTGGCTCGACGGCCACGCCAAGACCAAGGGCGGGCGCGGGGTGTTCGAGATGCTGATCCCGGCCCTGCTGTGCGCCCAGCCGCACGACGTCTCGTTGCTGTTCGTGCTGTTCTACCTGCAGTCGGCCGGCGACCTTGCGACGCTGATCTCCTCGGGACCGGGCGGGGCGCAGAACTTCCTGTTCGTCGGCGGGCTGCATCAGGTCGCCGCGCGGATGGCCGCCGAGCTCGGCCCGGCGGTGAAGCTGAACAGCGCTGTCCGCACGATCCGCCAGGACGCCTCGGGCGTGGAGGTGGTCTGCGACGACGGTCGCTACACCGCCCCGCGGGTGATCGTCGCCCTGCCGCCGCCGCTGGCCGGCCGCATCGACTACGCGCCGATGATGCCGCACGCGCGCGACGCCCTGACCCAGCGGATGCCGATGGGCTCGTGCATCAAGGTCTGGGTGGCCTACGAGACCCCGTTCTGGCGCAAGGCGGGCCTGAACGGCTCGCTGTTCAGCGACGCCTTCGCCTTCGGCCCGGCCTTCGACGTCAGCCCGCCGGGGCAGCCGCGCGGCCTGATCGCCGGGTTCTTCGACGGCGCCCATGCCGGCGAGTGGAGCCCGCGCTCGCCCGCCGAGCGGCGCGCCGAGGTGCTGCGTCTGCTGGTCGAGGGGCTGGGGCCCCAGGCGGCGACGCCGCTCGACTATGTGGAGCAGGACTGGTCGACCGAGCAGTGGTCGCGCGGCTGCTACGGGGCCTTCGCGCCGCCCGGCGTGCTGTCGGCCTACGGGCCGTCGCTGCGCGCGCCGGTGGGCCGGGTGCACTGGGCCGGCACCGAGACCGCCGAGATCTGGACCGGCTATGTCGAGGGCGCGATCCGGGCCGGCGAGCGCGCCGCCGCAGAGGCGGTCGCCGCCGGCTAGTGGGCAGGAACCGGTTCGAGGCCCAGGCAGACCGCCACGCAGCGGCGCGCCAGGGCTTCGCCGGCGTCGATGAACGGCAGCCGGCCAGAGCCGGCCTCGATCACCAGCGGAACCTCGGTGCAGCCGGCGATGATCGCCTCGGCCCCGCCGGCCGCGAGGTCGGCGGTCAGGGCGGCCATACCGCTGCGCACGTCGGGTCCGCGCTCGCCGGCCTTGATCCGATACAGCAGCGCCATGAAGTCTTCCTGGCGCTCGCGCTCCAGGGTGACCATGCCCATCCCCAGGGCGGCCAGATACTCGCGATAGAGCTTCAGCGCCTCGCGGGTGCCCAGCACCCCGGCCCGCCGCGCGCCGCTGTCGCGGGCGGCCGCCGAGGCCGTGCCGATCATGTCGATCAGCGGCAGCCCGCTCGCGCGGGTGATGACGTCGGCATAGGCGTGGGCGGTGTTGCAGGCGATGGCCAGCACGTCGGCGCCGGCCCCGCGCAGGGCCCCGGCCATCTCGGCCAGCACCGGGCCGGGCCGGTTCACCGGGTCGTTGCGGTCGGGCACCTGCGGGTTGATGTCGACCAGGGTGCGGATGTGGTCCTGGTCACGCTCGGCGGGCGTCAGCGCCTGCAGCTTGGCGAGGAAGTCCAGCGTCGCCGCCGGTCCCATCCCGCCCAGCACGCCCAGGACCAGGCTCACGTGAGCGATCCTTCGAGCTCGCTGTGATAGCCGAACAGGCCCTGCGCTCCGCCGGTGTGCAGCAGCACGACCGTCTCGTCCTTGAAGGTCCCCTTGCGGGCCAGGTCGATCAGGCCCTTGACCGCCTTGCCGGTATAGACCGGGTCGAACAGCAGGCCCTCGGTCCGCGCCGCCAGTTTCAGGGCGTCGATCACGCCCTCGTCGATCAGGCCGTAGCCGGCGCCGACATAGTCGCAATTGGCGAGCGTCATCTCGCGGGTGACGCGATCGCCGTGACCCAGCAGGGCGGCGGTCTCGACCGCCAGTTTGTGAACGTTGGCTTCCTGGACATCTCTCGGCGCCCGCACCCCGATCCCCAGCACGGGGATGTCGGCCCCCAGCAGGGCAAGGCCGGCGACCAGACCGGCGTGCGTACCGGCGCTGCCGGTCGCCGTGACGATACGGTCGATGGTCAGGTTCTCGGCGTCCGCCTGGCGCACCAGCTCCAGCGCGCAATCGACATAGCCGAGCGCCCCGATCGCGTTCGAACCCCCGCCTGGAATAACGTACGGCTTGCCGCCGCGCTCGCGCACCGCCTGGGCGGATTTTTCGAGCTCGGCGTTCATGTCGGTCCCGCCCGGCACGTTCCTGATGGCCGCGCCGAGCAACCTGTCGAGAAGCACGTTGCCCGAGCCGTTATAGTCGGCCGCGTTCGACCCGGTGCGGGCCTCCAGGATGACCTCGCAGGCCAGGCCGAACTTGGCGGCGGCCGCCGCCGTCTGGCGCACGTGATTGGATTGAACGGCGCCTTGGGTGATCAGCGTATCGGCGCCTTTCGCCAGGGCGTCGCCGACCAGGAATTCCAGCTTGCGGGTCTTGTTGCCGCCGCCGGCCAGGCCCGTGCAGTCGTCACGCTTCACGTATAGCGACTTGATCCCCAGCTCGGCCGCGAGCCGCGGGGCGGGCTCCAGCGGGGTGGGAAGGTGCGCGAACCGCGCGCGCGGGAACCTGGCAAGCTGCATGGGATACTCCTCAAGCGCCTGCCTAGCACGCGGCCAAGGTCGCTCGCGAGCCCAGATTCTCTGGCCCAGCTAGGGCTTGATCTTGGGCGGCAGGGCGGCGGCCTGCTCGGGCGTCAGTTTGGTTATGTCTTTGATGATGCAGGGAGAAAGCATCCCGGGATTGGTGTGGACCTTAATGTCTAGATCCAGCGGCCGGCAGATCAGGTCGACGCCCGCGGTCGGCGCCATGACCAGCGCGTCGTTCGAGCTGGCGCCGGCCAGGCAGTTGCCGGACATCCCCAGGCGATAGACGTCGCGGTGGCGCACCGACAGGTAGACGGTCTGGTCGTCGCCCTTGGTGTGGTTGTCGATCTGGCTCATCCGAAAGCATTGGTTGGACGGGCCGGCCGGCTTGGCGGGCTCCTGGGCCAGGGCCGGCGCGGCGAGCGCGGCGGCGGCGAGGGCGGCGAGGATAAGGCGTTGCATGGCGATCCTCCTGAGACGGCCAGTCTAGGCGCCAGATTGCGGCTGGACGGCGGCGCTTTCAATTGGCGGCGTTCGCGCCTATGACTGGCGCTTGTCCTCGGGGGGCCGCGCTTAGGCGGCTGAGAGGCGGGCGAGCCCGCGACCCGTAGAACCTGATCCGGGTCATGCCGGCGAAGGGAAGGCGTTCCGAGCATGCGCATGCCCGGATTCCCGGTCGCCGGCAGGCCTTCTGGCCGCATAGGAGCTTGCCGGTGAACATTCAGACGCCCGTCAAAGACGCCATACCCACCGGCGAGCGCCCCGGCTCGCGCAAGGTCTATCAGCCCGGCGTACTGTGGCCCGACATCCGCGTGCCGTTCCGCGAGGTGGCGGTGCATCCGTCGGCGAACGAGCCGCCGGTGACCATCTACGACCCCTCCGGCCCCTACACCGATCCCAAGGCGAAGATCGACATCGACCAGGGTCTGGCCCGCGTGCGCGAGCCCTGGGTCGTCTCCCGCGGCGACATCGAGGTGGTTGAAAATCCTCGCGAAGTGAAGCCCGAGGACAACGGCTTCGCCAAGGGCGAGCATCTGGCTCCGCAATTCTCGGCGCCGCGCCGGGTCTACCGCGCCAAGGGTGGGGCGGCCGTCACCCAGCTCGAATACGCGCGCCGCGGGATCATCACGCCGGAGATGGAATACGTCGCCATCCGCGAGAACCTGCGTCGCCAGGAGAACGACGGGGCGATCCGCGACGGCGAGGACTTCGGCGCCTCAATCCCCGACTTCGTGACGCCTGAGTTCGTCCGTGACGAGGTGGCCCGCGGCCGGGCGATCATCCCGGCCAACATCAACCACACCGAACTCGAGCCGATGGCCATCGGCCGGAACTTCCTGGTGAAGATCAACGCCAACATCGGCAACTCGGCGGTGCTGTCGACCGTCGCCGACGAGGTCGACAAGATGGTCTGGGCGATCCGCTGGGGCGCCGACACGGTCATGGACCTGTCGACCGGCAGGAATATCCACAACATCCGCGACTGGATCATCCGCAACAGCCCGGTCCCGATCGGCACGGTTCCGATCTACCAGGCGCTGGAAAAGGTCGGCGGCGTCGCCGAGGACCTGAACTGGGAGGTCTTCCGCGACACCTTGATCGAGCAGGCCGAGCAAGGCGTCGATTATTTCACGATCCACGCAGGGGTCCGCCTGCCGTTCATCCCGCTGACCGCCAAGCGCGTCACCGGCATCGTCAGCCGCGGCGGCTCGATCATGGCCAAGTGGTGCCTGGCGCACCACAAGGAGAACTTCCTCTACGAGCATTTCGAAGAGATCTGCGAGATCATGCGGGCCTACGACGTGTCGTTCTCGCTGGGCGACGGCCTGCGCCCCGGCTCGATCGCCGACGCCAATGACGCCGCGCAGTTCGCCGAGTTGGAGACCCTGGGCGAGCTGACGCCGATCGCCTGGAAGCACGGCGTCCAGGTGATGATCGAAGGGCCGGGCCACGTGGCCATGCACAAGATCAAGGCCAACATGGACAAGCAACTGGCGGCCTGCGGCGAGGCGCCGTTCTATACCCTCGGCCCGCTAACCACCGACATAGCGCCGGGCTACGACCACATCACCAGCGCCATCGGCGCGGCGATGATCGGCTGGTTCGGCACCGCCATGCTTTGCTACGTCACGCCCAAGGAACACCTGGGCCTGCCGGACCGAGAGGACGTCAAGGAAGGGGTGATCACCTACAAGATCGCCGCCCACGCCGCCGACCTCGCCAAGGGCCACCCGTCGGCGCGGATGTGGGACGACGCGCTCAGCCGCGCGCGGTTCGAGTTCCGCTGGGAGGACCAGTTCAACCTCGGCCTCGATCCGGAAACCGCGCGCCAGTACCACGACGAGACCCTGCCCAAGGAGGCGATGAAGACCGCGCACTTCTGCTCGATGTGCGGCCCGAAGTTCTGCTCGATGAAGATCAGCCAGGACATCCGCGAGGCCGCCGCCAAGCAGAACGACGTCGCTGCCGGCATGGAGCAGATGAGCGAGAAATTCCGCGCCGAGGGCGGCGAGATCTACGTGAAGACCGAGTGATCCGATCCACCGCTCGTCCCGGCGGAAGCCGGGATCCATGCGGCCTTACCGCTTGCGACCGATTCCGACGTGGATAGGGCTTAGTCAGCTTGGGCCCCGGCTTTCGCCGGGGTGAGCGGAGGTGATGATGGCGATCGAACTCAAGGCTGGCGTGAAGGTCGCCGATCTGGACCTGTCGGATCTCGACTTTACGGACGCCGACTTGACCGACGCGGTGTTCGAGGGCTGCACGCTCAAGGACGGCCACGTTCAGGGGGCGATCCTGCAGGGTGCGCGGTTCAAGGACTGCCGGCTGGTCCGCTGCCGTTTCACCCACGCCGATCTGCGCGAGGCGGTGTTCGAGGGCTGCAGCTTTGCCGACGACGAGGGCCACGTCGGGACGGTGTTCGCCTTCTGCCGGCTGGAGGAGGCGCGGCTGCGCAAGTGCGACCTGTCGTTCGCGCGGCTTGAGCGTTCGAGCCTTTGGGGCGTGGAAATGGAGGCCTGCAACCTGCGCGGATCCGCCTTCGTCCGCGCCGACTTCGGGCGAGCCTTCGGGCGTAATGTCGTTCAGTGGGCCGGGGCGCTGAAGGGCTGCAACCTGGAGCTCGCGGACCTGACCCAGCTGCGGCTGCCCAAGGGCGACCTCAATCGCTCAAACTTCCGCGAGGCGGTGTTGGTCGACGCCGACCTGGAGGGGGCGGACCTGCGCGAGTGCGACCTGTTCCAGGCCCTGACCGTCGGCGCAAAGCTGGCCGGCGCCGATCTGCGCGGCGCGGAGGTGAGCGGCCTGAACCTCACGGAACTGGCCACCCTGCAAGGCATGAAGATCACGGTCGATCAGCAGTACAGACTGCTGAATGCGATGGGCGTGGACGTCCACGCCGAGTGATCAGTCGCGGTCGGCGCGGACCTTCACCGGCTCGGCCTTCCAGACGCGGACGGCGACGGCGGCGGTGATCGAGGCGAGCACGGCGGTGATGGCGCCACACCACTGCAGGGTGTTCATGCCCTCGGCGGCGAAACGGCCGACGGCGGCGCTGACGAAGAACACCAGGGCCGCGGTGCCCCACTCGGCGCCCCAGCTCGAAAACAACAGCTTCAGCATCAACAAGACCTCACGATCGCGACTGCGGCCGGCAAAAGCCACAGAGAACGGCGTTCGGGAATGCGGCAAGGGGTCGCTTGGCCGTTAGGCGGCGACGGCCACCGTCTGGCGATCGGCGACGGCCTGCAGCACCCCGAACAACTTGGCCGCCTCGATCGGCTTGGCCATGTGCAGGTCGGCGCCGGCGCTCAGGCTCGCGGCCTGGTGCGAAGGCAGGGCGTTCGCGGTCAGCATGACGATCGGGGTGTGGCTCATGCCCCGCAGGCGTTCGCGCTCGCGGATGGCCCGCACGGCGGTCAGGCCGTCCATCACCGGCATCTGCATGTCCATCAGCACCAGGTCGAAGCGCTGGACGGCGAAGGCGTCGCAGGCCTGTTCGCCATTCTCGACGCAGACCAGGTCGACCGGCAGATCGGCGAACAGCACCTGGACGACGCGGCGGCTGGTTGGGTGATCGTCGGCCAGCAGCACGCGTAGCGGCCGGTCCGGCGCCGCCTCGGCCTCGATCTCGGGATCGACCTGAACCGGCGCGGCGACCACGGTCATCGGCAGCCTGACGGTGAAGGTCGCACCTTCGCCGGGGGCGCCGGTCGCGTCGATCTCGCCGTTCATCAGTCCGACCAGATGCTTGGCGATGGTGAGGCCAAGGCCGGCCCCGCCGTGGCGGCGGGTGCGCGAGCGGTCGCCCTGCTCGAAGCGTCCGAACAAGCGGTCCTTGTCGGCCGGATCGAAGCCCATGCCGGTGTCCTGCACGTCGATACGCCAGCGGTCGGGGCCGTCGGTGCGCACCGCGATCGCGACATAGCCTTCGCTGGTGAACTTCACGGCGTTGGCGAGCAGGTTGACGAGCACCTGCTTCACTCGCACGGCGTCGCCGACCACCACCGTCTCGGCGGCGGGGTCCAGGTCGAGTATGACGTCGAGGGCCTTCTCCTGCGCCCGCGGGCCGGCCAGGGCGGCGACGGCGCGGATCGCCTCGCCCAGGTGGAACGGCCGGGTGACGACCTCGACGTCGCCGGTCTCGATCTGCGAAAGGTCCAGCACGTCCGAGAGCAGCCGCTCCAGCGACTCGCCCGAGCCCTGGATGATGCCGACCATCTCGGCCTGCGAGGCGGTCAGGGAGGTCTTGCCCAGCGCCGCGGCGATGGCGTTGACTCCGTTAAGCGGCGTGCGGATCTCGTGGCTCATATTGGCGAGAAACTCGCTCTGCGAGCGGTGGCTGGCCAGGAACTCCAGCGCCGCCTTGCGGATCCGGGCGATCATCACCGCACCGACCAGGCCGAAGGCCAGCAGCACCAGCGCCACCGGCAGGGCGGCGGCGCGAGCCAGGGCCGCGCCGGGCTTCTGGGGCGTCCAGCTCAGATAGAGCGGGGTCTCGCCCTGGCCGGTCGGCAGCTTCAGTTCGGCGTCGCCCGAGGCGGCGCGCGAGGCGCCGACGCCTGAGCGCAGGTTCTGCAGTTGCAGCCGCTCCTGCAGCTTGCCCAGCGAGGCCGGGTCGATCTTCAGAGCCATGACGATGATCGGCGCATAGGCGCGCAGCGGCACGGCGGTTGCGAAATCCGGCTGCACCAGGGTGGCCGTGACCAGGTAGACGGCGCCGTCGTGGGCGATGAAGTCGCTGGCCTGGATCGCGTGCGAGACGGGCTCACGCGGTCCCCCAGGGCCGCGCCGTCCGATCGGGCCGCGCTCGGCCTCTGCCTGCCGGACCTGGGCGATCAGCGGCTCGGCGCCACGGAACCTCTGATAGGTGGACGGATCGACGGTCTGGCGATGCAGCCGCGCATAGAGCGGGCGGTTGTCGCCATCGAGGACGAACAGGTGCTCGAAGTCGATATTCTGGGCGAAGTAGTCATTGAGGTTGGCGTCGGCCCAGGCCGCGTCGAAGCGGTTGTCCAGGTTGACCACCGCCTCGTCCCAGTTGGTCTCGGGAAGGATCGAGCGTTCGATCTCGGCGATGCTGGTCAGGACCCCGCGCTCGACCAGCGCGATCTCGCGGGTGCGGACGTCGGCATCGACTTGCCGCGCCCAGATCAGCAGGCTGGCGACGAACACGGCCATCGCGCCCAGGGCCAGCGCGACCAGCGGCGCCAGCAACCTAAACTCGGACTCCCGCCGCATTTGCCCCCGGCCCCTCGATCGGCGCTACAGATCGCGACAGTGGCGACAAGGTGGTTAAGGGAGGGTGTGGTCCGGCAAGTTGCACGAAATAGGCGAATGACCCGCAGGTTTCGCCCTGAGCTTCAGCCCCGCTCGCGCGGGTTGAGCTCTGCGATGGAGCGCACGATCCGATCCGGCCGGATCGGACTGCCGGCCGGCAGGCCCTCGCCGAGATGGTCATGCCAGATGGCGTAGATGCCCAGGCGCTGCGGCGCGGCGACTTCCCACTCGAGGTTGTCGCCGACCATCCAGGTTTCATGCGGCTGCACGCCAAGCACCTGCATGGCGTGGACGTAGGCCTGTTCTGCCGGCTTGCCGAATCCGGCCTCGCCCTCGATCTGCACGTGCTCGAACAGCGGCGCGAGGTTGAAGCGCTCGACCTTGGCGCGCTGCGGCTCGGCCGCGCCGTTGGTGACCAGGGCCAGCTTCACGCCCAGGTCGCGGAACGCCTGGATCGTCTCCAGCGCGCCGGGGAAGAACTTGGCCTGCTGCTCGCGATAGATGTGAAAGCGCTCGCCGAAGGCATGGGCGAATCCGGCGGTCAGGCCGGGCGCACGGTCGCGAAGTTCCGCGAAGCCTTCCTCGACCGCCAGGATGCGGCCGGCGCCCAGGTTCTGACGCCAGATGGCGGCCCGGGCCTCGTCCGACCAGAACCGCCGGAACCCGGCCTCCATGACCATGCCGGCGGCCTCGGGCGTCACCGGGGCGAAGCGGGCGGCGAACTCCTCGATCACCGCTTGCAGGATCAGCCGACGCGATCCGAAGGAGATGATGGTTTCGTCCAGGTCGAACAGAATCGCTTTGGGCAGGCTGCTCATGGCGCGTTGGGATGCCAGCGAAAGCCCGGCGATTCCAGCCCCGCCGCCGCCGGGTGAGTCCTTTCCGCCACGCTCGCGCTCGCCTGACGCGTGTGTGACCGGATGCGGCCATGGCCCAGCTTGACCCCCCTGACCGGGCGCCTCCAAGGTGGCGTCACGTCGGAGAGAATGAATGCGACTCAAGGCGCGTCTGGAGCGTGATTGGCGGTTCTTTCGCAGTCTGAGACGCACCCTCAAGCGGGTGAAGTCGATTGCGCCGACCTCGGACAACCTGATCTGCGACGACATCCAGGCGGCGGTCGAGCAGTGGCGCGAGCGTCCGGCCCTGACCTTCGAGCACAAGACGCTGACCTATGGCGAGATGGACGCCGTGGCCAACCGCTTCGCCCACTGGGCCAAGGGGATCGGCGTGCGGCGCGGCCAGACCGTGGCGCTCTTCCTGCCTAACCGGATCGAGTACTTTCCGATCTGGTACGGCCTGACCAAGATCGGCACCGTCACCGCCCTGATCAACAACCAGCTGACAGGCGCGCCGCTAGCCCACTGCCTGAACCTCTCGGGCGCGGCGCATGTCATCGTCGACGGCGAAACCTCGCCGGCCTTCGAGCAGGCCAAGGGGCTTCTGGAACGGCCCATGCAGCAATGGGTGCTCGGCCAGGCGCATGGCGACCAGCGCGACCTGAGCCAGGCGCTGAAGAGCTGCAGCCAACTGCCGCCCGACCGCTCCGTGCGCGACGGCATGACCGCCAAGGATACGGCGCTCTACATCTACACCAGCGGCACGACCGGCCTGCCGAAGGCAGCGCGCATCACGCATGTCCGGGCCCAGCTCTACATGCGCGGATTCGCCGGCTCGACCGGGGCGACCGACAAGGACCGCGTCTATGTCACCCTGCCGCTCTACCACGCCACCGGCGGGCTCTGCGCGCTGGGCGCGGCGCTGCTGAACGGCGGCTCGGTGGTGCTGCGCAAGAAGTTCTCGGCCAGCCACTTCTGGGACGACGTGGTCGAAGAGAATTGCACCATGTTCGTCTATATCGGCGAGCTGTGCCGCTACCTCGTAAACCACGAGGAGGTCGAGGCCGAGCGGGCGCACAAGATCCGCCTGGCCTTCGGCAACGGCCTGCGCGCCGACGTCTGGGCGCAGATGAAGAGCCGGTTCCGCATTCCCGAGATCCTCGAGTTCTACGGCGCGACCGAGGGCAACGTCTCGATGTTCAACTTCGACGGCAAGGTCGGGGCGATCGGGCGGGTGCCGAAGTGGCTGAAGGAGCGGTTCAACTTCCGGCTCGTCCAATTCGACGTCGAGAAGGAAGAGGAGGTTCGTGGCCCGAACGGCCTCTGCATCGAGGCCGGTCCGGGGCAGATCGGCGAGTGCATCGGCAAGATCGGCCACGACGCGCGCAGCGAGTTCACCGGCTATGTCGACAAGGCCGCCTCGGACAAGAAGATCCTGCGCGACGTGTTCGCCAAAGGCGACGCCTGGTTCCGCACCGGCGACCTGATGAAGACCGATGTCGACGGCTACTTCTATTTCGTCGACCGCATCGGCGACACCTTCCGCTGGAAGGGCGAAAACGTCTCGACGGGCGAGGTGGCCGGCCACCTGCAGGCGATCCCCGGCGTGGCCGAGGCCAATGTCTATGGCGTTGCGGTCGAGGGCGCGGACGGACGTGCCGGCATGGCCGGGCTGGTCGTCGATCCCGACTTCGACATCAAGGTCTTCGAGGAGATCGTGAACCGCGAGCTGCCGTCCTACGCCCAGCCGGTGTTCGTGCGCATCCTGCCGGCTATCGAGACCACCGGCACCTTCAAATACCGCAAGATCGACCTGGTGGCGGAAGGATTTGATCCTTCCGCTTTCAAGGGCCCGGTCTATTACAAGGACCCGACCAAGGGTTATGTGAAGATGACCAAGCCCGGCCACGCCAAGATCCTGGCCGGCGGGGTGAAGCTCTAGCGCCGCGCGCCCTACGCCGCGGCGCGGACTCGCCTATATTGGCGACATGCCGACCGAAGTGACCGCCGACGCGCCCCTGCAGGGCGCAGCCCTGATCAAGGACGAGGTGCGCCGCCTGCCGGACGCGCCGGGCGTCTATCGCATGATGGGCGAGGGCGGAGAGGTGCTCTATGTGGGCAAGGCGCGGTCGCTGAAGAAGCGCGTGCTGCAGTACGCGCAAGGCCGCTTCCACACCCAGCGCATCGCCCTGATGGTCGACCTGACCCGGTCGATGGAGTTCGTCACGGTCCGCACCGAGACCGACGCCCTGCTGCTGGAAATCAACCTGATCAAGCAGTTGAAGCCGCGCTTCAATGTGCTGCTGCGCGACGACAAGAGCTTTCCAGAGATCGTCATCCGGCGCGAGCATCCGGCCGCCCAGCTACGCAAGCATCGCGGCGCGCACACCATCAAGGGCGACTATTTCGGGCCGTTCGCCAGCGCGCTTTCGGTCAACAGGACCCTGAACACCCTGCAGAAGGCGTTCCTGCTGCGCTCGTGTTCGGACAGCGTCTACGAGAGCCGCACGCGCCCGTGCATGCTGCACCAGATCAAGCGCTGCGCGGCGCCGTGCACAGGGCTGATCAGCCTGGAGGACTACGCCGGCCTGGTCGATCAGGCCGAAGACTTCCTGCGCGGCAAGAGCCGGGCGGTGGTCGGCAGGCTGTCGGCCGAGATGCAGGCGGCCTCCGATGAGATGGAGTTCGAGCGCGCCGCCCGCATCCGCGACCGTATCCGCGCGCTGGCCTCGGTTTCGCAGGAACAGCAGATCAACCCCGAGACCCTGGAGGAGGCGGACGTCTTCGCGCTCCATGCCGAGGGCGGACAGGCCTGCGTGCAGGTGTTCTTCTTCCGCGCCGGCCAGAACTGGGGCAACCGAGCCTACTTCCCGCGGGTCGACAAGTCCGACGAGGACCCCGACGTCATGTCGGCGTTCCTCGGCCAGTTCTACGACGACAAGCCGATCCCCAAGCTGATCCTGACCAATATCGAGCCGGCCGAGTGCGAGCTGCTGTCGGAAGCCTTCGCCGTGAAAGCCGGGCGCAAGGTCGAGATCAACCAGCCCAAGCGCGGCGAGAAGGCCCAGTTGGTCGAGCACGCCCTGACCAACGCGCGCGAGGCGCTTGGCCGCAAGATGGCCGAAAGCTCGGCCCAGTCGAAACTGCTGGCCGGGGTCTGCGAGGCGTTCGGCCTGGAAGCCAATCCCGAGCGGATCGAGGTCTACGACAACGCCCACATCTCCGGGACCAACGCGGTCGGCGGCATGATCGTGGCGGGGCCCGACGGCTTCCAGAAGGGCCAGTACCGCAAGTTCAACATCAAGGGGACCGACCTCACCCCCGGCGACGACTACGGCATGATGAAGGAGGTGATGCGTCGCCGCTTCTCGCGCCTGGTCAAGGAGGAGGAGGCCGGCGAGAACCCGGTGCGCCCAGACCTGGTGCTGGTCGACGGCGGCGCAGGGCAACTAGCCGCGGTGCTGGAAGTCATGGCTGACATCGGCGTGGACGACATCAACGTCGTCGGCGTCGCCAAGGGGCCGGACCGCGACGCCGGGCTGGAGCGGTTCTTCATCGAGGGCAAGACGCCCTTCATGCTCGAGCCGAAATCGCCGGTGCTCTACTACCTGCAGCGCCTGCGCGACGAGGCCCACCGCTTCGCCAACGGCAGCCACCAGACCCGCCGGGCCATGGACATCAAGAAGAACCCGCTTGATGAGATCGACGGGGTGGGGCCTGGCCGCAAGCGGGCCCTGCTGCACGCCTTCGGCTCGGCGCGCGGGGTCAGCCGCGCCTCGGTCGACGATCTGGCCAAGGTGGACGGGGTGAGCGAGGCGCTCGCCCAGAGGATTTTCGACTTCTTCCGCAAAAGCTAGATCTGCGGTTAGTCTGCCGCCCCGACGAGGAGAGGCCCATGATCCGCATCGCCGCCGTCGCCGTGTTCGCGACCATGGTCCCCGCGGCCAGTGAGGCGAGCTCGCCCGACGCCTGGGAGGAGTTCCGCGCCGACGTCGCCGCCAAGTGCCTGGCCGCGGCCAAGACCACCGGCATGACGTCTCCGGAGGTGTTGGTTCATCCGCTGGGTACGCAGACCTACGGGCTTGCCGTGCTACGGGAAGGCGCGGACAAGCGAATCTGCGTCTATGTCAAGCAAACCCAGAAGGTCGAGCTGACGCCGGCCACCTAAAGGACCGCACTGCGTTAAAGCCGCCATGAAAGCTCTACCGAACATCCTGACTTCGCTGCGGCTGGTCCTGACCCTCTTCGTGTTTCTGGCGCTGGCGACGGCGGCCGGGGCGGTGCCCTATGTCAGCGAGCACCTGACGCCCGAGGCGCAGTTTTCGCTGCAGCGCTGGGCCTTCTGGTCGTTCGTGATCGCCGCGGTCACCGATTTCTTCGACGGCTGGCTGGCGCGCAAGCTGGACGCGGTCAGCGTCTGGGGCGCGATCCTCGACCCGATCGGCGACAAGGTGCTGGTCTGCGGCGCGATCCTCGGCCTGCTGGCCATGGGCGGCCAGCCGGCGGTGGTGCTGCCGGCCGGGCTGATGCTGTTCCGCGAGTTCACGGTCAGCGCGCTGCGCGAGGTCGGCGCCGGCAAGGGCGTGAAGCTGCCGGTCACCATGCTGGCCAAGTGGAAGACGACGCTGCAGCTCACCGCCCTGGCGGCCGAGCTGCTGGTCGCCTCGTGGGGCGCCTTCGGCCTGCCGCCGGAACCGGCCATCGAGCAGCCGGTCACCCTGTTCGCCCATGGCCTGATGTGGCTGGCGACCATCGTCACCCTGATCACCGGCGCCCAGTATTGGGAGCAGACCCGCAAGGCGCTCAGCGCCCTATAGACTGCCGTCGACGTGTCATCCCGGAAGTCGCATAGCGACTGTCCGGGGCCCATGAACACCAGATGGGCACGTGCTGGCGCGGCCGCGCCTCATACCGCCAGGACAGCGCAAATGGGTCCCGGTCTTCGGCTGCCCCGAAACCGGGATGACACCCCTAGCGCCGGGCTGAGCTCCGTCAGGCCGGCGCTTTCTCGGCGGCGCGGGCCTTCACGCGCTCGACCCAGGCGACGATGTTCTTGTTGTCCGGGTTGATCGGCTGGCCGACCGAGGCGCCGAACTGCAGGAAGCAGAACAGCAGGATGTCGGCCAGGGTGAAACGGTCGCCCGCCACCCAGGTCTTGCCGGTCATCAGGCCGTCCAGCCAGGTGATCTTCTCCTGGGCCAGTTCCTTCAGGTCGCCGGCGGCGTGCGGGATGGTGCGCAGGCGGCTCTGGAACAGCGGCAGGCCCTCGGCGAACCGGAAGCCGTTGGCCATCGGCTCGCAGATGTTGAGGTCGATGCGGCGCACCCACATGCGGGTGGCGGCGCGCTCCTCGGGCGTCGAGCCGATCAGAGACGGGCCGGCGAACTTCTCGTCGAGGTATTCGCAAATGGCGGTGATCTCGGCCAGGTACGAGCCGTCGTCCAGCTCCAGGCAGGGCAGCTGGCCGGCCGGGTTCTTGGCGACGTAGGGCGGCTGGCGGTTTTCGCCGGCCATCAGGTCGACCTTCTCGGTCGGAACCTGCGCGCCTTTCTCGGCCAGGAACATGGCCACGACGGCCGGATTGGGGCCCATCGACGTGTAGAGTTTCATGCCGTCCTCCCTGGACTTTTGTGCGGCCGGCATTTGGCGCGGTTTACGTTGGGGCTATCAAGCCCCAAGCGCCCTCAGGACATGGGATTGGCCGCCGGCGGCGGCTCGGGCAGGGGGATGAATTCCTGGTCGTCGGCGTCGGGCAGCTTCATGCGTCCGGCCCGCCAGTCGGCCTTGGCCTGTTCCAGGCGGTCCTTGGACGAGGAGACGAAGTTCCACTCGATCAGGCGTGGGCCGATCGGCTCGCCGCCCAGCAGCATGACGATGGCGTCGCTGATCGCAGTGAACAGGACCGGCTGGCCGGGCTCGAAGACCAGCATCTGGCCCTCGTGGAACTGGCGCCCGTCAACCTCGACCATGCCCTGGGCGACATAGGCCGCGCGCTCGGGGTACTCGGCGGGAAGCTGCGCCCGGGCGCCGGCGTTCAGGTGCCAGTGGACATAGAACATCGGCGAATGGGTTTTTACGGGGGACGAGGCGCCGAAGGCCTGGCCGGCGATCAGCCGCGCCCACATGCCCTTTTCCTCATGCGTCGGCAGGACGTCCGGCGAGTAGTGGTTGAACGCGGGGGCCATCTCCTCGTCTTCGACCGGCAGGGCGATCCAGGTCTGGATGCCGTTCATCCGGCCGCCCTTTTCGCGCAGGGTCTCGAAGCGCTCGGAATGGGTGATGCCGCTGCCGGCGGTCATCCAGTTCACCTCGCCCGGCCGGATCGGCTGGGTGACGCCGACGGAATCGCGGTGAGTCATCTCGCCCTCGAACAAGTAGGAGAGCGTCGAAAGCCCGATGTGCGGGTGGGGGCGCACGTCGACCTCGCGGCCGAAGCCGGCCTGGAAATCTGCCGGCCCCATGTGATCGAAGAAGATGAAGGGGCCGATCATCCGACGCTTGGCGAACGGCAGGACGCGGCCGACTTCGAACCCGCCGAGGTCTTTGCGGCGTTGGTCTATGACGAGGTCGATCATGGTCCGGCTCCCTGCGCAGGTTCCTGCGAGGGAGCGCAGGAACGAGGCTAGCCTTGCGCGCTCACATAGGGGCTGACAAGGCCGAGCGGCGCGGCGGTGGTGTTCTTCACCGACCGGATCACGATGCGGCTCTCGATGTTCGACACCAGGCCCAGCGACAGGATCTTGTCGCGCAGGAAATCGTCGAACGCATGCATGTCGCGGGTCACGACGCGCAGCTCGTAGTCGGCCGCGCCGGTGACGGTGGCGCACTGGACCACCTCGGGCAGCTTGGTGATCGCGGTCTCGAAGGCGTCGAGGTTGTCCTTGGTCGGCAGGCTCAGCTTGACGGTGCAGTAGACCTCGAAGCCCAGGCCCAGCAGGTCGCGGTCGAGAATGGTCACCCGGCGCTGAATGACGCCCGTATCTTCCAGCCGCTTGATCCGCCGCCAGCAGGGGCTGGAGGACAAACCGACCCGTTCAGCGATCTCGGCGACCGACAATCCGGCGTCGTGCTGGATGAGATCCAGAATCTTGGCATCGACCGCGTCGAGGGCCTCGGACAATTTTTCCTCCATCAAACCGCATAATTCGGCGTCAATCTTGCCCCGAAATGACCTTGCGGGGGCACGCCTTTGGCAAGCAATTCCATCGATCTTATATGATCTTCTATTGGCATTGGGGAGCCGAAAAGGAAAGATATTGCTATGCGGCACGCTGACGTGACGCTCGACGACAAATTCCTGCTCACGGAAGGTCGAGTTTTCATCACGGGCGTCCAGGCGCTGCTCCGGGTGATGATCGATCAGCACCGTCTGGACAAGGCCGCGGGCCTCAACACGGCCGGTTTCGTCTCCGGTTATCGCGGTTCGCCGCTCGGCGGGCTGGATCAGCAGGCGCATCGCGCCGCCAAGTTCCTCAAGGACGCCGAGGTCGTCTTCAAGGAGGGCCTCAACGAGGACCTCGCCGCGACCGCGGTCTGGGGCAGTCAGCAGGCCAACCTGTTCCCGGGGGCCAAGTTCGATGGCGTCACCGGCATGTGGTACGGCAAGGCCCCCGGGGTCGACCGCACCGGCGACGCCTTCAAGCACGCCAACTTCGCCGGCACCTGGGCCAAGGGCGGCGTGCTGGCGGTGGCCGGCGACGACCACACCTGCAAGTCCTCGACCCTGCCGTCGCAGTCGGAATACGCTTTCCAGGACTTCGAAATGCCGGTGCTGTCGCCGGCCGACGTGCAGGAAGTGCTCGACTTCGGCCTGATGGGCATCGCCATGTCGCGGTTCTCAGGCCTGTGGGTCGGGCTGATTGCGCTGGCCGACACCATGGACTCCGGCGTCACCATCGACGTGTCGGTCAATCGCCACCAGATCACGACGCCGACGAACTTCACCATGCCGGCCGGCGGCCTCGGCATCCGGCTGAAGGACCAGCCGCTGGAAAAGGAGCGCCGGCTCCGCAACTTCAAGATCCCGGCCGCTTTGGCCTTCGCCCGGGCCAATCGCCTGGATCGGGTGATGCTCGGCTCCTCGCGCCCGCGCCTGGGCATCGTCTGCCAGGGCCAGGCCTACAAGGACGTCATCGAGGCGCTCGCGGCCATGGGCATCTCGGCCGCCCAGGCCTCGGACCTCGGCGTCGCCATCTACAAGGTCGGCATGCCCTGGCCGCTGGAGCCGACCGGACTGCGCGCCTTCGCCGCCGGCCTCGAGACCCTGATGGTGGTCGAGCACAAGCGCCCGCTAATCGAGACACAGGCCCGCGCCGCCCTCTACGACCTGCCGGCCCACGCCCGCCCGAAGATCATCGGCAAGGTGGACGAGCAGGGTCACCCGCTGCTGTCCGAGCTCGGCTCGCTATCGGTGGCCGAGGTCGCGCTCGCCATCGCCGACCGGCTTCCGCCCGGCCCGCACATGGAGCGGGTGCACGACTACCTTTCCCGCGTCTCGGCCGCCTCGATGGCCGCCGTGACCCTAGCCGCCGACCAGCAGCGCAAGCCGTTCTTCTGCTCCGGCTGCCCGCACAACACCTCGACGCGGCTGCCGGAGGGGACCCGCGCCCTGGCCGGGATCGGCTGCCATTACATGGCCAGCTTCAACGACCCGCAGACCGACCTGAACAGCCACATGGGCGGCGAGGGGCTGACCTGGGTCGGCTCGGCGCCGTTCACCAGCGAGCCGCATGTGTTCGTGAACCTGGGCGACGGCACCTACAACCACTCCGGTTCGTTGGCGATCCGCGCGTCGGTCGCGGCGAACAGCCACGTCACCTACAAGCTGCTGTTCAACGACGCCGTCGCCATGACCGGCGGCCAGGCGGCCGAGAGCGGCTTCACGCCCGCCCAGATCACTCGCCAGCTGGCCTCGGAGGGCGTGACCAAGACCGTCATCGTCGCCGACGATCCCAGCCGCTACGAGGGCGTCACCGACCTCGCGCCAGGCGTCGAGGTCAAGCCGCGCTCCAAGCTGATGGACGTGCAGAAGATGCTGCGCGAGACGCCCGGCACCACGGTTCTGCTCTATGATCAGGTCTGCGCCACGGAGAAGCGCCGTCGCCGCAAGCGCGGTTCGATGGAGGTCGCCACCAAGCGCGTCTTCATCAACCCCCTGGTCTGCGAGGGCTGTGGCGACTGCTCGAAGAAGTCGAACTGCGTCTCGGTCGAGCCGCTGAACACCGAGTTCGGCCGCAAGCGCAAGATCAACCAGTCGAGCTGCAACACCGACTATTCCTGCCTGCAGGGGTTCTGTCCGTCCTTCATCACCATCGAAGGCGGCGAAAACGCCCAGGCCAAGTCGATGCCGGCCCTGACCGCCGACTCCACTCCGCTGCCGACGTTCGAGCCGCTGGAAGGCGTGCGCAACATCGTCTTCACCGGCATCGGCGGCACCGGCGTGACCACCGTGGCTTCGATCCTGGCCATGGCCGCACACGTGGACGGGCGCGCCTCGTCGGTGGTCGACATGACGGGCCTGGCCCAGAAGGGCGGGGCGGTGTTCTCCCACGTCCGCATCGGTGAGACCGAAGAGACCGTGGTCGGCGGCCGCGTGCCGGCCGCCTCGGCCAACGTGCTGATCGCCTGCGACATCCTGTCGGCCGCAGGGGCCGACGCCCTGGCGCTCTACGCCAAGGACCGCACCGCGGCGGTGGGGAACGAGGACTTCGCCCCGACCGCCGATTTCGTCAGCGACCGCGACGTGCGCTTCGACGCCGGCCTGATGTCGCGCAAGATCAAGGCGGCGACCAAGACCTATGACGAGTGCCCCGCCCATCACTTGGCGGAGAGCAACTTCGGCGACGCCATCTACGCCAACATGATCATGGTCGGTTTCGCCTGGCAGAAGGGCCTGATCCCGCTGTCGAGCCGGGCGGTCTATCGCGCCATCCGCCTGAACGGCGTCCAGGCCGAGGCCAATCTCCAGGCCTTCGAGCTGGGCCGCCGCGTCGCCCACGACCCGAGCCTGGCCCGGGCGGCCGAGGATCACACCCCGACGCCGGAGACCATGCCGCTGGACGAACTGATCGCCCACCGCACCCGCGAGCTGACCGGCTATCAGGATGCAGCCTACGCGCGCCGCTACGCCGACCAGGTGGCCAAGGTCGCCGCGGCTGAGGAGCCGCTCGGTTCGGACAAGCTGACCCGCGCGGTGGCGGTCAACCTCTACAAGCTGATGGCCTACAAGGACGAGTACGAGGTCGCCCGCCTCTATACTGACGGTCGTTTCACGCAGGAGCGCAACGCGGCCTTCAAGGGCGGCAAGACCAAGATCCTGCTGTCGCCGCCGCTGATCGCGCCCAAGGGGCCGGACGGTAAGCCGAAGAAGATCGAGTTCAGCGGCTGGATGCTGGAGACCGCCTTCCCGATCATGGCCAGGATGAAGGGGCTGCGCGGCGGTCCGCTCGACATCTTCGGCCGCACCGAGGAGCGCCGTATGGAACGCAGCCTGATCGCCGACTACGAGGCGGGCCTGGCCAAGCTGCTGGCCGGCCTCGACGCCGAACGCCTGCCGCTGGCGACCAAGATCGCCGCGGTCCCGCAGGCCATCCGCGGGTTCGGGCACATCAAGGAAGTCGCGGTAAAGGTCGCCAAGGCCGAAGAGGCCAAGCTGTGGGCCAAGTGGGAGGCCTAGTGCCTCCCACTTGGGCGCCGTGGCTCGACGGTCGCCTGCATCGCCAAGGCTGGTCGTCGCTCCCATGTCCATCGCATGGGAGAGCGTTCTGAACCGGACATCGAGACTGCGCAGCCTGCTCTGCGCGTCGAGTTGTTCGTTCATGACGTCAGGCGTTCGGTCGCCTTCTATCGTGATGTTCTCGGCTTCGAAGTTCTGCGCGAGGCGCCCGGCGGCTACGTCTCCATCGGCCGTGGAGGCGCCGTCCTCGGGCTCAGTGCCGCGTCTCAACTTCCAGCGGGTCATCCGGTTCGCCCCGAGCCTGGCTGCAGGGTGGGGCTCGGCGTCGAACTGGTCGTCGCGGTCGACGATGTTGCATCTGTCCACGCCCGCGCTGTCGCCAGCGGAATGGCGGAGATCACCGCGCTCGTCGATCAACCCTGGGGGCTGACCGATTTCCGCATCCTGGATCTCGACGGCTACTACGTGCGGATCACCGGTCGATCACCCCTCGCCTAGACGTGAGGGGCGCTGCATCAGACCGGCAGCGCGTTCGCCCGTTCGGCCAGCAAGGCGTCGCGCAGCGGCAGGTCGCCGTTGCGGGCGGCGGCCTCGATGATCGTCAGGTCGATGACGTCGCGTTGGGCGTGGCTCCCGCCGAAGCGTGCAGCGCGGCTGCGCACGTCGCGCAGGCGGTTGAGCGTCAGGGCGTAGCGGCCCTCGCCGAAGGCGTGCAGGGCCTCCATCACCGGCAGGCCGACGTCGCGGACGAAGCCGGCGTTGTCGCGGTCGCCGGCCAGCAGCTGCCTTTGAAGGTCAAGCAGGGCCCTGGCCGCCTCAGTGCGGCCGGCGCCGACGAAGGCCATCATCGCGTGGGCGTCGTCGAAGGCGTAGGTCCCCTTGTCGATTTTGGCCTCGTAGGCGTCGGCCAGCGCGGCCCAGCGCTCGCCCAGGTCGACGCCGCGCAGGTGCAGCCGCCAAAGCAGGGCCGCGGCGTCGACCATGTCGAAGGCCATCTCCGATTTGGCGCCCCAGATCGGGCCGTCGTAGAGAGCCAGCACTTCATCCACTTCGCCGAGGCCGAGATGGAACAGCGCCAGATGCCACCAATTGTGCACCTGGAAGAAGCTGTCGCCGGTCCAGGCCGGCAGGTCGCCGCGGAACCAGGCCACGCCGTCGCGGCGGCGGTCCTGCATCTCCATCACGTGCGCCACCGCATGCCATGACCAGCCGTTGCGGGGATTGAGATCGAGGGAGCGGCGAGCGGCCTCCTCGGCGCGGCCGTACTGGCCGGATTCCTCCAGGCCGAATGCGTGCATGCCGAGCACGGCGTGATAGCCCGGCGCCGTCGGCGACCAGGAGGGCAAGGCCCGGCCGATGCGGTCGCGCAGCATGCGGCTGTCGCCGACCAGGAAGTCGATCAGGTGTCCGACCTGCAGCGCCAGTCCGTCGCGCGGATTGGCGATAGCCAGATCCTCCAGCACGCGCCCTGCAGCCTTCAGCGCGCCGTCGCGGAGGTGGGCGAGGGCGACAAGGTGCCCCCGCTCGCGGTCGTTGGCCGGCACGCCCTCGGCCCTGGCCAGGGCCTGGACGCCAAGGGCGGCGGCCTCGGCGTTGGTCCCGATCATGGTCAGATAAGCCTTCAGGGCATGGCCCATGACGAACTGCGGGCTGTCGGCGAGCGCCTCCTCCAGCAGGGCCAGAGGATCGCCCGCGTAGCAGTAGAAGGCCTCGAGGGCGCTCTCGTAACGCTCGGCGGCCAGGGCGCTGGCGCCGGTGAGGACATCGCCTGAATGCGCTTTCTGCACCGTATCCCCTCCTTGGGGCGAGATACGGCGGCCAGAATACGCTCGGCGCTGGAGCCCAGCAATTACAAGCTGTTACTTGGCGGCCTGCCGCACCGCTTGAGCGAACGCCATCTGCGCCTGCCAGAGCTCGTCCTTCGACGCCGCCGGCCAGGCGGAGTTGACCGCGATGACCAGCTTCTCGGCCGGATAGACGAAGATCTGCTGGCCGAAGATGCCTTCGGCCGCATAGCCGTCGGGGATGATCCACCAGAAATAGCCGTAGCCGGTCTCGATCCCGCCGGGCGGGAAAGACTGGTGGGCGCGGGTGGCGTCGGCGACCCAGCCGGCCGGCAGCACGTCCTGGCCATTGACCTTGCCGCCTTCCAGCATGAACTGGCCAAGCCGCGCGTAGTCGCGGGCGGTCATCGACATGCAGCAGCCGCCGCGTTCGTGGCCGGCCGGGTCCTTCACCCAGATGGCGTCCTGCTCCATGCCGTAGGGAGCCCAGATCTTTTCCGAGAGATAGGTCGACAGCGGCTTGCCGACGGCGTTGGAGACCAGGATCCCGGCCAGGTCGGTCTCGCCGGTCTTGTAGACGAACTTGGCTCCGGGCTCGGCCTCTCGCGGCAGCTTGCGCATGTAGCTGACGATCGGGTTCATGCCCGGCTCGCCCGGAGTCGTTCCGGCCTTGGCCACGTCGGAATTGAGGTCGGTGTAGTCCTCGTTCCACTTCACGCCCGAGGTCATGGTCAGCAGCTGGCGGACCGTCACGCCCTCATAGGCGCCGCCCTTGAGCTCGGGAATGTAGTTGGTGACGACGTCGTCCAGGCTCTTGATCTTGCCGTCCTTGATCGCCGCCCCGACCAGGGTGGCGGTGACCGACTTGGCGACCGAAAACGAGGTCCAGCGCTCAGTCGGCTTGCGATCGAGGCCGTAGCGTTCAAGCACGATCTGGCCGTCCTTCAGCACCACCACGCCGGAGGTGTTCATCGCGGTCATGTAGCCGTCGAGCGTCTGGGCCTGGCCGTTCCAGGTCCACTTGGGATCGATCTGGCGGGCGGCGAGCGGCAACTCGCGCACATGCGCGCCCCGCGGCACGACCTGAACCGGCGTGACCTTCTCCATGTTGCGATAGCCGTAGCGCTGCTGATCCGGCGTCCAGGCCAGGATCGAGCCGCCGGCTGGCGGCGGGGCAGGGTCCTGAGCCAGCGCAGCGCCATGCAATCCGCCGGCGACCGCCAAGGCCATCAGTGTGAGTCTGCTCGCGTGCATGGGCGCCCTCCCGCTCTATTTGTGATTGATGGCCAAGCTAGACAGCGGTGGGCGGTTTGCATACCGCCGTCGTTCGGCTAGGCCTTGGCCATGGCGGATTTCGATTTCGACGCGGTGGTGGTCGGGGCTGGCGCGGTGGGCTTGGCCTGCGGCTATGCGCTTAGCAAACGTGGCTTGGTGGTCGCGGTGCTGGAGGCCGGGCCGATCATCGGCGAGGGGGTCTCGGCCCGCAATTCCGAGGTCATTCACGGCGGGCTCTACTATCCGACAGGTTCGTTGAAGGCGCGGCTCTGCGTCCAGGGCCGGCGGGCGCTCTACGCCTTCCTCGACGCGCACAAGGTCGCCTACGATCGCTGCGGCAAGCTGGTGGTCGCGACCAACGCAGACGAGGTCGGCAGACTCGACGGCATTCTCGAGCAAGCCGAGGTCAACGACGTCGAAGGCATGGCGCGGCTGACCAAGGCCCAGGCGCTCGCGCTAGAACCGCAGCTCAACTGCGAGGCGGCGCTGATCTCGCCCGAGAGCGGCGTCTTCGACAGTCACGGCTACATGCTGGCCTTGCAGGGCGAGATCGAGGCGGCCGGCGGCGCGGTGGTCACCTCGACGCCGTTCGAGGGCGCGACGCCGCTGGACGGCGGCGGCTACAGCGTCCGCGCCGGCGGCGCCGAGCCTACCACGCTCACCGCCCGGCTGCTGATCACCGCGCCGGGCCTCTCGGCGCAGGCCGTCGCCGGCGAGATCGAGGGCTTTCCCAAGGCGAGCATCCCGCCGCTGCACTACGGCAAGGGCGTCTACTTCCGGCTCAGCGGCAAGGCGCCGTTTGCGCGGCTGATCTATCCGCCGCCGATCCCCGGCGCGCTCGGCACCCACTATCGCCGCGACCTTGGCGGTCAGGCCGTGTTCGGCCCCGACCTGCACTATGTCGACGAGCTCGACTACAGCGTCGATCCGGCCCTGGGCGACGAGTTCTACGCCTACATCCGCAAGTTCTGGCCGAGCCTGCCGGACGGCGCCCTGGCGCCCGACTACGCCGGTATCCGGCCCAAGCTGCACGGCCCAGGCGAGCCGCAGCCCGATTTCCGCATCGACGGCCCGGAAAAGCATGGCCTGGCGGGCCTCGTCACCCTGTTCGGCATCGAGAGCCCGGGCCTGACCTCCTCGCTGGCGATCGGCGAAGAGGTCGCGGGCCGGCTGGGGCTCTAGCCCTTCGGCGTGACCTTCAGCACCCGGCCGTTCTTGCTGTCGGTGGCGAGATAGAGCGCCCCGTCGGGGCCGACGACGACGTCGCGGATGCGCTCGTTGAGGTCGGTCAGCAGCCGCTCCTCGCCGACCACCTTGCCGTCTTGCATGACCAGCCGCACCAGCGCCTTGCTGCCCAGGCCGCCGATCAGGATGCTGCCCTTCCAGGCCGGGAACAAGTCGGCCTCATAAAAGGCCATGCCGGCCGGGGCGATCACCGGATCCCAGTAGTAGACCGGCTGCTCCATGCCCTCCTTGGCGGTCAGGCCGGCGCCGACAGGCTTGCCGGAATATTCCAGGCCATAGGTGATGGTCGGCCAGCCGTAGTCCTTGCCGGCCTGCGGCTGGTTCAGCTCGTCGCCGCCGCGCGCGCCGTGCTCGACTTCCCACAGCTTGCCGGTCTTCGGGTCGATCGCCGCCGAGAGGATGTTGCGATGGCCGTAGGACCAGATCTCCGGCCGCACGCCGGGTTTGCCCACGAACGGGTTGTCCTTCGGGATCGAGCCGTCGGAATTGATGCGGACCACCTTGCCCAGCGTGCCGTCCAGGCGTTGGGCCTGGGCGCGGCCCTCGAGGATCGAGCGCTCGCCTGTGGTGACGAACAGCGTGCCGTCCGGCGCGAACACCAGCCGCCCGCCATAGTGCTTGGTCGAGTTCATCGACGGGGTCTGGCGGAAGATGACCTGGACGTTCTCGATCCGGTCGCCGGTCAGCTTGCCGCGCGCGACGGCGGTGTTGTTAGTCCCGTCGGCGGCCGGTTCGGCGTAGCTCCAGTAGATCAGGCCGTTGTCTGGGAACTTCGGATCGACCGCCACGCCCAGCAGTCCGCCCTGGTCGGCGCCGACCACGGCGGGCAGGCCGATGATCGGGCCCGACAGCTTGCCGTCGGTTCCGAGGATCTGCAGCTGGCCGAGGTGCTTTTCGGTGATCAGCAGCCGGCCGTCCGGCAGGAAAGCCAATCCCCACGGCATGTCCAGGCCCTCGGCCAGCGTCGTCACCTGCAGGGCGAGGTTCGACTTCACCTCCGGCGCGCGGGTCTGGCCGGCGAAGGCGGGCTGCTGGTCGGGCGCATTGGCGGGCTTGGAGGCGACCGGCGCGCCGGCCGCGCCGGACTGCGCCTGGCCTTCGGTTCCGCCGCAGGCGGCGACCAGGGCGGCGAGGGCGGTGGTGAGGACAAGACGGCGCATCGGAACTCCTGGGGTCAAGTGCGGCCGGCCACGGCGGCCAAGGCGTCGCTCGGCGCGGCGCCTTCGAGGTGGATCAGCGACCAGACCGCAAAGAACAACAACGGCCAGCGCCCGGTTTCCTGCGCCGCAAAGGCGGCGTTCGCCTCCGGCCCAAGGATGCGCCTCACCGCCTCGACCTGGCCGATCCGCGCGGCGATCTCGCCGGCGCGCGGCGCGATCCAGGCGTCGACCGGCACGGTGAAGCCCTTCTTGCGGCCCCAGGGATCGGCGGCGGGGCAAGCCTGCTCCAGCCACTTGCGCAGCAGCCATTTGCCGTAGCGGCCCTGGACCTTCATGCGGTCGGGCAGGGGAAAGGCGAAGTCGGCGACCTGCGGGTCCAGAAACGGCGTGCGCCCCTCCAGCCCGTGGGCCATCAGGCAGCGGTCCAGCTTCAGCAGCAGGTCGTTGGGCAGCCAGGTGGCGATGTCGGCCCACTGGGCCCGCTGCAGGCCCGAAAGGCCCTTCGGGGCCTGGGCCGCGGCGCGCCAACGCTCGACCACGCCCTTGTCTTCGTGACGCGGTTCGGCTGGGCGTCCGCCCAGCCAGGCCGGGCGCAGGGCGCGGCGATAGCGGCCGTAGCCGCCGAACAACTCGTCGCCGCCTTCACCGGTCAGGACCACGGTCAGCGTGCCCTTGGCCGCCTCGGCCAGCTTGTAGGTCGGCAGGGTCGCGTAGTCGGCGGTCGGATCGTCCATCGCCCAGGCGACCTGCGGCAGGATCCGCCAGAAGTCCTCCTCGCCGAAGCTGGTCTCGCGCCAGTCGAGGTTCAGCGCCGCCGCCACCCGCTCGGCCTGGGCCCGCTCGTCGCGGGCGCCGGGCGCGTCGAACCCGCAGGTGAAGGCGGTGACCGGGCGCGCGTTCAGCCGCGCCATGAGGGTGGCGATGGTCGCGGAGTCGATCCCCCCGGACAGGAACAGGCCGTAGGGCACGTCCGAGCGCTGGTGCACGCGCACGCTGTTTTCCAGCACCGTGTCGAGCCGCTTGATCAGGTCTGCTTCGTCGCCGCCCCGGGCCGGCGGCCGCGCGATGACGGCCGGGTGGACTTCGCGCGGGACGATCCTGCCGTCCACCACCTCGACGATTTCGCCCGGCGCCAGGCGGCGCAGGCCCTGGAAGATCGTCTCGCCGGTCAGGGTGTAATTGAAGGCCAGAAGTTCGCGCGCCCGGTCCGGCGACAGCTCGGCCCCGATCATCCCTGCGGCCAGGAACGCGCGGGGCTCGGAGGCAAAGGCCACCGAGCCCTCGTGCTCGAGCAGATAGAGCGGCTTGATGCCGAACGGATCGCGCGCCAGCCAGGTCCGGCCGTCGTTCCCGACCAGGCAGAAGGCGTACATGCCCCTCAGTCGGTGGAAGGCGGCGGGGCCTTCCTGGGCGTAGATATGCAGCAGCGGTTCGAAGTCCGAGCCGGTGCCCATCCGGCCCTCAAGGCCGAACTCCTGCGCCAGCTCGACATAGTTGTAGATCTCGCCGTTGCCGATGACCGTGCAGCCGGCGCCGTGCAGCGGCTGCCAGCCGCCCTCCAGGTCGATGATCGACAGCCGCGCATGGGCCAGGGATCGGCCGTTCGCCTCCTCGACGAACACCCCGTCGGGGCCGCGATGGGTCAGGGCCTCGATCATCGGTCGGGCCGAACCGTTCGCGCCGAGAATCCCGGCGATGCCACACATCAGACCGCCCCGTAGTCGGCGAACAGCCGCCGCCACTGGGCGACCACCGCGGCGGGCGAGAAATCGGCCTCCACCCGTTCAGAGCCGTTCTGCACCATGCGGATGCACAGCATCGGGTCGGCGATCATCCGGTTCACAGCCTCGGCCAACGCGCCAGCGTCGTCGATGGGGACCAGCAGGCCGTCCTCCGCGTTGCGGATCAGCGCCGAAGGGCCCTGGCTGGCGGCGGCGACCACCGGCAGCCCATGCGCCCACGACTGGATCACGACATTGCCCAGCGGCTCGTAGCGCGAGGGGAAGACGCAGATGTCGGCCGCTCGGTAGAGCGCCGAGGGATCATTGCGCCAGCCCAGGAAGCGAACCCGCGGCGCGACGCCCAGCGCCTCGGCCATGGCCCGCAGCTTGGCTTCCAATGGCCCGGCGCCGGCGATCCAGAGGTAGGCCTCGGGAATCCGGGCCAGGGCCTCCAGCGCCACGTCGTGGGCCTTGGCCTCGTGCAGCCGGCCCATGGCCAACAGCAGCGGGACGTCCTCGGGGGTTCGCAGCTCGGCGCGGTCGGCCGGCGCGGTGTCGGGCGGGGCCAAGGCGAAGTTGGGAATGTAGCGGACCTTGCCGGCCGGCCAGCCCTGGCTCACCACCCAGTCGGCGATGTCCTCGGTGTTGGCCACCAGCTCTTCGAAGCCCTTGTAGTACTTCAGGCTGTAATAGCCGCCCAGCCGGCCGATCCGCGCCCAGGGCCCCGACGGAGTGTGCCGCGCCGCCCGGTTCATCCAGGCCAGAGCCAGTTTCACGTCCTGGCGGCCGGCGAAGGCCTTCAGTTTCGGCCGCGTCAGCAGGTCGATGGGCCCGCCGAATCGGAAGACTCCGGTCGGGACGTCCAGCCGCCGCAGGGCCGCTTCGCGATTTGGATTGGCGCGGATAGCGGCGGCCTGCTTGACCCCGTCGTCGGCCAGGGCCGCGATCAGATCGAGGAAATAGGTCTCCGCGCCGCCTTCGCCGGCCGTTCCCAAAAGATGCAGGACGCTCATGCCGGGGCGACCCTAGTGTGGGCCGCGCTAAAACGGAATCCGCTTTTGGGCGACAGGTCGCATCCTACCCGCTTGAAGATGCGAAAAACCCAATCTATAACCCGCGCCTCGCCGAATGGCCCGGCGGCTGGGTAGCTCAGATGGTTAGAGCGGTGGATTCATAACCCACAGGTCGGCGGTTCGATCCCGCCCCCCGCCACCACCTTTTACAGGCGCGATTTCAAGCCCCCGTGGGGGCGGTGTCATCGCCTGATCCCTATTCCTGTTGTCTTTGCAAGGCGCACGTTCGATGTCGCGCAGAACATCGGTGCTGGCGGCGTCGCCAGCACCGACAAGAAAGGCGGGTCGAGCGGCATGCGCCCGACCCAGGGAATCAACTGCTAGGCCGGCGGCGCCGTGAACAGGGTCGCCAGACCGCTGTCCGGATCGCCGGGGATCGCGTAGCGCCGGGGAGTCAGCGCGTACGAGCCGTAGTCGCCCCGGTTCGGCATGCCGGCGTTCCACTCTTCCAAGGTGCCGGCGAAGTACCACTGGTTTTGACCCCACGGGCCTGCGCCGTTCGGTCCCCAATCCGCGTTGTAGGCGAACTGCGGGCCGGTGAGGTTCGCCGGGAGCGGCAACGTATTGTCGCCCCAACCCAGCGTGATCTCGCTGATCGCGCCATGAAATGCGTCATTGCCGCTGCCGTTCGCGAACGCGAAGAATCCGTTCGCGAACATGGTCGTCATCTGGCCGACCCAGGTCCCGTCCAGCGTGCCCGTCGACGAGCTGATGTCGACCTCGTACCCGCCGTCATCCCAATACACGGCCAGCCGCTTCGCGGTCGTTTGCGTGAGCGCCGAGCCGTCGAACATCATGTGCATGGTGATGACTTTGCCGACAGGCAGATCATCCAGCAGATACGGCGCACGAATGCTTTGGCCCACCGACCCGCCGAACGTAACCCGGAGCGCCTGCGTGGAAGCGGCGTAGACGCGGAATGTGGCCGTCGAGCCGGTAGACACGGATACGATATTCTCGTTCGCCGCCATCTTGGACTTCAGCATGAAGCGAACGGAGAACCGCCAACGGTTGAGCGTTTGCGAGCGCGGCGTACCACCTCCGCTGAACTGGCGATCGGCCTTGACCGCGCCCGAGTAGGCGAGGTCTTTGGAAATCGGTCCCGCCGGGAGTTTGCCGGTGTTGTTCGTGGCGGCGCCGACCGTCACGGTCGCTGGCGCTACCCCGCCAAGATTATGCACATAGCCGGCGCCAGGCGTGGTGTAGCCGATGGTGACCAGCTGGGTGTCGGTGGTCAGCGGAGCCGGCAGGACCGCGACGAGCGTGCGGTTGTAAGCGAACACGTTGTGGAAGGTGATCGGCTGGGCGGAGAACGCATTGGCGATCAGCGATGAGATGCCGACGCTCAGCCCGTTGACGCTGGTCACGAACGTATCCGCCGCGAGCGACCCACACTCGACGCGCTGGCCGACCCGAATTCCCGCTGCGCTGGCGACGGTGATCAGCGGGCTCGACACGTTCGTCGAGCCGCTCGACTTCACGCCGGACGCGGTCGTCGAGACAGGCGCCAGCGAGACCCCCGCGCCATCGACGGTTACGGCGAAGTCGGCTGCGACGGGCTGAGCCAGAAGTGAGAAGGGTTCGTTGAACTCGATCCAGGCATATCGAGCGTTTGCAGCCCGGCGAACCAGGGTCGGCGCGGTGGCGTCGCTGAATGCCGGCGCGTAGGTCTCGTAGTGGTCCCACACCATGAAGCGGTTGTAGGCGTAGAAGTACGGGTCGGTCGCCCGGCCACGATAGACCCACTTATTGTAATATGTGTCGCAGTATTCGAAGAATTTCGGATTATTCCACATGGTTTCGGCGCCAAGAAGACGCGCCACCAAGACCTGTGAGAGCCAAGGGTAGCTGTTGACCGTCCGGTAGGCGAGTTCATAGGCTAGGCCGCAACTGGCGAGGTTGCTGGGTTTGGCCAGCCAGTCGACGCTGTTCTCGCTCCAGTCCGGGTAGCCGACGGGAGCCAGGCGCGTATTGATCGGCTCGTAGGGCATGCTCTCGATCATCTCGCGCGTGATCGAGAAGGTGCACATGTCTTCGGCGAAGATGCGGGCGGCGCCGCCGTCGCACCATGCCGCAAGCTTGTTGCGTTCGGTGACGTTGGCCGCGTTGCGCAGGAGCCGCGCTGCGTAAACCAGCAGAATCTTCAGCCACTGGTGCGCGCCGCCGAAGCTGAACGTGGCGCTGGACCAGCGCCTGCCGGCCTCCGTGGCGTCATAGACGTCGAGCCCCGCCTGGATCAGCCGGTACGCCACGGCGTTGCGATCGGCGGTGCTGGTCCCCGCGGTCATGGTGAACAGCATCGCCTGGCTGATGTCGTTTGCGATATCTGCGCCGTACGCCTGCTGCGCGAGGTATGGAGCGATGCCCCGCGCATACAGTTGCTGGTTCATGTAGGTCTGAAGCGGGCCAAGCTTGGCGATCAGGTCCGCGGCCGTGAGCGTCGTCGCCGCGGCGGGTTTGGCGATGCTCGGCAGCACCGTCCAATCGATGTCCGACGCGAAGAAGATCGGCGTCTTGCTCGCGCAGCCAGCCCAACGGCGGAAGGCGCCGTCCGGGGGCGTGGCGTCCAGGATGGTCAGAAGCGACACGTTCTCGAGCTTCGCGCGGCTCGATGCGTCCACCCCGTCCAGAATGGACTTCGTTTTGACCAGAGACTTGACGCCGCTAAGGCTCAGCCCGGTCGCGCCGGGATCGAGATTGAGCGCGTGATCGTACGCGAACTCCGTCACCGACGGGGCGTAGGCCGGGGACTTTTGCAGGCTGTCGAAGCCTTGCGGAGTGACGCTTGGGTTCGCGCCGGAGCCGCCCTCGCTGCCGGGGTTGACCATGAGGCCGTGGACCCACCGTGCGGTATAGGTCTGCGCGTCGTTGTACGTGCCGTCGTCCTGGACGCTCGCCGGGACCGTACTCGTTACGACGCCACCAACGGCGAAATAGTCGCCGCTGATGAACTTGCCGACCGGGGCCGCCGCGGCGAGGTTCCAGGTGATGCCGCGTTCGGAGAAGGTCGCGAGGTTCTCGGTCGGGGTCAGCGCCGGCGGTTCGGCGAGATTGGCGACCAGCGCTGCGTGGCCGGTCGCGATCATGTCCAGGGCGTCTTGGTTCGAAATCGTCTCTGCCATCAATGGTCCTTTCAAGACAGCCGACTGCGGCCGCGCCGCCGTGGCGGCTGGCTTTCGCGGCAAGGTTAAGAGAAGCGCGGCCGCGCCAGGCGGCGCGCACCCGCGGGGGTGGGCGTCAGACTAGCCAGCTGGCGGTCGCCACGGCCCTCTCGCCATGGCTGGCCGCCCCTAACGGGCCGGTGGTTGGTCTAAATTGAAGGGTGACGCCAATGTGCGGCCGGGGCGTCGCCGGCGGTCTGCTGACCTTCGCAAAGGTTAGTCGAAAAAGGCCGGCGCATCAAGAACAAATAGTGAACATTTGGCCAATCTTGGACCTGTGCGCCGGGGCCTGAGCGCCGCCAGGAAGGGCGTTGCAGAGCGTCGCGGCGGGTCAGCCGGCGGCTGCTTCGGCCGCGATGGTGCGGATGGCCCGTTCGAACGCAGCGGCGGGCTGGCCGCCTGAAATCAGGTAGCGGTCGTTGATGATCACCGCCGGCACCGAGCTGATTCCGGCCTGATGCCAGTGGCGTTCGGCGGCGCGGACCTCGTCGGCGTAGCGTCCGCTGGCGAGCACCTCGCGCGCGGCGTCGGTGTCGAGGCCCGCGGCCTGAGCGGCGGCGACCAGCACCTCGTGATCGGCCGGGCTCTGGTTGTTCGTGAAATAGGCCTCGAACAGCGCACCCTTCAGCGCATGCTGGCCGCCCACGATCCCGGCCCAGTGCAGCAGCCGGTGCGCGTCGAAGGTGTTGTAGATTCGGCTCTGTTCGTTGGTCTTCATGGCGAAGCCGACCTCGGCCGCACGGGCGTGGATGGCGGCGCGGTTGGCGGCCGACTGTTCGGGCGTGGCGCCGTACTTCTGGCCGACGTGCTCGACGATGTTCTGGCCCTCCGGCGGCATGTCCGGATTGAGCTCGAAGGGATGGAAGGTGATCTGCGCCTGCACCAGGTCGTCGACCCTGCGTAGCGCCTCCTCCAGGCCGCCCAGCCCGACGATGCACCAGGGGCAGGAGACGTCGGAGACGAAATCGATCTTCATGGGCTGGGTCATGGGGGCTCCCTGGGCCTGGACGAACAACGCCCGCGCCGGGGGGAAGGCGCGGGCGTTTCTCTGTGGACGCGAGTCCCGGTGGGGGAACCGGGGAGGGGGTCTCGCCGTCGAACAAGAGATTGGGATCGGCGGCGCGAAGTTCAATAGGCGTTTGTCGCTACTGCGCCATTTCGGCGACCCATCGGCTCAGGGCGGCCATCTCCTCACGCGAGCGCGAGATGTCCTGGCGGATCACCACGCAGGCCGACGGATCGATGACGCCGTTCTCCATGTGAATTTCCAGCGCGGCGATTAGGGCCTCCTGCGCGGCTTCCACGCGCGAGACCGGATAGGTGTTGGACAGCGCACTACTCCCGATTGCAACAACCTTGGCCTTGGGCGAGGAGGGGCGTCAACTGGCGACGGCTTGTTTGTTGTGAACGCTCACATTGCCCGCAGGGCGCCAGTGCGCGATGATCGCCGGTATGAAACGAGGGGCGATTGCGTTGAGATCGTGGGTCTTGTTCGCTGTGCTGGCGGCGACGGCGGGGGGCTGTTCGCCGCGCGAGTTCAAGGACCGCGCCGGCGAAATCCAGCTCTGGGCCCAGCGCGGCTTCGCCGAATCGCAGGCCGACTACGGCGACAGCTTTCCGACCGGCGGCGGCGGGGGCGGGGTCTATCCGCGGCCGCAGACCGATCCGGCCGCGGAAAAGGCGGCTGCCGAGAAGGCCGCGGCGGACGCGGCCCCGCAGCCGCCTCCGCCCAAGCAGCAGTACGTGGTGATCATCCCCTGATCAGTCGGGGCGTTGGCCTTCCAGTTCGCGCAGCGCCTTGAGGCCGCGCGCATCGGTTGCGTGCCAGAGGGCCGGCAGAAAGCGGCGCAGGCCGGTGCGCCAGCGCTTGCGGTAGCGCCAGCGCTCGCCGTCGGCGGCGATTTCGAGTTCGTAGGCCGCGGGCGCCTTGTCCATATTCGATCCTCACGCGCAACGTTCAGGCCGTTGCGAGCAGGATCGGCGCCATCCTGGCGCGGGGGTCAGCGGTCGTCGCGCAGATAGACGACGTTCGAGCGGGCGGCGCTCATCAGATGACCGATCAGGAAGCCGGCCAGCGCGGCGGCGGCCAGGGCGACATAGGGCCGCTCGTGCACGAACAAATCGGCCTCCTCGGCGCGCTGCTTGGCCTGGACCTTCAGCTTGCCGTACTGGACCTCGGCCTCGCGGCGGGCCTTGCCGACCTTGTCTTCCATCACCGAGCGGGCGTCCCGCGCAAAGGTGGTGGCCGCTTCGGCCAGGGCGCCGGACGCAGCCACGGCGCTCTTCTGGGCGCGCTTGGCGGCGCGCTTGGTTTCAGCCCGCACGTCGCTGGCCGCGTCCTTGAAGGTGTCGGCAGCTTCGCGCACGGCCTCGCGGGCTTCGTCGCGTGTTCCATAGGCGTTGGTCATGGGTCCTCTCCGCTCGGTGGACGCGGCGCGCCCTGATCTCCTGGGGGTGAGCCCTTGAAACGGGAGCGGAAAGCGAGGGTTCCGATCGGCCCGGCGAAAAGGCGCCGCGGCGGCCTAGGCGCCACGGGTCGCAAAAATACTGGGCGCCTACATCAATCTGACATTGCGCTGCAGCAGAATAGGGGTACCTCGACTTTTGCAAGTGCACAGTTGCGTAGACCCTCGACGGGTCAAATTGAGGCAAGTCCGATGATCATGACGTCCCTTCGTGTTTTCCCGAGCCTGTTCATCGGTCGGCGGGAAGTCCTTCAGGCGGTCGAAAGCCCGGTGGTCTCGGAGAGCGAAGCGGGCTCGGTGTTCCTCTGCGGCGCCTGCGAAGAAGTCGTGATGACCGGCCGCGACAACGCGCAGATGCGCGACGTCGTCGTGAAGTGCCGCTGCGGCGAGTACAACCAGCTCTAGATCGAGACGATCCAGCCGCCGGTCAGGCTGGCCGAGGCCACGCCGACCAACACCAGTTGGGCGCCCCCGCTCAGGACGACGACGGTGTCCGCGTCCACCTGGCTCACGGTCCAGGTCGCGCCCTCGCTGACCAGCACGCGGTCGCCTTCGGCCCGGTTGAAGTCCATGACGCGGTCGATGCCCGCCTCGGACCAGGTATGGAAGCTGTCGGCGCCGGCGCCGCCCGTCATGGTGTCGTCGCCGCGGTCGCCGGACATCCAGTCGTCGCCGGCCTCGCCGTACATGACGTCGTTGTGCTGGCCGCCGCGCATGAGGTCTGCGCCGACGCCGCCGTACATCGTGTCGTCGCCCATGTTGCCATAGACGATGTCGGCGCCGTTCTCGCCGAACAGCAGGTCGTTGTGCTGGCCGCCGACGACCCAGTCGTCGCCGTCGCCGCCATAGGCGGTGTCCGCCCCCTGGTTGCCGTGGATGTCGTCGAAGCTCGCGCCGCCGACGATGTAGTCGTCGCCCGTCTCGCCGCGCAGGAAGTCCTGGCCGTCGCCGCCGTTCAGGTTGTCGTTCCCGACCCCGCCATAGATGATGTCGTCGCCTGCGCCGCCGGTCAGGGCGTTGGCCGCGGCGTTGCCGGTCATGGTGTCGGCGGCGCTGCCGCCAATGGCGTTCTCGATGGTGACGCCGACGGCCACCGCGACATTGCCGACCAGTCCGCCGACGTTCGAGAACGCCCCCGCGCGCAGGTCGATCAGCTGGCGGACTGCAAAGCCCGAGAAATCGAAGGTGTCGACGCCGCCGGCGTCCCAGGCTGCGAAGATCAGCTTCTGTCCAGAGGCGATCGCGTCGAACCACGGCCGGCCGGCGGTGGAGTTGAAGCCGTAGACCGTGTCGCCCGTGCGGGTCGACATGTTCGCCCCGTACTCCAATTGGGCGGCGGCGATGTCGTCGAGCAGCGGCGCGGCTGAATAGCGGCCGCCGAAATTGGCCCCGGTGTTCTGTTCTTCGAAGTAGCTCATCACCGTGAATTGGCGGGAGTCTTCGTAGTAGAGCGCATCGGCGCTGTAGCTCGGCTCGCCCTCGGCGTCGTAGTCGGCCGGGTGGGCGAGACCGATGGCGTGGCCGATCTCGTGGACCAGCACCATGCCGCCATAGTTGCCGGTGGTCGGATTGGTGTTGCTGCCCGAGGTCGAGTTCAACCACACGTCGCCCGACTGGGCGGAGGCGGCGCTGGAGCCGGGGAAGTAGGCGAAGGCGGCCGAGCCTTCGGAGCCGCTCGAATAATTGCCGAACAGGATGGTCGCAGAGTCGGAATAGGCCGCCTCGCTGCCGGTCCCGACCCCGACCCGCATGAAATGGATATTGGCGACGTCGCTCCAGCCGTGCAGGGCCAGTTCGGCCTGGGTGATCTGGGCGGCGTTGAAGCGCGAGAAGCCGGCGGTATCGTCCGGCATGGTGGCCGGGGCGCTGGCGCGGAACGCATAGGTGACGGTGGCGGGGGCGCCCAGCACGTTCGACCAGCCCGGCTCGCCGCGGATGATCTGGTCGGCCGCTTGCGTCACGGTGTAGCTCTGCTTGCCGTTGACCAAGCCGCCGCGGGCGTCGGCGTTGAGGAAGAATTGCGGGGCGGAATCAAGCGACATGGGTAAGCTCCGAGCGCCTCTGGCGGGCGCATGCGGCAGGTCCGGCTACAGGGCGCCGGTGTGTGCATCCACTCCTAGCGCCGTGAACTTGAAAAACAATTTACGCGGGCGTTGCTGCGCCCCACTCGTTCCACCCGGCAAAGCGCGGGGTTCCCGGCAGGTACATCGTCTCTGAGCTTTCAATGTGGAAACCGGCGTCCGCGATCGCCCGCGTCACCGGTCGGGTCAGGTGGCACCCGCCGGCCAGGCGCTTCCACGGCGGCTCTATGCGGCGCTGCCATTTGGCGACGTCCGGGTCGGGCGCCAAGCCGTGCTCGCAGTACAGCAGCCGCCCGCCGGGCTTCAGGACCCGGCGCGCCTGCGCCAGGGCGGCGGAGGGGGTATGCACGGAGCAGAGCGTGAATGTGCAGACGACGGTGTCGAACGCGTCGTCTTCGAACGGCAGCGCCTCGGCCGTCCCGTCGGCGATCGTCACGTTCAGCCGCGGATCGCGAGGCGCGGCCATGGCCTGGGCGCGGAGCTCGGCCGCGGGGTCCACGCCGGCGACGCTGGCGACCTTGGTCGCGTCGTAGAGCGCCAGGTTCAAGCCCATGCCGACGCCGAGCTCCAGGACCTTGCCTTGCGCCAGCGGCACGATCTTCGCGCGCTGCTTCATCATCGGCGGCGAGGCGCACGCGCAGGTCAGCAGCTTCGGCAGGATCCGGCGTTCGTAGAAATTGGCCATGCGCCGACGATGACCCCAGTCGGCGGGCGCGACTAGCCCTTACGCAGCGGCAGCGTCGTCGCTCGAGCCGCCGAGGTTTTCCTGCAGGGTGCGCAGCAGGTGCTCCGGCTTCATTGGCTTTTCGACCACCCCGTTCATCCCGGCCTTCAGATAGCCGGCGGCGTCTTCGGGATCGGCGTTGGCGGTCAGGGCGATGATCGGCACGCGGCCGGCGGCGCCGGGCAGGGCGCGGATCTCGCGTGTGGCGGTCACCCCGTCCATGCGCGGCATCTTGATGTCCATCAGGATTAGGTCGAAGCGCCCGGTTCGGGCGGCCTCCACGGCTTCGATCCCGTCGGTGGCCGACTCCGAGGTGCAGTCGAACATTTCGCACAGGGTCTCGGCGACCATCCGGTTGGTGGCGTTGTCGTCGACCACCAGGATGTGGGCGGCGCGCTCGGTCTGGCCCAGGGTTTCCTCGGCCGGGACCTCCTCGTAGGCGGTTGGCACAGCGACCTCGAAGACCAGGGTCTCGCCCGCCCCGACATTGGCCTCGGCCCGGACCTGGCCATGCATGGCGTCGACGATCTTGCGGCTGAGCGCAACGCCCAGCGCCGTCTCCAGCCCGAACAGAGCTTCGATTTCCCTCAGGTCCAGCGCCCGGTCGCCCATCACCCGGTCGGCCGCGCCGCGGATGCGGCCTTCCAGTCGGGTGGACTCGCCGTTGGCCACGGCCCTCAGCGTCGCCTCGACGGCGCCGCGGCGGACGCCGGCCAGCGCCTGGGCGATGAAAGCGTCGAAGATCTGGTTGATGCGCCCGCTGTCGACCATCACCAGCGCGTCGGGATCGCCGTCATAGGAAACCAGCAGGGTGACGCCGCCGTCGGTGGCGCGTTCTTCCCAGCGGGCCTGGACGTCGTCGGCCAGCTCTGCGGCGCGCCGCGGCTGTAGATCGAACGACAGCCCGTCGGCGGCGGCGGCCTTCAGGTCGGATGACGACACAAGGATCTGGCGCACCGCGCGGGCGGCCTCGGTGACGCCGGCGACGCAGGCCTGCGCGTCCGCGCCCATCGGTTGGCGGGCAAGGCGTTCGGCGAGAGCCAGAACGCCCTCCATCTGCTGATGGATTTCGCTCGTGACGCGCTCGTAGAAGAACTCGGGCAGAGACATGAACGCCAGGGTCCAAAGGGAACTTATGCTCAGCATGGGCCTAAGCGCTTGCGGAGACGTTAAATTCCACCCAGGGTTAGCGTAAATTGACGCTATGTCGAAAAGAGGCGTCGGGTTCCCGACAACGGAAAGGGCGGCGGGATTTCTCCCGCCGCCCTTCGCTGTTCCAGGTCTGGTCCGCCTTTAGAAGCGGTACTGCAGTTCGACCCCGTAGGTGCGCGGCTGGATCAGACCGCGGGTGATCGCGGTGCTGGTCTGGCGCAGATAGGTGTTTCCACCGACCACCAGGCCCGTGTTCGGGTTGGCGAACACCGCCGTCGGGTTGGTCGAGGACGTCGAGGTGAAACCCTCTTCGTCGGTCACGTTCTTCACGTAGCCGATGAGCGAGTAGCGGTCCTGGGCGTCCTTCCACAGCACCCGCAGATCGGCGGTGCCATAGGACGGCACGGCGAAATCGGGGTTGTCGAAGGGCTGATAGGTGGTCTCGTCGGTCCAGGTGTAGCTGCCCGACAGGATCAGCGAGCCCGGCTCGAAGTCGAAGGTGTAGTTGGCGTTCAGCGCGAACTTGTTTTCCGGCGATTGGTAGATCTTCGATCCGGCCAGGTCCTGGAACACCAGCAGCACGCCGTTGGTCACCGCGGTGCCGCCCGACGGACGCGCCGTCGACTTCAGGGCGCTCGGGTCCGCCGGGTCGTAGAAGCAGCAGCCCTTGGTGATCTCGGTGTGCAGATAGCCGTACGAGGCGGAGATCTGCAGCGGCTGGATCGGCTGCCACATGGCCTCCAGTTCCAGGCCGTAGGCTTCGGCGTCGACGTTGACGAAGTTGTTGGAGGCCGAGGTGCCGGCCGCGTTCAGCTGGGACAGGTTCAGCTGCAGGCCTTCGAAGTCGTTGTAGAAGGCCGAGGCGTTCAGGATCAGGCGCCCGCCGATGGTCTGCTTCACGCCCACCTCGTAGGCGTTGACGGTCTCTTCGTCGGCGGTCGGCTTCGGCGCCAGGGTGCCGAGCAGGAAGCCGCCCGACTTATAGCCGCGGCTGTACTTGGCGTAGACCAGGGTGTCGTCGTTCGGCGTCCAGTCGAGGTTCAGGGTGCCGGTGACCGCCGACCAGCTGTCGGACAGGTTCCGGAAGTTCTGCACGCCGGGGCGGGACGCGTCCATGTCGCTGGAAACGTCGACGGCGGCCGGGCCGAATGCGCCGGCCGGGTTGAACAGCACCAGACGCTGGGATTCGAAGCCGTCCTTCTCATCCTTGGTATAGCGCAGGCCGCCGGTCAGCGCCCACTGGTCGTTGAACTTGTAGGTCGCCTGGCCAAACGCGGCCCACGCCTTGGATTCCAGTTCGGCGTAGTTGTCGGCGAAGTTGCGGGTCGGGTTGGTCGACGGCAGTCCGGCCGCCGCGAGACTGGCGACGCCAGCCGCCGCGCCGTTGATCGAGCCGTAGTAGAAGGCCGGGGTGGCCAGCTGCGCCTGCAGCGGGCTGCCGAGCTGGATGCGCTGCTTGTACTCTTCCTTGTACTGGTAGAGGCCAAGGATCCAGTTCAGCGGGCCGTCGCTGTTCGACGAGAGGTTGATCTCGTTCGAATAGTACTTCTTGTGCTCGTCGAAGTCGGTGGTCAGGTCGCTGAAGACCTGGGTGCCGAGCGGGCCCGAGGCGTACGAAGTCGTGCGGTTGGTGCCGTCGTAGTCGCCGCCGGTCTGGTAGTTGTACTGCTGGAAGCCGCCGATGTACTTCAAGCTCGCCCAGCCCAGATCGTAGGTGATCGAGGTCGTGAACAGGTGGTTGCCGCGCAGCTGGCCATAGCCGTCGCGGTTGGTCGATTGCTTGTACGGATCGGCCACGCCCGGATTGGCGGTGGTCATGCCGAACTGGCCGTTCGGCACCAAGCCGCCGATCGGCTGGAACGGACGGGTCGTGTCGTAGGGGGTGATCTGGTTGGCGAGACGGTCGCCGACGCCGGTCGAGTCGTCCCAGTTCGAGCGCGAGTAGCGGGCCCAGATGTCCAGGTTGTCGCCCAACTCGGCCTCGGCCTGAATCTCGAAGTAGGTGCGCTTGATGGTGGCGCCGTCGTTGGCCCCGCCGATGTTCTCGATGAAGCCTTCGCGCTGCCAGTCCTGGCTGCCGCCGATCTTGAAGCGCAGGTTGTCGGCCACCGGCACCGAGAGGACGCCCTCGATCTTGGTGCGGTCGAAGTTGCCGTAGCCGGCGCGGATCTCGCCGCCGAATTCATGCGACGGGCGCTTGGAGATGGTGTTCAGCGCCCCGCCCATGGCGTTGCGGCCGTAGAGCGTGCCTTGCGGGCCGCGAAGGATTTCGGTCCGCTCGACGAACAGCGAGCTCTTGAACAGCTCCGAGGACGAGGCGGAATAGAAGCCGTCGGTGTAGGCGGCCACGCCCGGGTCGTTGCCGATGTAGAAGGTGTTGCGGCCGGCGCCGCGCAGCGACACGCGGTCGGTGCCCGAATAGTTCATGCCGGGCGTGAAGTTCACGAAATCCTGGATGCCGGTCATGCCGCGCACGTCGCGCTGCTCCGACGTGTAGGCCGAGACGGCCACCGGCACGTCCTGCAGCGCCTGCTCGCGCTTCTCGGCCGTGACGACCAGTTCTTCGATCTGGAAGGCCTCCTGCGCGAAGGCCGGCGCCGAAATTGCCGAAAGTGTCAGAACTGACGCGCTCAGGGCCAGCAGGGTCCGCAGGCGCGGGGCGTTGGTAGCCATCAAGTATCCTCCCTGGGCGGAGGGGCGTGGAGCGCCCTCTTCATTTCCGCCCGCATGATGTGTGTAATCCGGCGCGGGGAGGCGCCGAGGAGGGGGAGCCTCCGCCCGACTGACGTGGCCGTCAATGTGAACCCCGATAACTGAACGCAATTCATCGGCGCTTTTGAAGTTCTGTGGCCGAAATACCGCGCTTTCAAATCGCGCGCACAAAAATGACCGTCGTTCTGCGTGGGTTTATGAATCAAAGGAAAACAAGGGGTGGGCGCGCGTCGGCGCATGCGGGCGTCGTACCCAAAACGCAAATCTGCGTTCAAATTCCACTGTCACGCCAAAGAAAAAGGCCGCCGTCCCGAAGGGCGGCGGCCAAGGCCTTACGGCTGGGTAAATCAGGTCGTCAGAAGCGCTTCTGCAGCGACACCCCGTAGGTGCGCGGTTCGGTGTAGAAGGCGTTGCGGAACAGGCCCGAGGAGTCGTCGGTCAGGTAGAAGTCGGTGATCGCCTCCTCGTCGGTGGCGTTCTTGACGTAGGCGCCGACCTCCCAGCCGTTGACCGGGTTGCTCAGCGTCAGGGTCAGGTTGACGTTCTGCCAGTCGTCGATCCGATCCGGCTCGGTGTTGTAGATCCGGGCGAAGGTCTCGGTCTGCTTGTAGTAGTCGCCCCGGGCGGTCAGCGACCAGCCATTGCCGAATTCCCAGGTGTACTGGGCGCCCAGCGAGACGGTCCAGTGTGGGGCGTTCGGCAGTTCCTTGCCCTCGAGCGACATCGGGACGCCGTCGCTGACCAGGCCGCCGAAGGCGTTGGTGCCCACCGCCAGCGCGCCGCTGCCGATGTTGGTGCCCGCGCCGGCGGTCGAGACCGGGGTGCAGACGCCCAGCAGGGCGAACGGGTTGTTGGTGGCGTTCGAGACAGCGAGGGCCGTCTGGGCCGCGGCCATATTGACCACGCAGTTCGACGCCGCGCTCGACTTCACCAGCACCAGGTTCGGATTGCCGCCGGTGCGGTTGAAGGTGTCGATCGAAGATCCCTAACCGATCTCGGTGTCGAGCCAGCCGATCTGGGCGTTGAGGCGCAGGCCTTGCAGCGGTTGCCAGACGGTCTCCAGCTCGACGCCCTTGATCTTGGCGTCGATGTTCTCGTTGGTGGAGGCGCGGTTGACGATCTTCGAGACCTGATAGCCCTGGTAGTCGTAGTAGAAGGCGGTCAGGTTCAGGGTCATCGTGCCGTCGAGCACCGTGTTCTTGGTGCCGATTTCGTAGGCGTTGATGAACTCCGGGTCGAAGGTCGGCGGGCCGCAGATCACGCCTTGCCCGCCGCTGCAGGGGGAGTTCAGGCCCCCGGCCTTATAGCCGCGCGAGAAGAAGGCGTAGATCAGGGTGTCGTCGGTGAAGTCGAGGTCCGGCTTCCAGTCGAAGCCGATCCGGCCGGTCGTCTCCTTGAACTCCACATGCAGGATGTCGGGCGTGCCCGGAATGGGGCCGGCGATGCCGACGCCCGGGATGCCCAGGTTGACCTGGTGGTTCTCGACTTCCTTGTCGTCGACCGTGTAGCGCAGGCCGCCGGTGAACTTCAGGGTGTCGGTCGCCTGCCAGTAGAGCTCGCCGAAGAAGGCGTGCGAGCGCAGGTCATAGGGGCCGTAAGCGTCGTAGTAGTTCCGGCCGACGCGGTTCGGCTCGTAGTTCGGGTCGATAGACACGCACGGGGCGGCGCCGATGCAGTTCGGGTTGCCGGTGCTGAACAGGTTGTTGATCTGGTAGTAGCCTGTCCCGGTATTGAACATCACGTAGTAGTCGCCGGTCGCCTGGTAGCGAACCATGATCCCGCCGACGTTGAAGTTGAACGGGCCGTCATAGGCCGACTGCAGCCGCACTTCCTGGCTCCAGCCCTTGGTATAGGCTGAAGAGATGTCGCTGGTCGTGAAGCGATTGAAGGGCTTGTTCTGGGCGTCGTTGATCACGCCGCCGGGGAACAGCGCCGCATAGATCGCGGCGTAGCCGGGCACCGCGGCGAAGGCGTTCACCGGGTTAGGGCTCGTGTTGAAGCTGTTGCTGGGGACGTAGCGGTTGTAGTCCTGGCGCGTGTAGAGGTCGAAGTCCGTATAGGACGTCAGCCAGGTCAACCGCAGTTCGTCGGTCAGGTCCCAGTCGACGTTGAACTGATAGATGTCGGTCGTCGATTGGTAGATCGGGTCGAAGGTCGACTCGATGTCCCGCACATTGGTCGTCTGCATCTTGCCGGCGTAGGCGTCGCCGGTCTGGAAACCGCCGAGGGCGCCGAACAGGCCGCCCAGGGTCGCCTGCGAGTTCACCGTTCCCAGGGCGCCGGCCGAATAGAGCGAGGTCGCCGAGCAGCCCTGGCTGAACAGGCCGCGCTGGATCTGGCCTATCAGGCCGCCCGCCGCTGCCGAGTAGCCGAGGCCGCCGACGTTCGACGGGCCCAGGTCCTTGGTGCAGAACTGCTTGCCGATCCGCGAGCGGTTGTCGTCCTCGTCGAAGTGATCCCACAGGAAGTAGGCGTGGAAGGTGTCGGTCGGGTTGAACGCCAGGGTCGTGCGCGTGCCGAACAGGTCGCGGTCGTCGGCGTCGTTGCCGGTCACCAGGTTGTCGCCGAACCCGTCGCGCTTCAGCCACGAACCGGCGACGCGCAGGGCGAACTGGTCGCCCAGCGGCACGTTGATCATGCCGCGCAGCTTCATGGTGTTGTAGTTGCCGACCTCGCCGCGGATCATCGCCTCGAATTCGTCGATCGGCTTGGCGGTGATCATGTTGACCACGCCGCCGGTGGCGTTGCGTCCGTAGAGGGTGCCTTGCGGCCCGCGCAGCACTTCGACGCGCTCGACGTCGTAGAACTCGGTCTCGAACAGGTTGTTGGAGAGCAGCGGGGCGTTGTTCAGGTGGATGCCGGTGCCGGCGTCGCCCGAGCCGGCGACCAGCTTGGAGCCGATGCCGCGGATCTGGAAGTTGTAGCCGGTGAAGTTCCCCTTCGAGAAGTTGACGTTCGGAACGGCGATGACCAGGTTCGGACCGCCGTCGATCTTGGCCTTCTCAAGGGTGTCCTGATTGAACGCCGACACCGCGATCGGCACGTCTTGCAGCGCCTCCTCGCGTTTCTGGGCGGTGACCACCAGCTCCTGAATGACGTTCTGGGACCAGGCCGGGGACGCAACTGAACTCAACGCTACAGCAGACGCGCCAACGATCAGTGCGCTCCGCAAATGCAGAGTATTCAACATTCCAGGTTCCTCCCAAGACGCCCACGGCTCTCTACAAACCGGCCTGGTGCGTCACCTTTCGCCGCACGGAGAATTCGTCCTGGGTTGGCGGCCACACCCGCGACAAGGCAAAGGCTCGCGCCCAGTTGTGGAGTCTGTCAACGTGACGATGTTAAGTTATCGGTGATTACGTCGAAACTAAACAAGCTCTGTTGCTGAAATGCACAAGCTTCGACTTCTTTCAATTCAAAGTGGTTGAATCGCGCTGTCTTGGGTGGAAGCTTGGGCGCATGCGGTATTCGTTGTGCTGCATGTGCGAAATAGTTGTTTCTGTGAGGGTTTCGGATTCGGTGGTATGGCGCGGACGGCGGCGCGGCGACGCGCCGGGCTTCCGATTTGCGCCGCGCGCGCGCATATGGGGCCGATGAGCCAAGCTTCTCCGCAGTCCCGCGCCCTGGTCCTGTTCTCGGGCGGCCAGGATTCCAGCGTCTGCCTCGCCTGGGCGCTGGCCCGGCACGACCATGTCGAGACCGTCGGCTTCGACTACGGACAGCGGCACGCGGTCGAAATGGAACAGCGTTCTGTGGTTCGCGAGGCGATCCGCGCACGGTTCCCGCAGTGGGCCGGCAAGCTCGGCGAGGATCACGTCCTCGACCTGACCGGCTTCGGCGCGGTGGGCGACACCGCCATGACCCAGGAGCGGGCCTTCGAGATCACCGAGAAGGGGCTGCCGAACACCTATGTTCCCGGCCGCAACCTCGTTTTCCTGACCTATGCGGCCGCCCTGGCCGATCGCCGAAAATTGAAATTTCTAGTGGGCGGCATGTGCGAAACCGATTTCTCCGGCTACCCGGACTGCCGGCGCGAGACGCTCGACGCCCTGGAGCGGGCGCTGAACCTCGGCATGGCCCAGGACTTCGTCGTCGAGACCCCGCTGATGTGGCTGACGAAGGCTGAGACTTGGGCGCTGGCGAAGGGCCTCGGGGGCCAGGCGCTGGTCGACGTCATCGTCGCCGACAGCCATACTTGTTACCGGGGAACCCGCGGGGCGCTGCACGATTGGGGACATGGCTGCGGCGACTGTCCGGCCTGCGACCTGCGCGCCAGGGGCTGGGCCGAATGGGTCGCCAGCGGCCGTCCGGAGCTGACGCCATGAGCTACGCCGTCAAGGAGATCTTCCTGACCCTTCAGGGCGAGGGCGGCCAGGCCGGCCTGCCGGCGGTGTTTTGCCGCTTTGCGGGATGCAACCTGTGGTCGGGCCGGGAGGAGGATCGCGCCAAGGCGGTCTGCACCTTCTGCGACACCGACTTCGTCGGCATGGACGGCGAGGGCGGGGGACGCTTCACCCGCGCCGAGGATCTGGCCGCGGCGGTCGAGGCGGCCTGGACCGGCGGCCCCGACCATCGCCTGGTGGTCTGCACCGGCGGCGAACCGCTGCTCCAGGTGGACGGGCCGCTCATCGCGGCGCTGCACGCCCGCGGTTTCCGCATAGCGCTGGAAACCAACGGCACCCTACCGGTCCCCGACGGCGTCGACTGGATCTGCGTCAGCCCCAAGGCCGACGCCGAGGTCGTGCAGACGAGCGGTCAGGAACTGAAGCTGGTCTTTCCCCAGCCGCTGGCCGATCCGGCGCGCTTCGAGCACATGGATTTCGAGCGTTTTCTGCTGCAGCCGATGGACGGCCCGGCGCGCGTCGAAAACACCCAGGCGGCGATCGCCTATTGCCTTGCGCACCCGCGGTGGCGTTTAAGCGTCCAGACCCATAAGTATCTCGGCATTCCGTGACACGCGCGCCAAGCGCGGCCGGACGCCTTCAGACCCTCCCAGATGACCCAGCCAGTCTTTGAAATCACCAAGGCGGCGACGTTCGACGCCGCGCACTATCTCCCCGAGGGGCCCGAGCATCGCCCCTACCGCAACCTGCACGGCCACTCGTTCAAGGTCGAGGCGACCGTGCGCGGCGCCCCGGCCGAGCCGGTCGGGTGGGTGGTCGACCTCGCCGACCTCGACGCCGAGCTGAAGGCGGTCGCCGCCGAGCTCGACCACGGGCTGCTCAACGAAAAGCCGGGCCTCGAGCGTCCGACCCTTGAGCACATCTGCCTCTACTTCGCCCAGCGCCTGAAGCCGAAGTTCCCGGGCCTGTCGCGGATTGTCGTTTCGCGCCCGACGATCGGCGAGAGCTGCGCCATGGCGGTGGCCTGACGCGCTTCAGAGGTCGGCGACCTTGAGCACCGTCTTGCCGAGCCCCTGTCCGGTAAGGGCGAACTCCAACGCCTCGGCGTAGCGGTCGAGCGCAAACGCCCGCCCGAGCGGCGGGGCCAGGCGCCCTTCGTCGGCCCAGGCCAGCAGCTGGCCCAGGCGCGCCCGCGCGCGGTCCGGCTCCAGCAGCATGAACTGGCGCACGTCCACCCCGACCAGAGCCGCGCCCTTCATCAGGGTCAGGTTGGCCGGGAGGGCGGGGATCGGTCCGCCGACGAAGCCGAGCACCAGGTGACGGCCGCGCCAGCTGAGCGAGCGGAACGCGGCTTCGAAAAGCGGGCCGCAGACGGGATCGAACACCACGTCCGGCCCGCGTCCGCCGCAGGCCGCCTTCAGCCGCTCGCGCCATCCCTCGCCGTCGGTGTCCAGCACCTCGTCGGCGCCGAGGTCGCGGCAGAAGTCGCGCTTAGCCTCGCTTGAGGCCGCCGCGATCACCCGCGCGCCCAGCAGTTTGGCGACCTGCAGCCCCGCGACCCCCAGGCCGCCCGCCGCGCCTAGCACCAGCACGGTCTCCCCAATCTGCAGGTTCGCCCGATCGGCCAGGGCGTGCAGGGCGGTGACGTAGTTGATGTGGAAGCCGGCCGCCTGCGCAAACGCCATCGGTTCCGGGATCGCGCGGACCGCAGCGGCCGGGGCCAGGGCCTGCTCTGCGAAGCCGCCGCGGACGCTCGCCATGACCCGGTCCCCCGGCGCCAGGCCGGTGACGCCCGCGCCGACCCTGGCCACCCGGCCTGCGGCCTCCTGGCCGGGCGTGTGCGGCAGCGGCGGCTTGACCTGATAGCGGCCGAGCGCCACCAGCGCGTCGACATAGCCGACGCCGCAGGCCGCCACGTCGATCAGGACTTCGCCCGGTCCGGGCTCGGGGGGATCGGTCTCGATGATCCGATAGTCGTCTATCGACGACAGCGTGGTCGCCTGAACTACGCGCATGGGCGCCTCCCTTGAGCCGTGACCGTAAGGTCGCTGACGCCCGGGCAGTCCAGGGGCCTAGTTGCGCTTGTCGTCCCTGTCGCCTCTGTCGTCCTTGTCGTCGCCGTACGGGATGACCGCCCCGATGGCCATGCCGGCGCCCTTGGCGGTGACGCCGACCGCCGCGCCGGTGACGCCGACCGCGGTTCCGACCACCGCGCCGGTGGCGGCGACCGCCAGGCAGCCCGACAGGCTCAGGGCCGCGCCCGCCAGCAGCGACAGCTGGGCGAGAAGGCGAAGGGCGCGCATCGAGGGATCCTCCGACAGGGTCGATCCCTGCCTAGCGGTCGAACATCACCAAATGGTGGCGAACGCTAAAGCTCGATGGCGCGGACGTTCTGGCGGTCGCCCGAACGCCGCATCGGGCCGTCGTACTGGGGATCGTGGCGCCGCCGCCGATCGGGACCGAAATAGTCGTCGGTGCGGATGAACGGGCGGGCGTGGTCGACCACCTGGGCCAGCCGTTCGATCACCCCCCGGGCGGTGATCGGTTTGCCCATGAACTCGTTGACCCCGGCGTCGCGCGCCTCCTGCAGCCGCTTCATCGTCGCATGGCCGGTGATCATGATCACCGGGAGCATCGGGCCGGGGCTGTCCCGGCCGGTCCGTAGCGAGCGGACAAACTCGATGCCGTCCATAGGCTCCATCGCCAGGTCGGTCAGCACGATGTCTACGGCGTGGTTGCGCAGCGCCGCCAGGCCCTCGACGCCGTCCGCCGCCTCAATGGTCTGGGTGATCCCCAGCGACCGCAGGATCTGCGCCAGCAGCAGGCGCGTGTGCTTGTTGTCGTCGACGATCAGAACCTTGAGGCGATCGAGGCGCACGGTCACCGCGCTGTCTGAGGGGCCGAAGTCAGCACGGTGATTGCACCGCCGACAACAGGTGATTAGCGGCGAGAAAGCTGCGCGGTCAATGTCAAAAAACGCCGGTTCGCGAGCGCCGGGTTCCCGACCTCAGCCACCGGTCAGCGCCGTTCGGAAACGCCTGGAACATAGGCGCCGCCGCCGGTCTGGGCCCGGTGGCGCAGATAGGCGTCGGCCAGCACGCAGGCGGTCATCGCCTCGACCACCGGCACGGCGCGCAGGCCCACGCACGGGTCGTGGCGGCCCTTGGTGCGCAGGTCGACCTCTTCTCCGGCCTCGTTCAGGCTGCGGCGCGGGGTCAGGATCGACGACGTCGGCTTGAACGCTACCCGCGCCACCACGGGGGCGCCCGACGAGATGCCGCCCAGGATGCCCCCAGCGCTGTTGGACAGGAACAGCGGCTGGCCGTCATTGCCCATCCGCATTTCGTCGGCGTTCTCCTCGCCCGAGAAGGCGGCGCTCGCGAAGCCGGCGCCGATCTCTACGCCCTTGGAGGCGTTGATCGACATCAGGGCGGCGGCCAACTCGGCGTCCAGCTTGCCATAGATCGGGGCGCCCCAGCCCGCCGGCACGCCGACCGCCTCGACCTCGACGATCGCCCCGGTGGACGAACCGGCCTTGCGGACCTTCTCCAGGTGTTGTTCCCAGACCGGTACGGTCTCGGCGTCCGGACACCAGAAGCCGTTCTCATGGCGCTGGTCCCAGTTGAAGCGGCTGCGGTCGATGGCGTGCGGGCCGATCTGCACCACGGCGGCGCGGACGGTGACGCCCTCGATGATCTTGCGGGCCACCGCGCCGGCCGCGACCCGTGCTGCGGTCTCGCGGGCCGAGGCCCGGCCGCCGCCGCGATAGTCGCGCACGCCGTACTTGGCGAAATAGGTGTAGTCGGCGTGACCCGGCCGGAACTGGGTGGCGATTTCGCCATAGTCGCGCGAACGCTGGTCGACGTTCTCGATCAGCATCGAGATCGGCGTGCCAGTGGTGACTTGGCCGTCGGTCCGCTCGTCCTGGAACACCCCCGACAGGATCTTCACCGCGTCCGGCTCCTGGCGCTGGGTGACGAACTTGCCCTGGCCAGGACGCCGCTGGTCCAGCCACACCTGCACCTCCTCGGCGGTCAGGCCGATGCCGGGAGGGCAGCCGTCGACGACGCAGCCCAGCGCCGGTCCGTGGCTCTCGCCCCAGGTGGTCACGCGAAACAGATGGCCGAAGGTGTTGTGCGACATGGCGGCGTTCTTAAAGCCGGGGCCGCTGTAAGGCTAGGCCGCCCAGGCGGCGGCGAACCGGCGGCGCAGGGCGCGCGCGGCGGTGTCGGTGGTGCGGGTCTGCTCGGTCAGGCGTAGGAATAGATGCCCCTGCGGGTGATCGCCGCGCGCCGGCAGGCCCTGGCCGGCCAGCCGCACTAGGCCGCGCTCGCCGACTTTTTTGGTGACCCAGACCACACGGCGGCCCAGGGGAGTGTCCACCGCCACCCGGCCGCCCTGGGCGAGGACGTGCGGGTGCAGCGGCGTGGTGACCCACAGGTCGTGGCCGCGGACCATGATCTGCGCATCGCCGCGCACGGCGATCTCGAACATGTCGGCGCCGGCCCGCAGCAGGTCGCCCGAGCGCAGGCCCGCGGGCAGGGTGATCTTCAGGCTGCGCCCGTCGGCCGTCTCGCGCAGCACGACGCCGCCGTTCAGGGCGATCAACGGCGTGATCGGCAGGGTCCTGTCGTCCTGGGCGTTTTTCCTGACGGTGGCGGGCGGCTGGACGATGGCGCCCGTGGGGACCGGATCGGTCAGCAGGCGATAGGCCTCGACGGCCTGGCGGAAGCGCTCGGCGTCGCCGCCGGGGCGATCGGGGTGGGCGCTCTTGGCGGCTTCGCGAAAGGCGCGACGCAGTTCGGCCGGCGTGACCCCCGGTGCGACGCCCAGCACGGCGCGCGCCAACTTTCTGTCCAGCATGGGTGACTTGGGCGCGGCCATCCGGCGACTGTGGACGGGTCATGGTCAACGGTGCGTTAAGCATGGCAAGCGCGCGGCAAGGCGCTATATCGACGGCATGAGCGACAAGGCCGCGATCCCCCCCTCGCCCAGCGAGGATGACTATGTCCGCCAGGTGGCCGCGGCCGAGCCGCCGCCCCTATTGTCCGCGCAGGATCCGTTCGCGCTGTTCGCCGAATGGATGAAGGAGGCGACCGCCAAGGAGCCCAACGATCCCAACGGCATGGCGCTGGCCACGGTGGACGAGACCGGCATGCCCGACCTGCGCATGGTGCTGCTTAAGGACGCCGGCCCAGACGGCTTCGTGTTCTATACCAATCTCGGCAGCGCCAAGGGCCGGCAACTGGCGGCCAATCCGAAGGCGGCCCTGCTGTTCCACTGGAAATCCCTGCGTCGTCAGGTGCGGGTCCGCGGTCTTGTCGAGCCGGTGACGGCCGAAGAGGCCGACGCCTATTTCGCCACCCGTGCCCGTCCGGCCCAGATCGGCGCCTGGGCCTCGGAGCAGTCCCAGACCCTGCCGGACCGCCTGGCCCTGGAAAAGCGCATCGCCGAGATCGGCCTGAAGTTTGGTCTGGGCAAGGTGCCGCGTCCGCCGCACTGGTCGGGCTTCCGCGTCCGCCCCGAAGCCATCGAGTTCTGGCGAGACCGGCCCTTCCGCCTGCACGAACGCCTTGTCTTCGAGCGCGTGGGGGAGGGCTGGACCACCCAGCGCCTCTATCCTTGACCGACGCCGAAGAAGCCGAAGTCGTCGCCTGGCTGGAAGGCGAGGCCCAAACCAAGATCGAGACTGGCTGCGCCTGGGTGTTCCTGGCCGGCGACACCGCCTTCAAGGTCAAGAAGCGGGTTGATCTGGGCTTCCTCGACTATTCGACCCTGGACCTGCGACACTGGGCGCTGGAGCGCGAGCTGCGCTTCAACCGCGCGGCCACCTCGGACATCTACCGCGCCGTGCGGACCATCACCCGCAAGCCCGGCGGCGGGCTGGAACTGGACGGCGCCGGCGAGGTCGTCGAATACGCGCTTGAGATGCGCCGCTTCGACGAGAGCTTCGTGCTCGCCGCCCGGCCCTGGGCGGTCGACGGGCCGCTGGCCGAGGCCATGGGCCGCGAGGTCGCGTCCGTCCACGCCAAGGCCGAGCTGCGCCCGCAAGGCGGCGGCGGCAAGGCGCTGAAATACACCATCGACTCCAACGCCAAGCTCCTGCGCGAACTGGCCGGCAAGCTCGGCGAGGCCCGGGTCGAGGCGCTGGTCGCCGCCACCGACGTCGAGTTCGTCCGTCGCCAGCCGCTGCTCGACGCCCGCCGCGACGCGGGCTTCGCGCGCCTGTGCCACGCCGACCTGCACCTGGGGAACATCCTGCTCGAAGACGGCAGGCCGGTGCTGTTCGACTGCATCGAGTTCAACGACATCCTCTCGGATATCGACGTCCAGTACGACCTGGCCTTCCTGTTGATGGACCTCGACTTCCGCCGCCGCCGCGACGCCGCGGTGCGGGTGCTGTCGGCCTATGTCGACGAAGGCCGCCGCCATTTCGGCCCCGACCTGCTGGCTGGGCTCGCCGCCCTGCCGCTGATGATGTCCGTGCGGGCCGGGGTGCGGGCCCACGTCCAGGCCCACAGCGGTGACCTCGAAGGCGCCAGCGCCTATCTCGATGCGGGCTTGGCGCACCTTGCGCCGCCTCCGCCGAAGCTGACGGCCGTCGGCGGGCTCTCGGGTTCGGGCAAGTCGACCTTCGCGCGGCTGATCGCACCCGGCCTGGGCGCCTCGCCGGGCGCCGTGGTCCTGCGCACCGACGAGATCCGCAAGCGCCTGTTGGGCGTGGCGCCCGACGCCAGCCTGCCGGCCAGCGTCTATTCGCCGGCCTTCTACGCCGAGGTCTACGACACCCTGTTCGCCGAGGCCCGCGCCCTGCTGGACGCCGGCCGCGCGGTGGTGGTCGACGCCACCTTCATCCAGCCCGAACTGCGCGCCCGCGCCGCGAGGCTGGCCCAGGGGGCCGGCGTCCCGTTCCACGGCGTCTGGCTGCAGGCCGCCCCGGAAGTGTTGGCCCAGCGCATCGAGGGGCGGGAGGGCGACGCCTCGGACGCCACCGTCGCTACCTTGAAGATGCAGCTCGACCGCGACGTCGGCCCCATCGACTGGGTCCGCGTCGACGCCTCGGGCCCGGCCCAGGACGCGGCCGAAGCCTGGTCCATCACACACGGCGGCGCGCCGCTGGCCTAGGTCGCCGCAAAGACGTGTCATCCCGGTTTGCGAAGCAAGACCGGGACCCATGAACACCTGATGCGGCAAGCAATCGCGTGGCCTCGCCTCATTCGGCCTGCTCGGCCCGAATGGGTCCCGGACAAGCGCTTTGCGCTTTCCGGGATGACACATTGCTTCGGCTGCTAAACCGCCTGTCCGGCCACCCAGCCCGACGACCATGCCCACTGGAAATTATACCCGCCCAGCCAGCCGGTGACGTCGACCACCTCGCCGATGAAATAGAGCCCCGGCACGGCCTTGGCCTGCATGGTCTTGGACTCCAGCCCATTGGTGTCGACGCCGCCCAGCGTGACTTCCGCCGTGCGATAGCCTTCCGAGCCGACCGGCTTCACCGTCCAGGCGTTCACCGCCGTGGCGATGCGGCCGACGGCCTTGTCCGACAGGTCGCCGGCATTGGCCGGGGCGGCGGCCTCGTCCAGGATCATCTGCGCCACGCGGCGCGGGAGGTGCTCGGACAGCACGGTGATCGCCGCCTGTTTGCCGCGGGTCTGGCGGGCCGCCTTCAAGGTCGCGGCGATGTCCACGCCCGGCGCCATGTCGACGGTGATCGCCTGGCCTTCGCGCCAATAGGACGAGATCTGCAGGATCGACGGCCCTGACAGCCCGCGATGGGTGAACAGCATCGCTTCGGCGAACCTGGTCTTGCCGCAGGACACCACCGCGTCCACGGCCACGCCGGCCAGCGGCTTCAGCCGCTCCAGCATGCCGATCTCGAACGTCAGAGGCACGAGGGCCGGACGGGTCTCGACGATGTTCAGCCCGAATTGCCGGGCGATGTCGTAGCCGAAGCCGGTCGCGCCCATCTTGGGGATCGACTTGCCGCCGCTGGCGATCACCAGCGCCTCACAGGCGACCGGCCCGCCGCTGGTCGAAAGCAGGAAGCCCTCGTCCTCCTGCTCGACCCGCTCGACCGTGGTCTTCAGTCGCAGGGTGACGCCGGCCTGACGCATCGCCCCCGTCAGCATGGCGATGATCTCCTTGGCCGAGCCGTCGCAGAACAGCTGGCCGAGGGTCTTTTCGTGATAGGCGACGCCCTCTCGCTCGACCCAGGCGATGAAGTCCTTGGCGGTGTAGCGGCGCAGCGCCGAGATCGCGAAATGCGGGTTGGCCGAGATGAAGTTGGCCGGCGCCGCATTGATGTTGGTGAAGTTGCAGCGCCCCCCGCCGGAGATGCGGATCTTCTCGCCCGGCGCGTCGGCATGGTCGATCACCAGCACCTTGCGGCCGCGCTTGCCGGCTTCGACGGCGCACATCATGCCCGCCGCCCCGGCGCCGATCACCACGACGTCGAACTGATCCACTAGGTCCTCGCGCCTTGGATGAAGGAAAGTCGGCCCTTCGATAGGACCAGCCCCCATAAGTCAACCGACGGTTTGCCGCGCCTGGTCCTCGGCGCCCGCCACGCCGCGGCCCCTATTCTTGCGCAAAACAGCATGTCGCAGCGTGGTCTGGCCACAAGCCCCTGTTCACCGAGCCGCGTTGCGTTAAGGACTTGGTGAATCTAGCTTGCGCCAGCCCCAGAGAGGGCGGCGTCGTCGGGAGGGACTAAGAGTATGCAAGGCTTGATGCAGGACTGGCCGCTGACGGTCGACAAGATCCTCGACCACGCCAAGGCCTGGCACGGCGGCCGCGAGGTCGTCAGCCGTTCGGTTGAAGGGCCGATCGTCCGCACCACCTACGGCGCGATCCACGAGCGCGCCAAGCGCGTGTCGAATGCGCTGAAGGCCCTCGGCGTCGTCCCCGGCGACCGCGTCGCCACCCTGGCCTGGAACACCGGCCGCCACATCGAGGCCTGGTACGGCATCATGGGCATGGGCGCGGTGTGCCACACCCTGAACCCGCGCCTGTTCGCCGAGCAGCTCGTCTACATCATCAACCACGCCGACGATAAGGTCATCTTCACCGACCTGACCTTCCTGCCGATCCTGGCCGGCATCCGCGACCAGATCCCGGGCGTGAAGCACTTCGTGGTGCTGTCCGACGAGGCCCACCTCGGCGACCAGCTGCCCGGCGCGCTGGCCTACGAGAGCCTGATCGAGCAGGCCTCGCCCGACGTGACCTGGGGCGGCTTCGACGAGAACACCGCCGCCGGCCTCTGCTATACCTCCGGCACCACCGGCAATCCGAAGGGCGTGCTCTACTCGCACCGCTCGAACTTCCTGCACACCCTGGTCACCATGGGCGGCGACGTCCTGGGCATCCGCGCCACCGACACCGTGCTGCCGGTGGTGCCGATGTTCCACGCCAACGCTTGGGGCTTGGCCTTCTCGGCCCCGGCGGTCGGCGCCAAGCTGGTCATGCCGGGCCAGAAGCTCGACGGCGCCTCGGTGCACGAGCTGATCGAGACCGAGGGCGTGACCTTCTCGGCCGCGGTGCCGACCGTCTGGCAGATGCTGTTGCAGCACCTGCGCGCCACCAAGAGCCAGCTGACCACCCTCAAGCGCGTGGTGATCGGCGGCTCGGCGGTGCCCGAAAGCATCGTCCGCGGCTTCCGCGACGAGTTCGGCGTCGACGTCACCCACGCCTGGGGCATGACCGAGACCTCGCCGCTCGGCACCCAGGCCACGCCGAACGCGGCCATCGCCGCCATGGACGCCGAGACCCAGCTGCAGTTCAAGCTCAAGCAGGGCCGCGCCCCGCTCGGCATCGAGCTGAAGCTGGTCGACGACGAGGAGAGGGATCTGCCGCACGACGGCACGACCTTCGGCCGTCTCAAGGTCGCCGGCCCGTTCGTGGTCGGCCAGTACTTCAAGTCCGAGGGCGGCAACATCCTCGACGAGGCGGGCTTCTTCGACACCGGCGACGTCGCCACCCTCGACGAGCACGGCTTCATGCAGATCACCGACCGCGCCAAGGACGTGATCAAGTCGGGCGGCGAGTGGATCTCCTCGATCGAGATCGAGAACATCGCCGCCGGCCACCCGAAGGCCGAGCTGGCCGCGGTCATCGGCGTCGCCCACCCCAAGTGGGACGAGCGCCCGCTGCTGCTGGTCAAGCTGAAGGCCGGCGAGACCGCCACCAAGGAGGAGTTCCTGCAGTTCCTCGAGGGCAAGATCGCCAAGTGGTGGACGCCGGACGACGTGGCCTTCGTCGACGAGATCCCGCTCGGCGCCACCGGCAAGATCGACAAGAAGCTGATCCGCGACCGCATGAAGGACTATGTCCTGCCGACGGCGGCGGGGGGCGGGGCCGCGGCGCTGGCCGTCTCGCCGGAACCGAAGATCTACGCCCCCGAGCCGCCCGCTGCGGGCGCGGGGCATGACGACGGCTCCTGGCTGCAGTGGACGCCGGGGCCCGACCAGGCGGTCGACCGCGCGGCCTCGCCGCCGCTCGCGGCTGCGAAAGCCGAGCCGCAGTCGCCGGAGGCCCCGGCGGACGCCGTGCGCCCTTTTCGGCGGAGCTGACCGCGACCGAGCCGGCTCCCGCGCCAGCTCGGCCCTCGGTCCAGCAGCGTGAGCCGGCCGTCTCGCACGGCTTCGCCGACATCTATCTGTCGGGAGCGACGCTGATCGCCCTGGCCCCGGCCTTCCTGGTCGTGGTCGGGCTGGTCGGGCCGCGCCTCGGCCTGATGAGCGAGGGGGTCGGCGTCGGCCTCCTCGCCATGCAATGGGCGCCGCACGTGGCCCTGGCCAGCGTCGCGGCCGGGGTGTTCGGCGTAATCGTCGCCGTGCTTGCCGGGTTCTCGCGGTTCTGGCTGCGTGCATTGCTGGTGCTTGCGATCACCACCGCGACCTTGTTCGCCTATGTCTGGGACCGCGAAGTGCGTCAGCCCGCCGCTGAGGCGCAGGTGACGCTCCGCTGAGGCGGAGCAGCGCCCCCGAATGACCCGATCTTGCCGGCGCCTTCCAGCGCGCCCATAATTGCGTCTGGCGTAAAGTCTATATTTTTGCTATAAGCCAAAATCGAAGTTCGCTTTTGGTCGGTTGTTCTCATCGCTTTTTCTTAAAGAAGCGGCCCGAGCCGACCTTAACCTTCTCCGAAAATTTGATCCGCCGCCCTGTACCGGGCGCGCGAAAACTTGCGCCTGAAAGGTGACGATTATGACGACCGGCATTGTTAAATGGTTCAATCCGACCAAGGGCTTTGGCTTTATTCAGCCTGATGACGGTGGGGCCGACGTGTTCGTGCACATCAGCGCCGTCGAGCGTTCCAGCCTCGGCTCGCTCGAGGAGGGCCAGAAGCTCGGCTATGAACTGGAACTGGACTCGCGCAGCGGCAAGATGGCCGCCGTGCAATTGCAAGCCGTCTAAGCGTCTTGCCCTCCGCCCGGACCGGCCCGGCTTCTCCGACCGGCTCGGCGGAGGAACGCTCATGACCATCTCCACTATCGAGCGCGCGTTCCAGATCGCCCGCTCGGGTCAGGTGCGCGACGTCGCCACGCTCAAGCTGAGGCTTGAAGAGGACGGGTGTCGCGCGGTGGAGGCTCTGCTCGCGCCGCGATCCTTGCGCCGTCACCTCGAGGCCATCTGCGTCGCGGCGTTCAAGCCGGCGCAGATCGATCCACCCGCGCACAACCGAAAGCACAAATGAACGAAACCCAACGCACTGAATTCGCCGAGCGCCTGAAGACGGCCGCCGAAGCGCGCAGCGCGCTTCTGGCCAAGCTTCGGCCGAAGCCCACTATCACCGCCGCCCAGACCCCCGATCGCAGCGCCGCGCGCGCCGCCGAGCTCGAACAGGTCCGCGCCGCCCGCCGCCAGGCCAAGGCGGACAAGCAGCAGGCGGCGTCCGACGCCCAGGAAGCCGCCCGCCAGGCGGGCGAAGCCGCCGCCGCAGCGTCGCTCGACGCCAAGCGCGGTGAACGCAAGGAGCGCAAGGCGCTCACCAAGGCCGAGCAAAAGGCGAAGCGCGACCAGCGCTACGCCGCGCGCAAGGCCCGCCAGTAGTCACCCACAGGAGCACCGATGGCGAGGAAGCCGAATTACCAGTTTGAGCGCATGGAGCGCGAACGCCTGAAGGCGAACAAGACCGCGGCCAAGGCGGCGGAAAAGCATGAAGAGCGCGAACGCGCGCGGGCGCTCTCAGCCCCGGAAGAGGACAAGTAGCCCATGTCGACCAGCGTCGTTTACAGCCGGTCAGTCGCGACGGGCAGGTCTTCTCCGACTGTGAGTTCCTCAGGTTCCGCCTGATCTACGCGGGCGGCGAGCCGCCGATCTTCGAAAACTGCCGTTTCCAGAACTGCGAGTGGCGGTTCGACGGCCCGGCGGGCAACACGCTCGCCTACCTCAAGAACCTGTGGGGCGCGGGCGAAAAGGCCTCGGTCCAAGCCGCCATCAAGGAAATCACCGGCGTCGCGCGCTGACGCTCACCCCGCCAGCCGGTACTCGCTGTCCAGCCCGGGATAGCGGTCGTCGCTGACCACCACCCCGCGGCGGGTCAGGTCGATCATGTGGCCCAGCACCGATCGCGCCGCCGCCGGCCACAGCCGCTTGTCGACCTCGGCATAGAGCACCGGCACCATGTCCTTGATCCTGCCGTGGCCTTCGCCGACCGCCTTGACCACCTGGGCCTCGCGGGCGCGGCGGTGGGCGATATAGGCGTCGATGAACGGTTCGACCTTCAGCACCGGGGGGCCGTGGGTCGGCCACAGGATGTCGAAACCGCGCGCCTTCACCAACTCCAGGCTTTCCATGTAGGCGGTCATGTCGCCGTCCGGCGGCGAGACCACCGTCGTCGACCAGCCCATGATGTGGTCGCCGGAGAAGAGGGCGTTTTCTTCCTTCAGCGCGAAGCAGATGTGGTTGGAAGTGTGGCCCGGCGTGGCGATCGCCTCCAGCGTCCAGCCGGGGCCGGTGAACACCGCCCCGCCGCCACAGATGTCGATGTCGGGGGTGAACGACAGGTCGTGCCCGGCCTCGGTGATCACCGTCGAGTCGGCGGCTTTCGCGCCCACCGCGCAGCCGTAGATCTTCGCCCCGGTCTTCGCCTGCAGCGGGCCGGCGAGCGGCGAGTGGTCGGAGTGATGGTGCGTCACCAGGATGTGGGTGACGGTCTCCCCCTCCAGCGCGGCCATCAGGGCGTCCAGGTGCTCGGGCATGTCGGGGCCGGGGTCGATCACCGCCACCTCGCCCTTGCCGATGATGTAGGTGCCGGTGCCCAGATAGGTGAACGGACCGGGATTATTGGCCACCACCCGGCGGATCAGCGGCGAGACCTGATCGCAGGCGCCGTACTCGAACTGAATCTCACGAACATAAGGGATCATCGAAAAATCCTTGGGCGGCGCCCGTCTTGCTGCTCCGGCCTCGAACCTGGAATGCGAGGTCGGTCATGGCGACGGACACGGCGAATTATGTATCAAAACGACTTCAGAGGGTGGCCTTCGCGTTGCTCTGTCTCGTCGCGCTCCAGCTGCTGCTGGCCGTCGCGAGTTGCGAGCCCGAGCAGGTAGCCATGGGCGCCACGCGGGTGCAACTCGATCCGGGACGATAGGCGGCCGCAACCGTCGATATTCTCAGGCTTCGCGGCCCTATCCGCGGCGCATCAGCCTCTCGCCCAGGCCCGGGGCCACCCGCATGAGGATCGGCAGCAGCTTGGCGCGGTCGACATAGACCTCGTCGCGGCCACGCTTGATGGCGGCGATCACCTCGCCGGCGGCCTGGGCGGGGCTGATCTTTCCGGTCCCGCGGCCGGCGGTCATGTCCGTGTCGACCAGCGCCATCACGGCCTCCATCACCCGCACGCTGGGGGCGCCGTCCTCGCACTGGTAACGCAACGCCTTGGTGAAGGTCCGCACCGCCGACTTGGTCGCGCAATAGACCGGCGAGGAGGTCTTCGGGGCGAGCGCCAGGCCGCTGGTGACATTGACGATCATCGCCGAGGGCTGACGTCGCAGGTGCGGCAGCAGGCCCGTGGACACCGCCACCACCGCCTCGAAGTTCAGCGCGATCTCTTCCTGCAACGCGGGGCGGAAGGCCGCGGGGTCTTCGCCCATGAAGTCGGTCAGGGTCTGCACGCCCGCGTTGTTGACCACGACCGAGAGCGTCGGGTGGCGGCCTGGCAGGTCTCGAATGAACGCGTCGGTGGCCTTCGGATCGGAGAGATCCAGCGCCCAGCAGCTGACCTGGCCTGGCGCGGTGAACTGCAGCCGCGCCAGGCTGGCGCGGTCGCGTCCCACCGCCACCACATGTGCGCCCTCGGCGACGAATTGCCGGGTGAGTTCAAGCCCGATGCCCCGGGCGCCGCCAGTGACCAGGACTGTCCTGCCGTTAAGTTGCATGTTGTTCCACCTTGGCGGTCGGGCCGAGCAGCAGGTCGACCAGGGCCTTCGCCGAACTCGGGTCGGGCCGGACCTGTCGCACCAGAAGTTGGAAGAAGGGCGCGCCCAGCAGCAGGTCGAGCAACAGGCCGACGTCGGCGTCGGGCGCGACCAGGCCCTGGCGACGGGCCTCCTCGACGAGCGGGCGCAGCGCCCCATGCTCGCGGGCCCCGGCCAGGATCATCGCCATGGCCGCTGAGAGCTCCGGCTCGTGCGCCGCGTGCGAGATGACGGCGCGGATCGCGCCGCCGAGCGGCCCATCGGACAGCGCCCGCATCTTCGCGGCCAGGGCCTCGGCCAGGTCCGCGCGCACGTCGCCGGTCAGCACCGGGGCCTCGTGCGCCTCGCGCAGGCCCTGCTGGATGGCCTCGGCGACCAGGGCGACCTTGCTCGGCCAGCGACGGTAGACGGTGGCCTTGCTGGCGCGCGCCGCGGCGGCGACGTCGGCGGTGCTGGTCCCGCCATAGCCCTGCGCCGCCAGCAGCCGCAGCGTCGCGGTGAGGATCGCCGCCGTGGCGTCCTCGTCGCGCGGCCGTCCGGGACCGGTAGGCGATATATCGGTACTCATGGGTACCGATTGGGCCTCAGTAATTGAGTACCGTCAAGTACCCGTAACGCGGGTGGCTAGCGCGGGAAGGCGCCCGAGAGGTCGTAGCCGGCCTGGGCGCCCAGTTCGACGAGCTCGTCGGCCGAGCGTTCGTCGGCCTGGAACTGGCCCAGCGACCAGGTGACGATCGAGCGGGTGCCCGAGCGGCAGAAGGCCAGCACTGGACCGCCGGCGGCTTCTACGGCGCGATAGTTGGCTTCGACCTGGTCGGGGGTCGGTCCGCCGCGCACCGGGATGTGGACATAGGCCAGGCCGGCCGCCTTGGCCGCCGCCTCGATCTCGGCGCTGCTCGGCTGGCTCGGGTCCTCGCCGTCCGGGCGGTTGTTGATGACCAGCTTGAAGCCTTGGGCCGCGGCCTGCGCCAGGTCGGCGGTGGAAATCTGCGGGGCGACCGAGAGCTGGTCGGTGACGCGTCGGAAGTCAGTCATCTGCAATACCGCTAGGAGGGGAGGGGCGATCGTTTGACATCATCGGGGCCCGGTGAAAGTTTCGCAACGCTTGGCCTGCGATCGGCCGCCACCTCGAGCCCCTGATGTTCCGCTTCATCGGCCGCCGCCTGCTGGTGGCCATCCCGACCCTGTTTCTGGTGGTGACCGTCGCGTTCTTCATGATGCGCGCCGCCCCCGGCAGCCCGTTCGACATGGACCGCAAGCTCTCGCCCGAGATCGAGCGGAACGTGATGGCCAAGTACGGGATGGATAAGCCGCTGCACGAGCAGTACTTCAACTATCTCCGCGACGTGACCCGCGGCGATTTCGGCCCGTCGCTGAAGTACAAGGACAAGAGCGTCCTCCAGATCCTCCAGGAGAACTACAAGGTCAGCCTGACGCTCGGGCTAGCGGCGATCATCCTGGCCAGCGTGGTCGGGGTGACCCTGGGGGTGCTGGCGGCGCTGCGCCAGAACCGGATGATCGACTACGGGGTGATGGCGGTGGCCATCGTCGGGGTCTGCATCCCGACATTCGTCACCGCGCCGCTGCTCGTGCTGATATTCGGCTCGAAACTGCAGCTTTTGCCTTCTGGCGGTTGGAATGGCGGGGCGCTCGCAAACCTGATTTTGCCGGTAGCGGTGCTCGCCCTGCCGCAGATCGCCATCATCTCGCGCCTGACGCGGGCCGGCATGATCGAGGTGCTGCGCTCGAACTACATCCGCACCGCCCGCGCTAAAGGCATGCCGGAACACAGGATTGTCGCCAAGCACGCCCTGCGCGCGGCGATTCTGCCGCTGGTCAGCTATCTCGGCCCGGCCTGCGCGGGGCTGCTGACCGGCAGCTTGGTGGTGGAAAAGATCTTTAACCTGCCGGGACTGGGCAAGTTCTTCGTTATTTCCGCGCTTCAGCGCGACTACACCGTGGTGATGGGGATGGTGATCTTCTACGCCGCCCTGATCCTTGTCCTGAACCTGATCGCCGACCTTCTCTATGCGGCGCTCGACCCCCGCGTGAGGCTGTCGTGATCCTGGCTCCCGGTTCGCGCGCCGGCGCGCAAGTCATGGAAAAGGCTGTGAAAGGCCGCAGCCTGTGGGACGACGCGCGCCGCCGCCTGCTGCGCAACGGGGCGGCGGTCAGCGGCATGGTGGTGCTGGCTATCCTGGTTCTGGTCGCCATCATCGGGCCGCACCTGGTCCCGTTCAGCTACGACCAGATCAACAAAGACGACGTCTGGGCCCCGCCGATGACCGCCGGCCACCTGCTCGGGGCCGACTCCCTGGGCCGCGACCTGCTGGCCAGGTTGCTTATGGGCCTTCGGGTTTCGCTGGCCATCGGGCTGGTGGCGACCCTGGTGTCGCTGGTCATCGGCATCGCCTGGGGCGCGGTCGCCGGCTATGTCGGCGGCGCGCTCGACGAGATCATGATGCGCGTCGTCGACGTGCTCTACTCGCTGCCTTTCATCTTCTTCGTGATCCTGCTGATGGTGACTTTCGGGTCGAACATCATCCTGATCTTCATCGCCATCGGCGCGGTGGAGTGGCTGACCATGAGCCGCATCGTCCGCGGTCAGACGCTCGGCTTGAAACACAAGGAGTTCGTGGAGGCCGCCCGCGCCGCGGGGCTGAGCCAGGGCGGGGTCATCTCGCGCCACATCATCCCGAACCTGTTGGGGCCGGTGGTGGTCTATGTGACCCTGACGATACCTGCCGTTATCCTGGCCGAGAGCTTCCTCAGTTTCCTTGGCCTCGGCGTCCAGCCGCCGATGGCCTCGCTCGGCACCCTGATCGCGGGCGGGGCGCAGGACATGGAACTCGCGCCCTGGCTGCTAATCTTCCCCGCCCTGACGATGGTCGTCACGCTGATGAGCTTCAACTTCATCGGCGACGGCCTTCGGGACGCGATCGACCCGAAGGACCGCTAGGCCTAGCGCAACCGCTTGGCGCGCGCGCCCGACTGCCCGTCGAGGCTGAGGAAGTAGCCGCCGACCGCGCCCTTGCGCACCTCGACCTTGCCGCCCTTCTTCGGCTGCCGGCCGAGGTCGGCGGCGTCATAGTACTGCCAGACCGCGCCGCCGGTCAGTTCGAACACCCACTTGCCGTCGCCGCCGCGATAGGCGCGCTCGATGGTGTCCTCGATGCGATTGGCCTCCTCGGGGCTCGCCTCGGCCTTGTTGAACATGTCCAGGGTCGGCAGGCTGAGGCCGAAGGCCTGCTTGCGGGCGGCCTTGGCCTGCTCACGGTCGACGACCACGATGTCGCCCTTCTGCTCGGCGGTGTCGATGGCGCCTGCGGCGGCGTCATAGCAGGCCAGCCGCTCGGTCGGATCAGTCTTGGCCTTGCAGTCCAGCAGCGACTGGAGGACGGCGGCGCGGCCCTCGGGCTTGGCTTGGGCGGCGGCCTGGCCGGCGGCGGCGAAGGCCGCCAGCAGGGCGAGGGCGGTCAGCTTTGAGCGCGTGGGAAAGTGTGTCATCCGTGACCCATGGTTTCGACGTTCCGCATTGATAGGGCGCTCAGGGCGCTCGGCAATACGCTGATGCTTGGCCTGGCGGCGTTTTCGCTTCCCGCCTGCGCCCCCAAGGGCCCCTCGCGTCCGCCATGCCCGGCGGGCCAGGTCTGCATCCAGGCCGGCAACGTCTCCGAACCGGTGACCCTCGATCCGCACAAGTCGACCGGCACATGGGAAGACCGGATCATCGCCAACCTGCTGATCGGCCTGACCGACTCCGATCCCCAAGGCAAGGCGGTGCCGGGCATGGCCGAGCGCTGGGAGGCCAGCCCCGACGGCCTGGTCTGGACCTTCTATCTGCGCGATGCGAACTGGTCGGACGGCGTGCCGGTGACGGCGGACGACTTTGTCTTCTCCCTGCGGCGCATCCTGCTGCCGGAGACGGCGTCGGAGTACGCCTCGGTCCTCTATCTCATCGAGAACGCCCAGGCGGTGAACGAGGGTAAGGCGCCCAAGGAAGCGCTTGGCGTGCGCGCGCTCTCGCCGAAGGTGCTCCAGATCACCCTGAACCATCCGGCCCCGTACCTGCCCGAGCTCGCCAAGCACCACACCATGTCGCCAGTGCCCAAGCACCTGCTCGACAAGGTGGGCGAGAAGTGGGTGCAGCCAGGCAACTATCTCTCCAACGGCCCCTACATCGTCACCGACTGGAAGCTCGGCGATTATGTGCGGCTGGTGAAGAACCCGCGCTTCTATGAGGCGTCCAAGGTCTGCGTCGACCAGATCTACCTTTATCCGACGCCGGATGCGGCGATGGCCGAGCGGCGGGTCGCGCGCGGCGAACTGGATATGAACGCCGACATCCAGTCGAACCGCATCGCCTTCCTGCGCGAGACCATGCCCGGCTACGTGCGGACCCACACCTTCCTGGGCGTGACCTACCTGGCGTTCAACTCCAACGTCCCCGCCTTCAAGGACAAGCGCGTGCGTCAGGCCTTGGCGATGTCGATCGACCGCGACTTCATTACCGAGAAGCTGCTGCGCGGCGGACAGAAGGCGGCCTACACCTTTGTCCCGCCGGGCGTGGCCGAGTACACGCCCGCCCAGCCGCCGGCCTGGGCCGCTTGGCCCCTGGAGAAGCGCCAGGCCGAGGCCCGTCGCCTGCTGGCGCAGGCCGGCTACGGTCCCAAGAACCCGCTGCGCTTTGAGATCAAGCACCGCAATACCCCCGACCCGATGCTGTTCATGCCGGCCATCCAGGCCGACTGGAAGGAAATCGGGGTCGATGCGCGGCTGGTGCAGAACGAGGCGCAGATCGCTTATGCGGCCTTTCGATCGCGCGATTTCGACGTCGCCGACGCGGCCTGGATCGCCGACTACAACGATGCCATGAGCTTCCTTTACCTGCAGCAGTCGGCGACGGGTCCGCAAAATTATGGCGATTATCGCAATCCCGCCTATGACGCGCTGCTGGCCAAGGCCGACGCCGAAGTCGACGCCAAGGTCCGCGCCGGCTATCTCGCTCAGGCCGAGGCGCTGATGCTGGATGATGCGCCGGTTGCGCCTATCTACTTCTACGTGAACAAGAATCTCGTCTCGCCGAAGGTCACCGGCTTCGTCGACAACCTCGTTGACCAACATCGCGCGCGTTACTGGTGTGTCGCCAAAGGCACGCCCGTCACAGCGAATTCCGTTACGTCAAAAGGGTGAAATCGTGCGCGTCAACACCGCTGGGGCACAATCTGTGACCAGAATGCGACAGGTTGGCGTCCACAACATTGCGGCCGCCTAATCTGCGTTGACCCTCCCGCTGTAAGCCTCGTAACTCCAAGGTAACCGGGTTCGAATTCGAGTCCGGGACCGAACCTTTTGTGGGGAGCGGGAATCGCCACCGTCTCGGTGGGCGGACCGCTGGAGGATCTAGACCTTGAAAATGACTACGCAACGTGGACGCCTGCTGGCGTCGTCGATGATTTGCGGAATCGTCGCTCTCGGCGCCGGCCAGGCGGTCGCCCAAGAGTCGGAAGTTTCCGAAATCGTCGTCACCGGCTCGCGCATTCCGCAGCCGAACCTGACCAGCGTCAGCCCGGTCCAAGTGGTCGGCTCGCAGGAAGTCACCCTCGGCGGCCGTCCGGTCACCGCTGACTTCCTGAACCAGCTGCCGCAAATCTCGCAGAACGCTGCGACCGGCCTGTCGTCGACCTCGAACCCGCTGTCGGGTCCGGGCGGCGTGGCCACCATCGACCTGCGCGGTCTGGGCCAAACCCGCACCCTGGTTCTGGTCGACGGCCGTCGCCTCGGCATCGGCGACCCGAACACCGGCAACCCGAACCCCTCGCCTGACATCAACCAAATCCCGAGCCAGCTGATCGACCGCGTCGACGTGCTGACCGGCGGCGCCTCGGCGACCTACGGTTCGGACGCCATCGCCGGCGTCGTGAACTTCGTGATGAAGCGCGACTTCGAAGGCCTGCAGATCGACGGCAACTGGGGCGTCTACCAGCACAGCCAGCACAATGAGTTCGTGCAGAGCCTGCTGGGCCCGCGTCAGGTCGCCAAGCCGAAGGACGACACTTGGGACGGCGCCTCGCGCGATCTGAGCATCGTCTACGGCGCCAACACCGAAGATGGCCGCGGCAACGTCACCGCCTACTTCACCTACCATGACCAAGAGCCGGTCACCCAAGGCAAGCGCGACTGGTCGGCCTGTCAGGTGGTCGCCAACGCCGCTGGCGTCGCCAGCTGCGCCGGTTCGCCGAACTCGAACCAATGGCTGCTCGCCAGCGGCGACCCGATGACCCTGCCGGACGGCCGCGTCGCCGACCAAGTGGCCGTGGTCGGCAACCAATTCGTTCCGTACAGCACGAGCGCGGCCACCACCCCGCCGCCGTTCTTCAACTCGAACGAATACTCGTACCTGATGCAGCAAAGCACCCGCTACACCGCGGGCTTCTTCGCCAAGTACGACATCAACGACCACTTCAAGCTCTACTCCGACTTCTCGTTCATGAACGACCGGACGAACGTGCAGATCGCACCGACCGGCCTGTTCCAAGGCAGCGGTCCGTCGGCCACCAGCGGCTTCCTGGTCAACTGTAACAACCCGCTGATGAGCGCCCAGCAGCAGAGCGCCATCGGCTGTAACGCCGACATGATCGCCGCTGGCGACAGCGTCGATATGTATATCGGGCGCCGGAACATCGAAGGCGGCGGTCGTAACGGTTACTACGAGCACCAGAACTACCGGGTGGTCATGGGCACCCGCGGTGAAATCACCGGCCCCTGGACCTACGACCTGTACGGTTCGTACTACTATACCAGCCTGTATCAAGCCTCGCAGAACTACCTCTCGATCTCGAAGATCCAGAAGGCTCTGCAAGTCGTTCAGGGCGCCAACGGCCCGGCCTGTATCGACCAGTCGGACGGCTGCGTCCCGTACAACATCTTCCGCGACGGCGGCGTGACCTCGGAAGCCCTGGCTTACCTGGACGTCACCGGCACTTCGCGTGGTGCCGTCAGCCAGCGGATCGTGGAAGGCACCGTCACCGGCGACCTGAGCGAGTACGGCGTGAAGTCGCCGTGGGCGAACGACGGCGTCGGCGTCAACTTCGGCTTCCAGACCCGCCGCGAGCACATGGAATACGCTCCGGACGTGGCCCAGCTGAGCGGCGACCTGTCGGGCGCCGGCGGCGCTTCGGTGTCGATCGACGAGAGCATCGCCGTGACCGAAGGCTTCGGCGAAGCCCGCATCCCGCTGATCCAGGACATGGCCTGGGCCAAGGATGTCGTGCTCGACGTCGGCTACCGCTACTCGGACTACTCGACCGGCATCACCGCTGACACCTACAAGGTGGCTCTGCAGTGGGCGCCGACCGACGACGTCCGCTTCCGTGCGTCGTTCAACCAGGCGATCCGCGCTCCGAACCTGCTCGAGCTGTACACCCCGCAGTCGGTGACCAACACCAGCCAGGTGTCGGAAGACCCCTGCGCCCAGGGCGCCGCGCGTCCGGCCAGCCTGGCCGCCTGCCTGAACACCGGCATCACCGCGGCTCAATACGGCAACATCCCGCAGTGCCCGTCCGGCCAGTGCGCCGTGCTGCAGGGCGGTAACCCGGACCTGCAGTCGGAAGAAGCCAAGACCTACTCGGTCGGCTTCACCCTGACGCCGACGTTCCTGACCGGCCTGACCGCCAGCGTGGACTACTTCACGATCGACCTGGAAGGCACCATCGGGAACATCCCGCTCGGCGTCATCCTGCAGCGCTGCCTGGAGACCGGCGACCAAGCGTTCTGCTCGCAGATCGTGCGTAACCCGATCAACGGCGCTCTGTTCGGTGACGACGTCGCCGCCGGCGGCTACTTCAACGGCGCCAATGTCAACATCGGTTCGGGCACCACCTCGGGCGTCGACGTCCAGGTGAACTACAACCTGCCGATGGACATGGTCGGTCTGGAAGAGTACGGCCGCGTGTCGGTCGCCCTGAACGGCGCCTACCTGATCGAAGCGACCACGGTTCCGCTCCCGGGCGACCCGGAATACGACTGCGCCGGCCTCTACGGCCCGCAGTGCCAAACCGTGAACCCGAAGTGGCGTCACCAACTGCGCGTCAACTGGACCACGCCGTGGGACATGACGTTCTCGGCCGCCTGGCGCTATATCGGCGAAGTGAAGCTCGAGCGTGACACCAACGAGCCGACCATCGGTCAGAACGGCAACGACCCGTTCAACCACCTGCTGCCGGCTCGCAGCTACCTCGACCTGTCGGGCGTGTGGAACATCAACGACACCTTCACGGTGCGCGCTGGTATCAACAACATCCTCGACCAAGACCCGCCGCTGGTGAACTCGCGTATCGCCGGCACCGGTCTGCCGAACACCTACCCGACCTACGATCTGCTGGGTCGCAAGATGTTCATTGGCTTCACGGCCAACTTCTAAGACGCGTTCCCGCAAGGGGAGGGAAGGGCGGCGGAGCAATCCGCCGCCCTTTTTCTTTGCCTACGGGCCTGTCGCACCGCCTACGCGTTTGAGCGCAGCGGCCCTGGACAGGATCGCGGCCCGCCCACACCTTCTGTGCAGAGATCGATGTCCGGCGCTGGCGCCGGGCGCGTGGGAGGACCGAGGTGCAGGCTTACGACAGGCGGACGGTCGGGCTTGGCCTGCTGGCGCTGACCGGCTGCGCGGCGCCGGTGGGCCCGCCAGTGATGATCAACATGGCGGGCGCTGTCCCGCCGCCGCCGGCGCAGGCCGGAGACGACGGCGCGGCGCTGGAGACCGACGCCGACATGTCCGGCCGGGTGACCGCGCCGGTGCGGATCAACGGGCAGGGGCCCTTCGACTTCGTCGTCGACACCGGCGCAAACCGCACCGTCATCACCCAGGAGCTGGCGGCGAGACTGGGCTTGCCCGACGCCGGGCCGGCCGACGTGCATGGCGTCGCCGGCGTCGAGCCGTCGAACACCGTCACTATCGATGTGCTGGAAGTTGACGCCGTCGCCACCCGGGCCATTCGGGCGCCGACCCTCAGCCGCATGCGTCTCGGGGCGGACGGCCTCTTGGGGGTCGACGTGCTGCGCGGCCGGCGCGTGACCGTCGATTTCCTGAACAACGCATTCCGCATCACGCCGTCACGCGGCCCGGGCGCACCCGGGAGCACCATCGGCGTGAACGCGGCGGCTGCGAGCCGCCTGCCCAGCGGCGATGCGGTCTCGTCCCGTCAGGTCGTGGTGCCGGCCCGCTACCGGTTCGGTCAGTTGATCATCATCGGGGCCGACGTGGCCGGCCGCCCGGTGACCGCGTTCCTCGACTCTGGGTCGCAGAGCACGGTGGGCAACGAGGCGCTGCACAAGCTGGTCATCGGCACTGAGGAACTGCGTGCGCCGCGCTACGTGGTGCCGGTGCTGAGCGCCACGGGCCAGACAGCCCAGGGCGAACTGGCGGTGCTGCCGCTGCTGCGGATCGGCGGATTTGACATCATGCGGCTGACCACGGTGTTCGCCGACCTGCACGTCTTCGACATCTGGGACCTGAAGGCCAAGCCCAGCCTGCTGATCGGCGTGGACGCCATGCGCCAGTTCGACGCCATCACCCTCGACTACGGGCGCCGGCAGGTGATCTTCACCCTGCCGGCTGGCTCCCCACGACGGCGGCGGCCGACGACCTGACCCTACTTCACCGGTGTGGGAGACAGGACCATCGCGCCAGAGCTGCGCATCCGTTCCTGAGCCATTTCGTCGAGCAGCCCCTTGGCGCGCGGGTCGCCGAAGATCCAGGCCGCCGCCGCCAGGGTGCGGGCCGAGTTCGCCGACACGCCCAAGGCGCCTTCGAGGGCCTCGAAGGGCGAAACCTGGGTGGTCATGCGCTTGAGGCGCACGTCGCCCTGCAGCCCGGCCAGGGCCTTGGCCTTGTCGACCGCCTGGTAGAAACCCCCGACCTCGTCGACGAGGCCGATCTCGCGGGCCTGGGCGCCGGTCCAGACGCGGCCCTTGGCGATTTCGCGCACGCGCTCGGGCGGCAGTTTGCGGCCCTCGGCCACGCGGTCGATGAAGTTGCCGTAGATGCGATCCATCCAGCCGGAGAAGGCCGCGCGCTGCGCCTGGTTCATTTCGCCGCCCATGCCGAAGGCCCCGGCGTACTCGCCGCCGACCCCGACCTGACGCACGTCGACACCGAAGCGCTCTAGGGCCGGGCCAAGAGCGAACTTGCCGCCGAACACACCGATCGACCCGGTCAGGGTGGTGGGGTGGGCGACGATTGCGGACGCCTCGCTCGACACCCAGTAGCCGCCCGAGGCGGCGTAGGTTCCCATCGACACGACCACCGGCTTCTTGGCGGCCTTGGCGGCTCGCACCGCGGCGAGAATCTGCTCAGACGCGGTGTCCGAGCCGCCGGGCGAGGAGACGCGGAAGACAATGGCCTTCACGTCCTTGTCCTCAATGGCGTCGTAGAGCGCATCGGCGACGTCGTCGGAATACATGGCCGAGGAGGAGGAGAACGGATTGGCCGTGCCGTCGTGGCCGGTCATGATCGCCCCTTCGCCTTCCACGATCGCGATGGCCGGGCCGGGCCGGGGCACGCGCTCGCGGCTGGAACGCATGTACTTTTCGAACTCGACGAGTTCGGCGCCTTTGCCGGCCCGGGCCAGGGCGGCGGTTTCGGCGTCCTTCACCTGGCCGACCTTGTCGATCAGCTTCAGTTTCAGGGCGTCCTCGGCAATGTAGGGGCCGGCCTCAAGGCTGGTGCGCAGAACCTGCGGCGCCTGCTTGCGGTCGCTGGCGGCGTTGACCAGGGTCGAGCCATAGACCGATCCCATCCAGGACAGCTGGGCCTCGCGGTGCGGCGCCGTGTAGTCGCTGTAGAGATACGGGTTGACCGCGTTCTTGAACTCGTAGCGCTGCTCGTAGTCGGCCTTCACGCCGTACTTGTCGAAGAAGCGCTTGAAGAACACGTCCTCGGACGCCAGGCCGGTGGCCTGCAGCGAGGCGCCGGGCTGCATCCAGAACTCATCGGCGGCCGCGCCCAGCATGTAGGTCGAGGTGATGACGCCGGACGGGTAGAGCCCCTGGCTGTGGGCGATCACCGGCTTGCCCGAGGCCCGGAACTTCTTCAGCGCCAGGCGGATCTCGTCGGCGGCGGCCGGGGGCATGCCGCCCTCCGGCAGGCGCACCAGCACCGCCTTGATCTTGCCGTCCTTGCCGGCGCGGTCGAGGGTCTCGATCACCGACATCACCGACATCGAGCGGCGGCCGATCGAGGCGAACGGATTGACCGGATCCTGGTCGGTCAGCGGATCGCGCAGGTCCAAGGCCAGCACAGTGTGGGCCGGGGTCGGCGTTGGCTTGGCGGCGCCTGCGGCCATGACGATCAGCAGGAACGGAACGCCGATCAGAAACAGCACCAAGCCTGCGAAGACGCCGGCCATGGTGAGGAGGAATTGCTTCATAGGGAGTCGCCAAGCAGGGAGGTAAGCGCCGCACAAGCTACATGCGTGCGCGTTGCGTTCAAATGAAGACGTTGTCAGGACTTGGCGGGCAGCCGCCGCTGCGACGCGACGGGCAAATTTATCCCCCTGAACGGCGATATGAATCGCATTCTTGCCGCTTGGCGCCTAGCTGTACGCATTCGGGGATGGGTTGGGCCCGCCTCGACAGTTCAGTGATGAGTACCGGGGGTGCAGATGAGCGTGGTTCGGAACGGTTGGCGTGCGGTCGGACTGGTCGCCGCAGGCGGGGCCTTGGCGTTCGCCGCGTCGGCGCAGGCGCAGGGGCGGCCGGTGGCGATCATCGGCGCGACAGTGTTCGATGCGACGGGCGCGGCGCCGCATCTGGCCAATGTGGTGATCCAGGACGGTCGCATCGCCGAGGTCGGCCCCGGGGTGAAGGCGCCGCGCGGCGCCGTGGTGATCGACGCCAAGGGCAAGGCGCTGCTGCCCGGTTTCTTCGATGTTCACACCCACTGGACCCCGGCCGGCGACCCGCGGATCTCGCCGCAGATCGCCAACGCCTACATCGCCGCCGGCGTGACCACCGTGAACGACTTCCACCAGCAGCCCGAGTCGTTCGAGCCCCGCCGCCGCTGGATCGCCTCGATGGCCTCGCCGCATGTGAACTTCGTCGCGCGCATGAGCACCCCGGGCGGGCACGGCGCGGACTGGGCCGACCGCGCGACCACCAAGTGGGTGAACTCGCCCCAGGGCGCGCGCATGGAGGTGAAGGCGCTGGTTCCCTACAAGCCGGACTTCATCAAGGCGTTCGCCGACGGCTGGCGCTATGGCGCGTCGGCCGACAACACCAGCATGGATGAGGGCACGCTGAGCGCCCTGGTCGACGAGGCGCACCGCAACAACCTGAAGGTTCTCACCCATACGGTCACGGTCGACCGTGGCGCGATCGCTGGGCGCGCCAAGGTCGATGTCATCGCCCACAGCCTGCAGGACCGCGAGGTCGACCAGGCGACCATCGAGGCGATCAAGGCTGGCGGCACCGCCTATGCGCCGACGCTCGCGGTCTATGATCCGGCCAAGGCGGGCCCCGCCCAGAGCCCCGAGGCCCGCCGTCGCAGCGAGCAGAAGTTCGGCTATGCCCTGCACAACGTGAAGGCCCTGCACGACGCGGGAGTCACCATCGCGCTCGGCACCGACGCCGGCATGACCGGCACGCCGCACGGCGTCTCGACGCTCAAGGAGCTGGAGCTGCTGGTCCGCGCCGGGCTGACCCCGTCGCAGGCGCTGATCGCCGGGACCGCCAACAGCGCCAAGGTGCTGGGCGAACTGGACGATCGCGGCACCATCGAGAAGGGCAAGCGCGCCGATATTGTGCTGATCGCCGGCCAGCCCTGGAGCGACATCGCCGACGTCTACAAGACCGACCGCGTCTTCGTGGACGGCGTGCAGGTGCATGGCCCGGGAACCAAGCTGCCGGCCGCCAACGGCCAGGCGTCGATGCCGGTGATTAAAGCTAAGGGCCCGCTGATCGACGACTTCGAGAGCGCTCGCTCCAGCTACGACACCCTGCGCATGGACGACATGGACGGCGGCATCGACCGGACCGTCCAGGTGGCGCAGGTGATCAACCGCACCGCGACCGATCACGCACTCAGCATCGCCGCGCGGATGTCGGCCAAGGACGAGGCCAACGCCGGGGTGATCATTCCGCTCAGCCGCGGCTCCGTCGAGCCGGTCGACGTGCGGGTCTTCAAGGGCGTGCGCTTCGATCTGCGTGGCGACGGCCAGGCCTACGACCTTGGCGTCAACACGCAGAACGGCCGGTGGATCGCTGAAGTCGCCTCGGGCTCGGAGTGGCGGACGGTCGAAGTTCCGTTCAGCGCCCTCTCGCGGACCAGCGGGCGGGGCGCTGGAACGGGTCCCTGGACCGGCGACGACGTGCTCGAAATCACGATCGATGGCGGCCGCCCTGCCGGCGAGAAGATGTGGCTCGAGATCGACAACGTCAGTTTTTACTGAGGATCTGAAGTTCCACTGCGTCTGGACGCCAAGCGCGCGGCGACCGCCGCGCGCTTGGCGTGAGCGTCGCGCACTGCAGCCCGTTCAAGTCACTACTCAGTCGTGGTGAATGGCCGCGGAGGTTCAGGCCGAGCCGGTGGCTGCAATGCCACAGACAACGTTATTTCTCGCCCGGTCAAAGCGAGAAGGGTGACGTAGCGGCAATGTTCATGTGTTTGTCCTGCCGACGTCGATTTTGCGACCCTGGCTGCAAATCGACATAATACTCTTATTGGTTGAGGGGGTAATCTCAATGAATTCTCGCATGTCTTGGCGCAACGCCATGCTCGCGACCTCTGCGCTCTGCGCGCTTTCGATCGCCGGCGCGGCCCGCGCCCAGACGGATGGCGACCTGGTCGAAGAAATCGTCGTCGTCGGTTCGCAGATCGAAGGCGCGAAGGTCACGGCGGCTCTCCCCGTCACCGTGGTCGACTCCGCCCAACTTGCGAACGTGGCCGCCACCTCGGGCGACGACCTGTTCCGCTCCATCCCGCAGATGGGCGACGTCAGCTTCAACTCGAGCTACCTGCCGAACTCCAGCAACAGCGCCCGCGGCGACGTCGGTTCGGTGAACCTGCGCAATCTCGGCGTCGGCAACACACTGGTCCTGCTGAACGGCCGCCGGGTCGTGGCCCACCCGACCAGCCGCGCCGACGAGAACTTGGTGCCGGTGCTGACCTACAACACCAACGCCATTCCCGTGAACGGCCTGAAGCGCCTGGAAGTCCTGCGCGACGGCGCCGCTGCGCTATACGGCTCGGACGCCGTGGCCGGCGTCGTCAACACCGTGCTGCAGGACGACTTCGACGGCCTGACTGTCGAGGCCCAATACGGCGCAGCCGAAGGCACTCACCTGCGCGAAGGCGAGTTCAACATCCAGGCCGGCCGCAACTTCCACGAAGGCCGCGGCAACATCAGCCTGTTCGCCAACTACACCAATCGCACCTCGCTGAACGCCTGGGACCAGGATTTCACCTCCTCGTCCGACAAGACGCCGCTGTTCGTCGGCAGCTCGTACGCTGGCAACGTCACCCTCGACGACCGCCTGACCGCCTCGCCGTGGGCCAGCCTGACCGCTCTCACGGCCGTCCGTCAGAACGGCGCGCTGCTGACCTCGACTGGCGGCGTGTTCCACATCCAGCCGTCGACCAACGCGACCTGCGCTGCACAACTGGGCGGCGGCATCTGCCTGGCCACCGGCGCGGCGACGAACTCGGCGACCGGCGCTGACCGCAACCTGCGCTTCGACACCGGTACCTTCAATACTTCGGTCATGCCCGAGCTGGAGCGGGTGAACCTGTTCCTGACCGGCAAGTACGACATCAGCGACGACCTGCGGGCCTTTGGTGAGTTCGGCTACTACACCGCCACGACCCACGCGGTTCAGACTTCGACGACGAACCTCAGCAGCCTGCCGATCGCAATCGCCGCGTCGAACTACTACAACCCCTTCGGCGCCACGACGCTGCCGAACGGTCAGGCCAACCCGAACCGCCTGCCGGGGCTGAGCGTCGGTCCGGCCGGCGTCGCCGCGAGCATGGCCGCCTACAATTTCGTCGACGTCGGCCCGAACCGCGTCGACGTCGAGAACGAGCAATGGCGCTTCCTCGCCGGCTTGAAGGGCGAGAAGTTCGGCTTCAACTGGGAAGGCGCGCTGCTCTATTCGAAGGCGACGGTCGAGGACACCTCGGACGGCATCAGCGCCACGGCACTGCAGCGCCAGATGGCTCTCGCCACGCCGGACGCCTACAACCCGTTCAACGGCGGCAGCCTCGACAACCCGAGCATCGGCGACAACCGTCCGAGCTCGCAGGCCGCGATTGACGCCATCCGCGTCAAGACCGTCCGCAAGAACACGAGCTCGCTGGCCTTGGCCGACTTCAAGGTCTCGAAGGTCGACCTGTTCCAGGTTCCGGCCGGCGACGTCGGCTTCGCCGCCGGCGTCGAGTATCGTCGTGAAACCCAGAAGGACGACCGTGACGCCCGCCTGGACGGCACGATCACCTTCACCAACGCCAACACCGGCGTGACCTACGCCAACGACCTGGTGGGTTCGAGCCCGTCGCCCGACACCAAGGGCTCGCGCAACGTGACCTCGGCCTATCTTGAGTTCGCGATCCCGATCGTCTCGCCGGACATGGACATCCCCTTTGTCCACAACCTGGAAGCCCAGGTTGCAGGCCGCTACGAGAGCTTCAGCGACGCTGGCGACGTGGCCAAGCCGAAGGTCGCCATGGCCTGGGACGTCATCGATGGCCTGCGCTTCCGCGGCTCCTGGGCCCAGGGCTTCAAGGCCCCGAACCTCGAACAGGTCAACGCCACCCTGGTGACCCGTTCGAACAACCGTCGCGACTGGTATCGCTGCGAAGCCGAGGTGCGCGCCGGCCGCCTCAGCAACCTCCAGGCGTGCTCCGCGCCGGCCACCGCCGAGCGCCGTTCGGGCAACCCGGAACTGAAGCCGGAAGAGTCGGAGACCTGGGGCGTCGGCGTGGTCTATGAGCCGCGCTTCATCCCGGAGGACTTCGGCCGCTTCACCTTCACCGTCGACTACTGGCGCGTGAAGCAGGACGGCATCGTGGGCCTCTTCGGCGGCGGCAACGCCATCACCGCCGACTACTACGCGCGCCTGAACGGTTCGTCGTTCGCCAACGTGGTTCGCGCTGCGCCGACCGCCGACGACATCGCCGCCTTCGCGGGCACTGGCTTGGCTCCGGTCGGCCAGATCCTCTACATCACCGACCAGTACCAGAACTTGCTGCCGCAAGAGGCGCGCGGCCTGGACATCGGCGTGATGTGGAACCTGCGCGGCACCCAGTACGGCGACTTCAACGTCAACTTCAACGCCGCCCATCTGATCAAGTTCTACCGCTCGCCCTCGCCGGGCGTGGCCGAACTCATCGCCGCCCAGGCGGCTGGCGAGATCGACCCGACGATCTTCATCGGCGGCGGCGGCGACCTGGTTCGCCAGGATGGCCGTCCGGAGTGGAAGTGGTCTGCCTCGGCGACCTGGAGCTACGACCAGTGGACCGTCGGCGCCTTCACCCAGTACGTCAGCGACGTGGATGACACGCAGCTGCTCGATTCCACTGGCACGGCCTGGGTGGTCGACTCGCAGCTCACGGCCAACCTCTACGGTCAGTACGAGTTCACCGAAGGCCTGGCGTCGAACACCCGCCTGCGGGTCGGCGTTCGCAATCTGACCGACGAGAAGCCGCCGCTGGCGTCGGACGGCTACCTGGGCGCGCTCTACCAGCCCTACAGCCGCTACTGGTACGTGAGCGTCCGCAAGTCGTTCTAAGGACTGACGGAAACTCGAAAGACCAAGCGCCGGCCGGTTCCGTGAGGGACCGGCCGGTTTGCTTTTGGGCGGACGCGGCGTGACCGCGTCGATCATCGCCGCACCGCCGCGCGTGCGACCGTCACAACGCGCCAAAGCCGCATCGTCCCGAGGCTAGAGATGACAACGACGAGACAATTGGTTTTGGAGGCGCGCCTTGAAGCTGTGGGGCCAGATATCGATCGAACTCAATGTCGGCGACTATGTCGAGGCGGCCGAGCACCAGCGCCGCCTGGAGGCGATCCTGGCGCAGGTGAGGGCGGTCTATCCGGAAGCGACGCTGGCGATGCGCGAGCGGCGTGAGCGGCGGCCGACGCCGGCGGTGCGGGCGCTGCCAGCGGAACTGGCGGCGCGGGGCGCCGCCCGCGCGGACGGTTGATCCGGTGCGGCCGCGGAGCGTGCTCGTTGAGGCCCTGGCGCTGTTCCGGGATCTCAACCCGACGATCACCGTCAACGAGATCTCAACGTTCCTGCATGCCTGCGACCAGGAAGGCCTGACCATCCAGGAGTTGGCCGATCTGGCGCGCATGACCGAACCTACGGCCTCGCGCAGCATCCGCTCGTTCGGGCCGCCGGGGACCGAGTGGGCGAGGGCGCCTGCCTGCGGCCTGGTCGAGGCGTTCCTCAATCCCAAGGACGGTCGCAGCCGCGTCCTGCACCTGACGCCGGCGGGTCGCGCCGTGCGTGATCGGCTCGATGCGATCATCGGCGCAGCCTCCTGAGCCGACGTCTGGTTTCATCGGTGAAATCGCGCTTTGACGCGCGAGCGTCGCCGTTTGTCGCGAACGCCATGACCCATCCGGCATACCGAGTCATTCGATGGCCGTGCACGGCTGGAGGGCGTTGCGATGGAGTTGGAGCTCGACCGGCTGGACCTGCGGATCCTGTCGGCATTGCAGGTGTCGAACCAGACCAGCGCGCAGGAACTGGCCCACAAGGTGCCGCTGTCGCCCTCGGCGATCCAGCGGCGTATCCGCAGCTATCGAAGCAACGGCGTGATCGCGGCGGACGTCTCGGTGCTCGACCCGCGGCTGGCGGGGGACCACATCTCGGTGATGGTGATGATCCAACTGGCTCAGCAGGGCCCGGCGCGGGTCGCCGACGTGCGAGCCAGGCTCAGTCGCTCGCCGCATGTGCAGGTGGTGATGGAGCTAGCCGGCGCCTACGACCTGATGTGCATCACGGTCTTCGAGACCATGGAGACGTTCAATGCGTTCGTTGACGCCGAGATCGCCGAGCATCCGTCGGTCGGGCGGTTCGAGACGGTGTTCATACGGCGGCGCGTGAAGTTCGGCGCCACGATCCCGCTGACCTAGGGCTCGATGGCGGCCTGAATGACCTTGGCGAGCCGCTGACGCAGCGCGGCCTGTCCGTCGGCGTCGAGGTCGTGATCGTCGGTGATGGCGCGGGAGATCGCCACGCCCATGATCAGGTCGCCGGCCAGGCGCGCACGGACGTCGGCCTCCGGGCCGCCGAGATAGGCGGCAAACGGATCGTGGAACCAGGCGCGCATCGATCGCCGCAACGGCTCGGCCGCCGCGGGCGACGAGGCTGAGCGCAGCATGATCAGCAGGTGCTCAAGGCCGTCATGGCGATCCGGATCGTCCATCAGGCGGCCCGCGACGCGTTCGCCGAACTGGCTGAGTTCGCCCTGGAATAGCTCCGTCGCGTCAGGTCCGCAGTTGAGAACCTCGACGAAGAGCTCTTCCTTCGAGCCGAAATAGCGAGAGACCAGCGCCGCGTCGACACGAGCGTCGGCGGCGATTTCGCGAAGGCTCGCGCCGTCATAACCCTCTTTGGCGAAACGGTTTTTCGCCGCATCAAGGATCGCTTGTCTCGTCGCCGCCGCGTTGCGCGCGCGCACCGGCGCCACATTCTCGGCCATTTTCGCCGTTCGCTCCCTTGTTGTCATCGGCTGTTGACATATGTAGGCCCTGTCGATGTAGAAGTCATCAACCGTTGACTTGGGCGCTCCCCCGCCCGTGGGATAAATCATGCGAAAGTTTCTCGCGCCGTTCGTCGCAACGGCCGCCGCTGCATTGGTTCTGGCTGGGTGCGGCAAGCCTGAAGGCCCCCCGCAGATGCCGGCGCCAGAGGTTTCCGTCGCCACACCGCTGCGGCAATCGGTCGTCGATTGGGACGATTTCACCGGCCGATTCGAGGCGCCCGAGCGCGTCGACGTGCGCGCCCGCACCAGCGGCTACTTGCAGGCCGCCCATTTCCGCGAAGGCCAGTTCGTCAAGAAGGGCCAGCTGCTCTACACACTAGACCCGCGTCCAGCCGAAGCCCAGCTCGCCGCCGCCCGCGCGCAGGCCAAGCTGGCGGCCGCCGACCTCGCCCGCGCCGAGACCCTGCTGAAGGTTCAGGCCATCAGCCGCGAAGAATACGACAACAAGCGCGCCGCCAGCGAAGTCGCCCAGGCGACGGTTCAGGCCCGCGCGCTAGACCTCGAGTTCACCCGTGTCACCGCCCCGACCTCGGGCATCGTCTCAGATCGCCGCGTCGATCCGGGCAACGTGATTTCCGGCGGCGGGGCCGGCGCGGACGTGCTGACCACGATCGTCTCGACCACGCCGATCCACTTCCTGTTCGACGCCTCCGAGGCTCAGCTCCTCAAGGACCAGCGCGCGACGGGCAAGGGCGGCAAGGTGCAGATCCGTCTGCAGGATGAGGCCGATTATCGTTGGGCCGGTCAGATCGACTTCACTGACAACAGCATCGACGGTGCGTCCGGAGCGATCCGCATGCGCGCCGTGGTCCCGAACCCGAACGGCTTCCTGAAGCCCGGGATGTTCGGCAAGGCCAAGGTCGAGGGCGGCCAGGCCTATGACGCGCTGCTGGTGCCGGAAGCCGCCATCGTCGCCGACGGCGCCCGCAAGGCGGTCAACGTCGTCTCGGCCGATGGTTCGGTGACCCTGAAGCCGGTCGAGCTCGGCCCGACCACCCAGGGCCTACGGGTCATCCGCAGCGGCATCAAGCCGGACGACAAGGTCATCGTGAACGGCGGCGTGCGCCTGATGGGGCCGGGCATGAAGGTCAAGGCGAAGGTCGTGACCATCGAGCCCAAGACGGCCGCCGCGCAGGCCACGTCCACCGTCACCATTCCCGTGGCCTCGAGCGCCACCCCGGCCGGCGCCCGCTAAGGGCCCGACCCAGGAACGGAATCATGCGTTTCTCGCACTTCTTCATCGACCGCCCGATCTTCGCGGGCGTGCTGTCGGTGTTCATCGCCCTGATCGGGGCGTTCGCGCTGCCGCTGCTGCCGCTGTCGCAGTATCCGGACATCGCGCCGCCGACCATCGCGGTCACCGCCACCTACCCGGGCGCCTCGGCCGAAACCCTTGCTGAGACCGTCGCCGCGCCGATTGAGCAAGAGATCAACGGCGTCGAGGGCATGCTCTACATGACCTCGTCGTCCACCGCCGACGGCATGGCGACGATCTCAGTGACGTTCGAACCCGGCACCGATCTCGACGCCGCCCAGGTGCTCGTCCAGAACCGCGTCGCGCTCGCCACGCCGCGCCTGCCCGAGCAGGTGCGCCAGGTGGGCGTCACCGTGAACAAGCAGCTCTCGGGTTTCCTGCTGCTGGTCGCCCTGACGTCGGATGATCCCAACGCCGACCTCGACCACATCGGCAACTTCGCGAACTCCACGGTTCGTGACCGCCTTCTGCGCATCAAGGGCGTCGGCGGCGTGCAGGTGTTCGGCGGTGGCTTCTACTCCATGCGGGTCTGGATCGACCCGGGCAAGGCCTCAGCGCGCAACCTAACCTCGGACGAGATCGTGGCGGCGCTGCGGGCGCAGAACGTCCAGGCCGCGGGCGGCGCCCTCGGCCAGGCCCCGAACGACACTGGCGCGGCCTTCCAGCTGCCCGTGCAGGTCGAGGGCCGGCTGGCCGATCCCGAAGAGTTCGCCAACATCGTCATCCGCACGGACGCCGACGGCCGCGTGACCCGCGTGCGTGACATCGGCCGCGTCGAGCTGGGCGCCCAGGACTACGGGATGCGCGGCTACTTCGACGGCAAGCGCGGCATCGGCCTGGCGATCATCCAGCAGCCGGGCGCCAACGCCCTGTCGACCGCCGCCGAAGTCATGAAGGCGGTCGAGGAACTGAAGCCGTCCATGCCGCAAGGCGTGAGCTACTCGATCCCCTACAATCCGACCGAATTCGTCGAAGCGTCCGTCGCCTCGGTGCAGAGCACCCTGTTCGAAGCGGTGATCCTCGTGGTCGTCGTGATCATGGTGTTCCTGCAGACCTGGCGGGCGGCGATCATTCCGATCCTGGCGATCCCCGTCGCGCTGGTCGGCACCTTCGCGGTGCAGCTCGCGCTCGGCTACTCGCTGAACTCACTGTCGCTGTTCGCCCTCGTGCTCGCGGTCGGCATCGTCGTCGACGACGCCATCGTCGTGGTCGAGGCGGTGGAGCGGAACATACGCCGGGGCATGACGCCAAGGGAGGCGGC